>NZ_JBUEGB010000003.1:0-289905 GCF_054963695.1 Micromonospora sp. RTBAU3-60 | reverse complement strand
GCCCGATGAGCAGCGAACGGCTCCACCCCCGGCTGTACCGGCTTCTCCTCGGCACCTTCCAGGCGTACCTCTGGCTCGACGACGACGGCGTCACGCTGGTCGACACCGGGCCGGCCGGGTCGGGGCCGGCGATCGACGCTTCGCTACGCGACCTCGGCCTCGGCCGCGCCGACCTGCGCCGGGTGGTGCTCACCCACTTCCACGACGACCATGCCGGGGCGGCCGCCGAGGTCGCCGCCTGGGGCGACGTGGAGGTGGTGGCCCATGCCGCCGACGCGCCGGTGCTCCGCGGCGAGCGGCCCGGCCCGCCGCCCGCCTTCACCGAGGCCGAACGGGACCTGCACGCCCGGGTCGCCGCCGGGCTGCCCCCGGCCCCGCCCGTGCGGGTCGACCGGGAGGTGACCGACCGGGACCTGCTCGACTTCGGCGGCGGCGCCGAGGTGGTGGGTACGCCCGGGCACACCGATGGCAGTGTGGCGCTGCACCTGCCCCGGCACCGGCTGCTCTTCACCGGCGACGTGGCCGCCGAGTACGGCGGTGAGGTGATCTTCGGGGTCTTCCACGTCGACCGGGCCCGGGCCGCGGAGTCCTTCCGCCGCCTGGCGGCCCTCGACGTCGACCTGGCCTGCTTCGGTCACGGCGAGCCGGTCCTCGGCGGCGCCGGCGATCGCCTTCGAGCGGCGGCCGGCACGCCCGCCGAGGACTGACGCCCCGGTACTGGCGCATGCCCGCGCTGGCAAGATCGTGCTGTTTGGACGAGGTAGTGGCATCCCGGGTGCGGCTGAGGCCACTACATCCGGGATAGAGCGCGATCCCGAACGGCGGCCGGGCGAGTCCCGGGAGAGGGACCCGACGAACGACGAAGGGCCCGGCGCACCCGCGCCGGGCCCTTCGTGCCGGATGGGTCAGCTGTCGCCGCCGGTCTCGCCGACCGGGGCGGCGTTGACGTCCTCCAGCGCGTACTTGCTGGCGGCCTCGGCCGGCACGTGGGCCGGCACCGCGCCGCGGAGGGCGAGCTGGCGCAGCGTCGCGACGGCCACCGACTCGGCGTCCACGTGGAAGTGGCGGCGCAGCGCGTGCCGCGTGTCCGACATGCCGAAGCCGTCGGTGCCGAGCGAGGTGTAGTCGCCGGGTACCCAGCGGGCGATCAGGTCCGGTACCGCGCGCATCCAGTCGCTGACCGCGACCTTGGGCCCCTCGGCGTCGGCCAGCTTCCGCTGGATGTACGGCACCCGCTGCTCCGCGCCCGGGTTGAGCAGGTTGTGCTCCTCGCACTCCACCGCGTCCCGGCGCAGCTCGGTCCAGGAGGTCACCGACCAGACGTCGGCGGCCACCCCCCAGTCCTCGGCGAGCAGCTGTTGCGCCTTGAGCGCCCACTGCATGCCCGTGCCGGAGGCGAGGATGTTTGCCTTCGGCGCGTCTCCGCCGACCTGCGGGGCGGGCGAGTAGCGGTAGATGCCCTTGAGGATGCCCTCGACGTCCACGCCCTGCGGCTCGGCCGGCTGGAAGATCGGCTCGTTGTAGACGGTGAGGTAGTAGAAGACGTTCTCCTGCGCCTCGCCGTACATCCGGTGCAGGCCGTTCTCCACGATGTGCGCGATCTCGTACGCGAACGCCGGGTCGTAGGCGACGACCGCCGGGTTGGTGGCGGCGATCAGCAGCGAGTGGCCGTCCTCGTGTTGGAGGCCCTCACCGTTGAGCGTGGTCCGGCCGGCGGTCGCGCCGAGCAGGAAGCCCCGCGCCATCTGGTCGGCCGCGGCCCACAGCCCGTCGGCGGTCCGCTGGAACCCGAACATCGAGTAGAACATGTACATCGGGATCATCGGCTCGCCGTGGGTGGCGTACGAGGTGCCGGCCGCGGTGAACGAGGCGACCGAGCCGGCCTCGTTGATCCCCTCGTGCAGGATCTGGCCGCCGGTGGCCTCCTTGTAGGACAGGAACAGCTCCCGGTCCACCGAGGTGTAGCGCTGGCCGTGCGGCGAGTAGATTTTCGCGGTCGGGAAGAGCGAGTCCATGCCGAAGGTGCGGGCCTCGTCCGGGATGATCGGCACCCAGCGCTTGCCGAACTCCTTGTCCTTCATCACGTCCTTGAGCAGGCGGACGAAGGCCATGGTGGTGGCGACCTTCTGCTTGCCCGAGCCGCGCTTGACGTCGGAGAAGCGCTCGCTGCCCGGGATCTGCAGGACCTTGCCGGCGGTCCGGCGGGTCGGCAGGTAGCCGCCGAGCTGCTTCCGCCGCTCGTGCAGGTACTCGATCTCCTCGGACTTCGCACCCGGGTGGTAGTACGGCGGGAGGTAGGGGTTCTCCTCCAGTTGCTTGTCCGGGATGTCCAGGTAGAGCCGGTCGCGGAAGAGCTTCAGGTCCTCCAGCGTCAGCTTCTTCATCTGGTGGGTGGCGTTGCGGGCCTCGAAGTGCGAGCCCAGCGTCCAGCCCTTGATGGTCTTGGCCAGGATCACCGTCGGCTGGCCGGTGTGCTCCATCGCCGCCTTGTAGGCCGCGTAGAGCTTGCGGTAGTCGTGGCCACCCCGCTTGAGGTTCCAGATCTCGTCGTCGCTGAGGTGCTCGACCATCTTGCGGGTACGCGGGTCGCGGCCGAAGAAGTGCTCCCGCACGTACGCCCCGGACTCCGCCTTGTAGGTCTGGTAGTCGCCGTCGGGCGTGGTGTTCATCAGGTTGACCAGGGCGCCGTCGGTGTCCGCCGCGAGCAGCGGGTCCCACTCCCGGCCCCAGACCACCTTGATCACGTTCCAGCCGGCGCCCCGGAAGAACGCCTCTAGCTCCTGCATGACCTTGCCGTTGCCACGGACCGGGCCGTCCAGCCGCTGCAGGTTGCAGTTGATCACGAAGGTGAGGTTGTCCAGCTCCTCGCGGGCGGCCACGCCGATCGCGCCGAGCGACTCCACCTCGTCCATCTCACCGTCGCCGAGGAACGCCCAGACGTGCTGCTGGGAGGTGTCCTTGATGCCCCGGTGGTGCAGGTAGCGGTTGAACCGGGCCTGGTAGACCGCGTTGATCGGGCCGAGACCCATCGAGACGGTGGGGAACTCCCAGAAGTCCGGCATCAGCCGCGGGTGCGGGTACGACGGCAGCCCACCGCCCGGGTGCGACAGCTCCTGGCGGAAGCCGTCGAGCTGGTCCTCGCTGAGGCGGCCCTCCATGAAGGCCCGCGCGTACATGCCGGGGGAGGCGTGGCCCTGGTAGAAGATCTGGTCGCCGCCGCCCGGGTGGTCCTTGCCCCGGAAGAAGTGGTTGAAGCCCACCTCGTAGAGCGACGCGGAGCTGGCGAAGGTGGAGATGTGGCCGCCCACGCCGATCTCCGGGCGCTGGGCCCGGTGCACCAGCATGGCGGCGTTCCACCGGATGTACGCCCGGATCCGCCGCTCGATGTGCTCGTCACCCGGGAACCACGGCTCGCGCTCCGGCGGGATGGTGTTGATGTAATCGGTGGTGGTCAGGGACGGCACCCCGACCTGGCGCTCGCGGGCCCGCTCCAGCAGGCGCAGCATGACGTAGCGGGCGCGCTTTGTCCCGCGCTCGTCGATGACACCGTCGAGTGACTCGACCCATTCGCTGGTCTCTTCAGGGTCGATGTCCGGAAGCTGGCTCGGCAGACCAGCGGTGATCACCGGGCGCTTGCGTTCCGTAGCCACAGGCGTTCCCTCGGTTCTGTGTGGGATAGGTCTCTAGCGCCATCCTGCCCCCTCGTGGCGCATGTCGTCACGTCTCCCTCCCCCAGACGCGACGCTGAACACAGGTACCCGCCAGTAACTTGGCGCGACCGGCGCCTGCGCTAGTGCTGCGCGGTTCGCGGCGCGCTCCGGGCGGCTGCGGCAGAATGCGCCGTATGCGGAGTGAGGAGATCAGCGTCCAGACCGGGTCCCGGCCGACCGTCCGGGACATCACTGCCGAGGCCGAGCGATTCGTCTCTGGCCAGGGGGACGGGCTGCTGCACGTCTTCGTGCCGCACGCCACCGCCGGGCTGGCCCTCATCGAGACCGGCTCCGGCTCCGACGACGACCTGCTGCGCGCGCTGGACGACCTGCTTCCCACCGACGACCGCTGGCGGCACCGGCACGGCTCGCCCGGGCACGGCCGGGACCACGTGCTGCCGGCCTTCGTCCCGCCGTACGCGACCCTGCCGGTGCTCGGCGGGCGGCTGGCGCTTGGCACCTGGCAGTCCCTCTGCCTGGTCGACACCAACGGCGACAACCCCACCCGCAAGGTCCGCTTCTCCTTCCTCCCCGGCTGACCCGGGCCTCGCGCCGGCGCGGGGCCCGCTTTCACGGAAAGAGTGGCCGGCCGGCGCGGACTGGCCACTCTTTCCGTGAATCCGGGTGCTCGGGAGGGAGCCCGGGTCAGGCGGCGGTGGCGGCCAGTTGGGTGACGCGGATCTTGGTGGCCAGGGCGTCGAGCAGGGTGCGGAGCAGGGTCTCCGTGGTCTCGTCCTTGACCGTGCCGTCCTGGGCGAGCTTCTCGTGGGCGTTGGTCACGATGATCTCCGGCTTGGTGACCACGGCGGAGTCGGTCCAGAGGAAGAGCTGGCGGAGCTGGAGCTGGGCCCGGACGGTGCCCATCCCGGTCGGGGCGGCCCCGACGATGGCGATCGGCTTGTGGGCGAGCGGGGAGACCCACGAGGTGATCGGGAAGCTCGGCCGGGAGGCCCAGTCGAGGGCGTTCTTGAGTACGCCGGGCACCCCGTAGTTGTACTCCGGCGTGGCGATGAGCAGGGCGTCCGCGGCGGCGATCCGCTCCCGCAGGTCCACCACGGCGGCCGGCGGGGTCGGCTCGACGTCCTCGTTGAACGGCGGGATGGCGCCGAGGTCGCGGTATCGCTCGATGGTCATGCCCGCGGGCGCGAGCCGCTGCGCCGCCCGGATGAGGGCGGTGTTGAACGACGCCTCGCGCAGGCTGCCGGCGAGGGCCAGGACAGAGAATTCGGACATGTTGCGCCTCCAGTGACGGAACTCGACGTGATTTGCGTGAGCCGGTCAATAGTTGAGCACCTCCACTATTGGTTCACAAGTACGATGTGAGGTATGGCGCAACCCTTCGTCTCCACCGCCGGCCCGGCCGCGGGCGACCGCTCCGGCCTGGCCGGGGACACCGTGCGCCGGATCCTGCACATCGCCGCGGCGATGCGGCACTACCAGGACGAGGAGATCGCCGCGCTGGGGCTCACCCCGGCCGCCGCCCGGGCCCTGCACGAGCTCGACCCCGACCGTCCGCTGCCCGGCCGCGACCTGGCCGAGCAGCTGGGCTGCGACCGCTCCAACGTCACCGCCCTGGTCGACAAGCTGGAGCAGGCCGGGCTGGTGGAGCGCCGGGTCGACCCGGCCGACCGGCGGCAGAAGACGCTGGTGGTCACCGAGGCGGGCCGGCGCGTCCGGGACCGGGTGCGCCAGGTGATGTCGGACTCCCGACTCCTCGGCGGGCTCAGCACCGCAGAGCTGGCCACCCTGCGCGAGCTGGTCTGGAAGGTCTCCGACGGCGGCTGCCCGGAGCAGTGCGGCGAGGTCTGATCCCGGCCAGGCGGAACGTGTCCGGCTGGGCGACCTGGCCCTCCGTCGGTAATGCTGTCCGACGTGACCACCCCGCAAGATCTCGACGACCGTTTCCGGGCGGCCCTGGCCGCGCTCGACGCGCCCGCCCAGCGGCGTGACCTGGGCGAACCGCTGCCCGACGGCGCGTCGCTGACCGGAGCGCAGGTGCTGGCCCTCTTCGACGCCCAGGTGACCAGCCGCCTGCTGGACCTCGCCGGACGGTGGCTGCGCAGCTTCGGCGAGGGGTACTACACCATCAGCTCGGCGGGCCACGAGGGCAACGCCGCCGTGGCGGCCGCCCTGCGGCCGACCGATCCCGCCCTGCTGCACTACCGGTCCGGGGCCTTCTACTGCCTGCGCGCCGCCCAAGCGGCGGGCGGCTTCCCTGATGGGCCCGCCGGCGCCGAGGCGGCCGGCGACGACGATCCCGAGGATGCGGAGCCCGCCGCGCAGGCCCCCGCGGCCGCACGGATACCCGAACCCCGACGCGCGGCCGACACGTCCGACGCCGGGACGGGGGACGCGGACTCCACCGAGGACGCCACGGAGATCGGGACCTCTGCCCCGTCGACCGCGCTCCCGACCGGTGGCCCGGCGACCTCGCCCGACGCCGTACCCGACGCGGTCGGGCCCGAGCCGACGGCCGCCACCAGGCCCGGCGAGCACCCGGAGGCCACCGGCCGCCCGGCACCCGCCCAGGCCGGGGTGGCCGTGGCCGCCGGCCGGCCGGCGCTGCCCGCGCCGGATCCCGACGACGCGTACGCGGTGGCGGCGCGGGACGTACTGCGCGGGATGGTCGCCTCGGCGCAGGAGCCGATCGCCGGGGGCCGGCACAAGGTGTTCGGCCGGGCGGATCTCGCGGTCATCCCGACCACCTCGACCATCGCGTCCCACCTGCCCCGGGCGGTCGGCATGGGGCTCGCCCTGGAGCGGCTGCGCCGGGTCGGCGGCGGGCGGGTGCCCGGGACGCCGGCCGAGGCCGGCGGGGACACCGCCACCGGTTCGCCGTGGCCGCCGGACGCCATCGTGGTCTGCTCGTTCGGCGACGCCTCGGTCAACCACGCCACCGCCACGGCCGCATTCAACACCGCCGGCTGGTACGACCACACCGGCCTGCGCATCCCGGTCCTCTTCGTCTGCGAGGACAACGGGCTCGGCATCAGCGTCCGCTCCCCGCAGGGCTGGGTGGCCGCCACCCTGCGCGCCAAGCCGGGGATCCGCTACTTCGCCGCCGACGGCACCGATCCGGTCGAGGCGTACCGGGTGACGGGGGAGGCGGCCGCCTGGGTGCGCCGGCACCGGCGGCCGGCCGTGCTGCACCTGAGCACCGTACGGCTGATGGGGCATGCCGGGGCCGACGCGGAGACCGCGTACCGGAGCCCGGCCGAGATCGCCGCGGACGTCGCGCGGGACCCCCTGCTGGCCACCGCCCGGCTGCTGGTGGCCGCGGGCTACGCCACCGGCGAGGAGCTGCTGGCCCGGTACGACGAGCGCGGGTGGCAGATCCGCCGGCTCGCCGAGGAGGTGCTCGACGAGCCGAAGCTGGCGTCGCCGGTCGAGGTGGTGGCGGAGCTGGCCCCCCGCCGGCCGGTACGGATCTCGCGCGCGGTGGCCGAGGCGGCGGACCGGGCGGCCGGGCCCCGCGCGGGCGCCCGGGCCGAGGCGTTCGGTGGCAGGTTGCCGGAGCTGGCCGGGCCGCTCACCCTGGCGCAGAGCATCAACGCGGCGCTCACCGACGGGATGCTGGACCACCCCGGGATGGCCGTCTTCGGCGAGGACGTCGCCGCCAAGGGCGGGGTGTACGGGGTGACGAAGGGGCTGCGGGACCGGTTCGGCCCGGCCCGGGTCTTCGACACGCTGCTCGACGAGACCTCGATCCTCGGGCTCGGGCTGGGCGCCGGCGTGGCCGAAATGCTGCCGGTGCCGGAGATCCAGTACCTGGCGTACCTGCACAACGCCGAGGACCAGCTGCGGGGCGAGGCGGCCACCATGCGCTTCTTCTCCCGGGGGGCGTTCCGCAACCCGATGGTGGTGCGGGTGGCCGGGCTGGCGTACCAGGAGGGGTTCGGCGGCCACTTCCACAACGACAACTCGGTGGCCGTGCTCCGGGACGTGCCGGGGCTGGTGATCGCCGTGCCGGCGCGGCCGGACGACGCCGCGCCCATGCTCCGGACCTGCCTGGCCGCGGCGGCGGTGGACGGCAGCGTGTGCGTCTTCCTGGAGCCGATCGCGCTCTACCACACCCGCGACCTGTACGCCGACGGCGACGGCGAATGGCTGGCCGAGTACGCCGCGCCGGGCGCCTTTGCCGCCGGACACGTGCCGATCGGCCGGGCCCGGGTGTACGGGGTCGGCTCCGCCGAGGACGTCACGATCATCACCTTCGGCAACGGCGTACGGATGTCGCTGCGCGCGGCGGCCGCCCTCGCCGACGAGGGGATCGGCACCCGGGTGGTGGACCTGCGGTGGCTCGCTCCGCTGCCGGTGGCGGACATCATCCGGGAGGCGTCGGCCACCGGCCGGGTGCTGGTGGTCGACGAGACCCGCCGGTCCGGCGGGGTGGGCGAGGGCGTGCTCGCCGCCCTGGTGGACGGCGGATACGTCGGGGCGGCACGAAGAGTCGCCGGACTTGACTCGTTTGTACCATTAGGTCCGGCAGCACGTCAGGTTCTGGTCTCCGAGGAAGCCATCACCGAGGGTGCCCGTACGCTGCTGGCACGGTAAATTCCGTTCCACCCGGTGCGCCACTTGCGCGGCGAGCCACAACTGTGTGGACTGGGCGGAACGGCGTCGGACGACGGCGCGAGCAGGGATGAGATGAGGAGGCACGCGACAGTGAGCGCGACCGCTGGTCAGGCCGCCGACGGGGTACGCAGCCTGGCGGACCGGTTCGGGATCGAGCCGGGGATGGTCGTCATGGAGATGGGCTACGACGATGACGTCGACCAGGATCTCCGGGACGCCCTGACCGACCGCTGTGGGGATCTGGTCGACGAGGACACCGACGAGGTGGTCGACTCGGTTCTCGTCTGGTACCGCGACGGCGACGGTGACCTCTTCGAGCTCCTCGTCGACGCCCTCGGACCGCTGGCCGACAACGGCGTGGTCTGGCTCCTGACCCCCAAGGCCGGCCGGGACGGTCACGTCGAGCCGAGCGAGGTGGCCGAGAGCGCGCAGACCGCCGGCCTCCAGCAGACCTCCACGATCAACGCGGGGCGGGACTGGAGCGGCGCCCGTCTCGTGCTCCGGCGCGGGTCGAAGAGCAAGAAGTAGCCAACCGTACGCACCCGGCGGCCGGTGCCG
The DNA here is from genome assembly GCF_054963695.1 of Micromonospora sp. RTBAU3-60. Taxonomy (NCBI): domain Bacteria; kingdom Bacillati; phylum Actinomycetota; class Actinomycetes; order Micromonosporales; family Micromonosporaceae; genus Micromonospora; species Micromonospora sp. RTBAU3-60. The sequence continues at coordinate 281,062 of NZ_JBUEGB010000003.1, read as the reverse complement.
CCGGATGTGGCAGGCTGATCATCTCCAGACTCGACCCAAGGAGCTCGCATGCCCATCGAGGTTGGCGCCGAGGCGCCGGACTTCGTGCTCAAGGACCAGAACAACCAGGAGGTCCGGCTCTCCGACTTCCGCGGCAAGCGCACCGTGCTGCTGGTCTTCTACCCGCTCGCCTTCACCGGCATCTGCCAGGGCGAGCTGTGCGAGGTGCGGGACAACCTCGACGAGTACGTCAACGACGACGTCCAGGTGCTGACCGTCAGCGTCGACTCCGTCTACAGCCACAAGATCTGGGCCGACCGGGAGGGCTACCAGTTCCCGATGCTGGCCGACTTCTGGCCGCACGGCGCGGTGGCCCAGGCGTACGGCGTCTTCAACGACGTCGCGGGCATCGCCAACCGCGGCACGTTCGTGATCGACAAGGCCGGCGTGGTCCGGTTCGCCGAGATGAACATGCCCGGGGAGGCCCGCGACCAGCAGGGCTGGCGCAAGGCGCTGGCCGACGCCGTCGCCGCCTGATCCCACCCCAGGTACGCCGTTCGACCGGGTCGGAGCCCGGCAGGTAAGCTTTGCCGAACTCCGGCCCGGCGTACGGGCGTTCGGGGCGCGTAGCTCAGTGGGAGAGCACTCGCCTTACAAGCGAGGGGTCGCAGGTTCGAAACCTGCCGCGCCCACCACGTACCACCAGCGGAGACGCTGACCCGAAGATCAGGTCCTCGGGCGATGACAGCAGCGGTGACAGCGTGACCTGTGGCTTGCCCGCGAGGTCCGGTGGCAGTCGCGGCGGCAGCGGGGTGGCCGGCTGAAATCCCGCTCGGAGTGGGTCAGGGGACGAACCGCACCTCTGGGAAGGCCGGGTTCGGGCCGTTGAGCAGGCGCTGCCGCCGGTGGCGTAGGTGCAGGTCGAAGAACGCGAGCGGGTACGCCTGCTGGATCCGTACCGCCCGGGCCGGGTCAAGGGTGCCGACCCAGCTCGCGAGGTCCTCGTCGCTCATCCCGATGATCGTCGCCAGTTGCGGGACCAGCCACTGGTGGTCGCAGTACGCCCCGTGGAGCGCGCCGTCGGCGTGCACGTTGAGCCGCCATCCCTGCAGGTGCGACCAGAACTGGGCGACGCTCGGCTCGGCGGCCCGGGTGAACTCCGCGGTCATCAGCATGAACGGCCGGTCGAGGTCGGTGACCGGTGGCAGCGACTGCATCGGGCCGTCGAAGCCGAGCCCGGCCCGCACACGCCGGTCGGTGTTCATGACGAGGGCGGTCGCGGTCGCGCCCTTCGACCAGCCGAACATGCCGATGCGACGCAGGTCGAGCGCGGTGCCCAGGCCGGCCGGCAGCGGGCGGCGCTCGGCGTCGGGGTTGCGGCCGGCGGCGAGGTCCTCGATGCGGTCGAGGACGAACCGGATGTCGCGGGCGTGATCCCACGGTGTGAACGGCAGATCGCCGACGGGGACGGTGAGCCGGCCGTCGGGAAATTCGCTGAATCCGTCGTATGTGTGATCCACCGTGACCACGACGTAGCCGTGGCTGGCGAGTTCCTGGACCACGATGGTGGCCTCGGCACGGTGACCGTCGTTGCCGTGGGAGAACATGATCACGGGCAGCCGGTCGGGTGCGCGGAGTGCCGGAGCTCCCTCGTGGCCGGCCGTGAGGGGAGCCGCCGCGGCATCGGCGTCGAACCCATTGGACACGAGCAGCGCGCGCAGTGGCGCGGCGGGCATCCACGGTGCCAGCGGATGACGCCGGGCATCCCCGGCGGCGGGATACCAGACGCTGGCCATCAGTTCGCGCTGGTGTCCCGGGCCGGCTACGGGATCCGGGCGGGATCTGTCGATGAGGTGCAGCGACCCGGTGCCGACGCGGTGCGGCCCGGTGGGTGGAGGCAGCGTGAGCCGTGCCGGGCCGGGCGCGGCCGGCGCCACGGTTCCGGAGGCGTTCGCCCACCCGGCCCTGGGGGCCGCCCACCCGCGGCCGGTGCCGCCGAGCGGCACGGCGACCCCGGCGGCGAGCGCGGCGGTGAGCAGGTGTCGGCGGGTCAGTGCGGTGGTCATCGGTCCTCCGCGGGGTCGGTGGTCTCGAGCCGCGTGATGAGCAGTTTCAGTCGTTCGATCTCTTCGGCGAGCGCGGTGCTGCCGGCGGCGGTGAGCGTGATCCAGGTGCGGCCACGCTTGCCCTCGTAGCCCTTCTCGATCTCGATCAGGCCGGCCGTCTCCAGCACGCCGAGGTGTTTGGAGAGGTTGCCGGCGGTCAGCTGCAACTGAGCGCGCAGGTAGCCGAACTCGACCCGGCGTGCCTCGTGCGCGATGGTGAGGATGCCGAGGCGGACCCGCTGGTGCACCACGTCGTCCAGGCCGGTGACCGGGTGGGCGGACGGCTCGTGCGGGTCCGGGGCCCCGGCCTCGGCGGTCACCGGCGCCGCCAGCGGGCCAGCGCGAAGCCGACCGCGCCCAGCAGCAGTACGGTGCCGTTGATGATCTGCTGCGGCAGGAAAGCCCCCAGGATCCCCCGGTATCCCCAGGAGGGATGCCAGCCGAAGTTGATCGGCACCAGGACCACCGCCAGGTACCCGACGGTGAACAGGAGCAGCGCGACGTTGCGCTCCAGCCGGGCCAGCACCAGCAGCGCGACCCCGATCGTGCCCCACGGTGCGACCAGACGGTCCAGCAGCATCACCCAGTACGGGAACGGGTGGGTCGGCGCCGGATGGCTGGCGAAGTACACGCGCACCAGCACCCACGCGACGATGAACAGGAAGACGGTCAGGGCGGCGCCGGTGATCGCGTACGGCAGCACCCGGACGCCCACCCCCCTCGCCCGGGCGACCCGCACGGCGTACACGGCGATCGCCGTGTACGCCAGCAGCAGCGCCGGCGGCCAGTAGAACATCGCGCCCCGACCCGTGATGTGGCACGAGGAGCCGCCGTTGGCGTCCTTGATCCACGCGCTCGCGGACCCGCAGTCGACGTTGAGGGAGTACCAGTCGAAGGGGATAGCCGCGAACGTCACCACGGCCAGCACCAGCAGCGCGACCCAGGTCACCCGCTGGTCACGACGCACCTGGTGGGCGAGGGCGCGTACGTCCGACAGCAGCCGGCGGGGATCGCCGCCGGCGGGTACCGAATCAGTGGTCATGCCAATAGGTTTCCATAGCCAACCTATTGGCGCTAGTGCCAACGTCGACGGGAGGGAATCTCCTGGGTCTTGTTCCCCGGACACCACCGGTTCCGGTGGCAGCGCCGGCAACGGCCGTCACGAGTGCCACGTGCTGAGAGACTCGGTCGGTGGGGCGCACCCGGTGGACCGAGCGGATGGGGCCGGCCGTTGCGGTAGCGCCTGGTGCCCGCGTCGAGCGGTTCGAGGTCTTCTTCGATCTGGTCTTCGTATTCTCGTTCTTCATCATCACGCGAGCCACCGCCATGAGCGTCACCGGCGCCAACCTGCTGCACGCGATGCTGGTGCTGGCCGTGCTCTGGTGGGTCTGGGTGATCCACACGGTGGTCGGGACGCGGGTCCGGCTCGGCGTGGGCTTCGTGCCGGCGTTGATGGTCGTCGCGATGGCCGCGCTCTTCTCCTTCGCGTTGGCCCTGCCGCAGGCCTTCGGCGACCCGAGGTACCGGGCGGCCGGGCCGGTGGTCGTGGCTCTCAGCTATGTGGTGATCCGGGGCGTGCATCTGCTGCTGTACTGGCACGTCGCGCGGGAGAAGCCGGGCGAGCGCCGGCTGCTGCTGAAGTATTCCCCGGAACTGATGATCAGCACGGCTCTGCTGCTGAGCGCCGCGCTGATCCCGCCGTTCATCGACAACATAGGTCGGGCTGCGATGGTGCGCGACGGGCTCTGGCTGGCCGTCGTCGTGCTCCAGTACAGCAGCGGCCTGGTCGCCGGCGCGTGGGGCTGGATGGTGACCTCTGCAGAGCACTGGACCGAGCGGTACGACCTCATCCTCATCATCGCCCTGGGCGAGTCGATCATTTCCGTCGGCGTGGGCGGTAACCTGCTGGGCCGACCGGTCACCGGACGGGCAGTCGTCGCGGCGGTCCTCGGCGTCGTCTTCACCGCCGCCCTCTGGTGGGCGCATTTCGACGTGATCGCGCCGGCCGCGCGGATCGCGCAGCACGCCGCGCTGGAGCGCCTACGGGTGGCCATGGCGCGGGACGCCTACGGCTACTGCCACCTGGTGATGATCGCCGGCATCATCCTGTTCGCCATCGGCGCCGAGGAGATCGTGCGCCAGATCGCCGACCGGTCTGTTCCCCTTGCCGAGCCGCCGCCCCACGGTTCCGCCGTACCGCTGCTCTTTGGCGGGGTAGCCGGCTATCTCTGCGGCAACATGCTGTTCCAGGCCCGCACCCTGCGCACCCTCTCCTGGACGCGGGTCGGCACCGTCCTCGTGCTCGGGGCGGCGATCCCGCTCGCCCAGCACCTGCCGGGGCTGGCGACCCTGGGCCTGCTGACGGTCATCTGCGTGGGGATGGTGGCGGTCGAGCTGGTGGTCATGGCCGACGCGCGCAAAGCCCTGCTCGCGGTCGTCTTCGAGGAACGGACCACCTACGAGAGGCACGAGGCCGACTTCCGGGCCCGCTGGCATGACGTGGAGCCGGACGAGAAGGCCGGTTGAGCCGCGGTCCGGCGTGAGCTTGCCCACCCTCTGCTCGGGTGGCGCGTAGGGGCAGGTCACCTGCCGTTACCCGGCGGTTAAGGTAGGGGTGCGAAGTCGCTCCCCGACCGGGGTGCGGCTTCGTAGCGCTTCACGGGGATCCGTGGAGCCCAGCCGTCCCGACGTTCTCCGGGCCAACCGAATCGGGACGACTGCACCCCCACCGCCCGGCCGGCGCGTCCGGCGGGCCAACCCGGAACGGAGTAAGGCCACGCCATGAGCGTGACTACGCAGGATTCTGCTGCCCCGGTCGAGTCGGCGGAACCCGCCGAGCGCGGCCGCCTCGACCGCTTCTTCGAGATCACCCGTCGTGGCTCGACCGTCAAGCGGGAGGTGCTCGCCGGGATCACCACCTTCGCGACGATGGCGTACATCGTCGTGCTCAACCCGCTGATCATCGGCACCGCGCCCGACAAGGACGGCAACCTGCTCGGCATCGCGCCGGTCGCCGGAGTCACCTGCCTCGTCGCGGCGGTCATGACGATCATGATGGGCGTCGTCGGCCGGGTGCCGTTCGCCGTGGCGACCGGCCTGGGCTTGAACGCGTTCGTCGCGTACGCGGTCGCCTCCCAGATGAGCTGGGCCGAGGCGATGGGCCTGGTCGTCATCGAGGGTCTGATCATCACCGTGCTGGTGCTGACCGGCTTCCGAAAGGCCGTCTTCCGGGCCATCCCGGCCTCGCTGAAGGCGGCCATCGCCGCAGGTATCGGCCTGTTCATCGCCATGATCGGCTTCGTCGACGGCGGTCTGGTCCGGCGGGTGCCGGACGCGGCCGGCACCACCGTCCCGGTGCAGCTCGGGGGCGACGGCACGCTGCGCGGCTGGACCACGGTCGTCTTCCTGGTCGGCCTGCTGGTCACCGGCATCCTGGTCGCCAAGAAGGTGAAGGCCGGCGTCCTGATCGGCATTGTGGCCACCACCGTCGTCGCGGTGATCGTCAACGCCTTCGCCAAGCCCGGCCCGGCGTTCGTCGACGGCAAGCCCAACCCGGGGGGCTGGCAGCTCAACGTCCCGACCCTGCCGGACCCGCTGGTCAAGGCGCCCGACCTGCACCTGCTCGGCAACGTGTCGTTCAGCGCGTTCGCCCACGTCGGCGTGATGACCGCGCTGCTGCTGGTGTTCACTCTGGTGCTCGCCGACTTCTTCGACGTGATGGGCACGACCGTGGGCCTGGCCAAGCAGGCCGGCCTGACCACCGCGGACGGCACCGACATGCCCCGGTTGGGCAAGGTGCTCTTCGTCGACGGTGTCGCCGCGGTCGCCGGTGGCGCGGGCAGCGCCTCCTCGGCCACCACGTACGTCGAGTCCTCCTCGGGCATCGCGGACGGCGGGCGTACCGGCCTGACCAGCGTGGTCACGGGCGTGCTCTTCCTCGGCGCGCTGCTGCTCACCCCGCTGGTGTCGCTGGTGCCGAGCGAGGCCGCCGGCCCGGCGCTGGTGATCGTCGGCGCGCTGATGATCCGCCAGGTCAAGGACATCGACTTCACCGACGTGGGCGTGGCGGTCCCGGCGTTCCTCACCATGACCCTCATGCCCTTCACCTACTCGATCACCAACGGCATCGGCGCCGGCTTCGTGAGCTGGGTGGCGATCCGGGTGGCGCAGGGCAAGGCCCGGCAGATCCACCCGCTGATGTGGGCGGTCTCCGCCGCGTTCGTGGTCTACTTCGGCATCAACCTGGTCAAGGCCGTCACCGGCGTCAGCTGACCGGTCCGCACCGCGCCCCCGCCGCCCACTGGCCCGAGGCAGCGGGGGCGCGGCGTATCCGGATCATGGATTACACCGACCGGCTCACGCTGCGCCCCTGGCCCGCCGAGGAGGCCGCCGCCGACGAGGGGCCATTGCAGCGGTACGTCGCCGAGTAGCGCCGGCCCGGCGGCAGAGTTCGGGTGCGTTTGTTGTCGCTCCGGCGACGACAAACGCACCCGAAACGCCGGCGTCTCCCCGAGCTGTCGGGGGGCCACCCCGACTCCCGGGAGCGGCGGTCGTTGTACCGGTACCGGGACGACGGGAGGAGCGGGATGAGCTACGCGGACGTCAACGGGGTGCGGCTCTGGTACGAGGTGCACGGGACCGGCCAGCCGTTGGTGCTGCTGCACGGCGGCTACGGCGCGGTGGAGATGTTCCAGCCGATCCTGCCCGCCCTCGCCGCCCGCCGCCGGGTGATCGGCGTCGACCTGCAGGGGCACGGCCGCACCGCCGACGTCGACCGGCCCCTGCGGTACGAGTCGATGGCCGACGACATCGCCGCGCTGCTGCGGCATCTCGGCCCGCCGCAGGCCGACCTGATGGGCTACTCGTTCGGCGGCGGGGTGGCCCTGCGTACCGCGATCCAGCACCCCGACCTGGTCCGCCGCCTCGTGCTGGTCTCCACGCCGTGCCGGCGCGGCGGCTGGTACCCGGAGGTGCTGGCCGCGATGGCGGCCCAGGACGAGCGGGTCGCCGAGCAGATGCGCGGCACCCCGCCGCACGAGCTCTACCTGCGCCGGGCGCCGCGCCCACAGGACTGGCCGGCGCTCTGGGCCAAGACCGGTGACCTGCTGCGGCGCGAGTACGACTGGTCCGCCGAGGTGGCCGCCCTCGCCCTGCCGGTGCTCCTGGTCTTCGCCGACGCCGACTCGATACCGGTCAGCCACGTGGCGGAGTTCTTCGGGCTGCTCGGCGGCGGGCGCCGGGACGCCGGCTGGGACGGCACCGACCGCCCGGCGTCCCGGCTGGCCGTGCTGCCCGGCCTGACCCACTACGACATCGTCGCGTCACCGGCGCTGCCCGAGGCGGTCCTGCCGTTCCTCACCCACGAGGTGCGCGCGCCCGCCTGACCGCCCAGCGAACCCCGACATACCCCAGCAGTAGCAGCGCCACCAGCCCCGCCCACCACCAGAACCGGCCACCCACTCCCCACGGCGGGTCGGCGTCCCGCACCCGCCCGGAGCGCACCACGTCGTCGGCGACGTCGACCGCGAGCACCTGCTCCGGGGCGGTGAGCACGGTGGTGGGCGCGGCGGCGCCCGGCGTCAGGGCGAGCACCCGGACCGACCGCACGTGGCCGTACGCGGTCCGCTGGTCCAGCTCCAGCGGCTGGTCGAAACGGGCCGACGCGTTCGGCTCCGGCCGGTACCCGACCACCAGCGCGGACCCGTCCGGCCGCCAGCCGAGCAGCCGGATGGTGGTGACGCCGGGAACGCCAGGCAGTTCCAGTCGGCCGAGGTCCTTCCCGGTGCTCGGGTCGACCCGGCGCAGCCGCCAGCGGTCGCTCCCCGGGTCGCGGCTGACCAGGGCCAGCCCGCCGCCCGGCAGCCAGGCGCCCTTGCCGGCCAGTCCCTCGTCGACGGACACCGGGAAGGAGAAGAGCGGCTGACCGCTCGGGTCGGCCGTCCCGCCCACACTGGAGACTCTGACCTCGTTGCCGACCTGGTAGGCCACCCGGGTCCCGTCCGCGGAGAACGCGACCGGGCTGCCGAAGATGGGCAACTGCTCGCCCTCGGCCAGCCGGATCGCGCGTCGGTTGTCGAGCCGGACCAGGCTGAGCACGTCCCGGTAGGCGCTGCGCTCCGGGTTGGCCGGCACAACGTCCCGCACCACCAGCGACTTCCCGTCCGGAGCCCACCCGGCGGGCGCGGTGTTGACGCTGCCGGGCACCACGCTGGGCAGCGGCCGGGCCGCGCCGTCGATCAGGTCCACCAGGTCGATCCGGGGACGCTCGCTCGACCCGCCCGGCGCGGCGATCCGCCGGCCGTCGGGAGAGAGCAGCACCGATACGCCGACCGGCGCCTCGTACCCCACCTCGTAGGTCCGGTAGCGGTCCGCGTCGGCCCCGACGACGCCGATGGTGCCGTTCTCGTCGAGTAGCCCGGTGAGGCCACGTGCCTGGCCGCTGAAGATCACCGACGCCGGGCCCAACCGGGGCCGGTCGGTGACGTGCAGCGCGCCGAACACCGGCAGCCCGATCCGGTCGGGCAGCGCCGGGCCGTCGGAACCGGCCGGCGCCGTCGTCAGGCCCGTGCCACCGCCGCGCAACGCCAGCGGCACGAGCGCCACCAGCACCAGGACCCCCGCCACGCCCGCCGCCATCCGCTGCCGCGTGCGCCGGGCGGTCCGCACCGCACGCTCGTGCACCTGGTACGCGGGCACGTCCGCCGCCGCCTCCCGCAGCGCCTCCCGCAGCCGTACGGTCATCGGGTGCTCCTCTCCGGCGTCGCTTCCACCAGGTCGGGGACGAGTTCCCGGAGCCGGCGCAGGGCGTCGTGCCCGTGCCGCTTCACCGTGCCCAGTGAGCAGCCCAGTGCCTCCGCCACCTGCGCCTCGGTCAGGTCCTCGTAGAACCGGAGCACCACCACCGCCCGCTGCCGTGCGGTGAGCCGGTGCAGCGCGGCCAGGAGGCTGAGCCGCAGCACTGTGCTGTCGCCGTGATCGCCGCCGCCCCGATCGACCGGCTCCGGGTCGAGTCGTTCCACCACCCGGCGCCGACGCCACCAGGACACCTGCTGGTGGTACATGGCCCGGCGCACGTACGCCTCCGGGTCGCCGCCGCGGATCCGCCGCCAGTGCCGGTACGTCCGGGCCAGCGCGCTCTGCAACAGGTCCTCGGCGAGCTGGTGGTCCCCGGTGAGCAGATACGCCGTCCGTGACAACGCGGGCGACCGCTGCGCCACGAACTCGTGGAACGTCTCCGACATGCCCACCCCCTCGCCCTCTACCAACGCGCCCCACCCCACGAATGGTTGGGGCGGAGCCCGACGGTGCTCGCCGGCAGCCCAGGAACTCGACCCGCTGGAAAGACCGCGGCTCGAGGATCAGGATGCTGCGGCGGGGTCAGGGGAGGCGGCGGGCCAGCCAGCGCAGCAGCGCGTCGCCCTGGGCGCGCTGGAACGCCCGTACCGTGGGGATGCCGGGCGGCGGTGGCAGCCGGGCGCCGTCCAGGAAGAACCCGGTGAACCCGGCCAGTACGCCGGTCAGGTCGGCCGGGTCCACCCCGGTGGCGAGCGGCAGGTCGCGCAGCAGCGCCTCGGGATCGTGCCCGCCGTACACCTGCACGTTGATCAGGATCATCAGGCTGTCCAGCCAGGCCGGCCCGCGGCAGGCCCACGGCCAGTCGACCACGTTGACCGTGCCGTCCGGGCCGATCAGCAGGTTGTCGGCGCGGACGTCCAGGTGGCACAGCGTCTCGCCGGCCAGGGCAGCCAGCCCTCGGTCGGCGGCGGCGCTCAGCTCCGGCAGCCGGGCCCGGGCCCACGGGTCCAGGTCGGCCGGTGGGTCGGCGCTGATCCGCCGCCAGCCGGCGAAGTCCGGCGCGAGCTGCTCGGCGGCCGTGGGTGCCGCCGGGACCGATGCCGGCGTGAGCGCCGCGGCCATCGTCGCCAGGGTGGACAGCACGGCGCGCAGCTCGGCGGCGTCCCACGGCGTCACCGGGTGCCGCCCGGCCACGTCGGTGAAGACCAGCGCCACCCAGTCGCCGTCGTCGTAGCTGCCGAGCAGCCGAGGCGCGGGCGTGGCCGGCGGCAGCGCGGCGGCGATCAGGCCCTCCGCCCGGTGCAGCCCGGGGCTGCGGTCGTTCTGCGCCGGGCTGACCGCCTTGACGAAGGCTCGCCGGCCGCCGGCGGTACGCACCCGGTCGGCGGTGCCGGGGGAGAAGCCGCCCGACTGGGAGACGGCCTCCACCACCCGGTCACCGAGGATCTCCTCCACCGCGGCCCGGACCCGGTCGGGCAGGTCCGTCCAGTGGATCCGGCGGTTCGTCGCGAGCGTCACGCTCCCACCGTGCGGCCAGGCGCCCGGCGCGGGCAAGCCGATTACCGTGCCGGAGCGGCGTACCGGAGGACGACGACGCCACTGTCGAAGGGGCGCGCCTCGACCAGGGTGAACCGGTGTGGCTCGAAGCCCCGGTCGGCCAGCTTGATGCCGCTGCCGGCCACGATCGGGTGCAGCTTGACCACCAGCTCGTCCACCTCGCCGAGGAGTTGGCCGGCGAGCTGCCCGCCGCCGGCGAGCCAGATGTCCCCGCCGGGCTGCTGCTTCAGCTCGCGGACGAAGGCGACCGGGTCACCGTCGACGATCTCGACCTGCGGATCGTCGGACGGGGGCAGCGAACGGGAGAAGACGTACTGCTTCAGGTGGGCGTACGGGCTGGTGACGCCGAGCTTCAGCCCGGGGTCGTAGGTGCCGCGGCCCATCACCAGGGCGTCGAAGCGGCCCTGCGGCGACTCGATGCCGAACTGGGGATGGGTGAACGTGGGGAAGGTCTGGGGCCATTCGGCGACCAGGTGGGCCAGCACGTCCGGCTCCAGCGGGAAGAAGTCGAACGACCCGTCGGGGGCGGCGATGAAGCCGTCGAGGGTGGCGGCGACGTAGTACACGAGCTTGCGCAAACCTGCTCCGATGTTCGGCTCAACCACGACGGCCGTCGTGGTTGAGCAAGAATGTACTACACCTGTTGTGGTTATTGCTAGGGTGTCGGCGTGGCCAGAAATCCGGAACGCCGCATGCTCCTCGCCGACGCCGGGCTGCGCGTGCTCGCCGCGGCCGGCGCCCGCGGGCTGACCCACCGCGCGGTCGACGCCGAGGCGGGCGTGCCGACCGGCACCGCCTCCAACTACTTCCCGTCCCGGGCCGCCCTGCTGGCCGGGCTCGCCGAGCGGATCTTCGAACGGATGGCGCCCGACCCGGCCGTGCTGGCCGACCTCGGCCGGCGCGAGCCGTCCCTCGCCCTGGTGACCGACTACCTGCGGTACATCGTCGAGCGCACCACGCGCGAGCCGGACCTCACCCGGGCCCTGTTCGAGTTGCGGCTGGAGGCGTCCCGCCGGCCCGAGCTGCGGCGCGCGCTGGGCGACGTGCTCCGCCGGGGGTACGCCGACGACGTGGCCTTCCACGTCGCGGCCGGGCTGCCCGGCGGCGCCTTCGAGGTGGCCCTGCTGCACTACGCGGTGGACGGGCTCCTGCTCGACCTGCTCACCACGTCGATCGACGCCGGCTTCGACGTCGACCAGGTGGTGTCCGCCCTGGTCCCCCGGCTGTTCGGTGCCGCCGGCTGACCGCCGTCGCAGGTGTGCCCATGGGCGCAGCGGGAAACCCGGGCGGGACGCCCCTGGGGAGGAGCGACGGATGACGGATGCCCCGACACTGACCATCGGCGTGCTCGGCTCGTACGGCGGTCGCAACCTCGGCGACGAGGCGATCCTCACCGGCCTGTTGTCCGATCTGCGGCAGCTTGAGCCGAAAGCGCGGATCATCGTGTTCTCCCGGAACCCGGCGCACACCGCGCTGGCCCATCCGGACGTGGAGGCGGTGCCCTGGGAGGGGGTCAGCCGCGCCGACTCGACGGTGCTGCTGGCCGAGCTCGACCTGCTCATCCTCGGCGGCGGCGGGATCCTCTACAACCGCGAGGCCCGTCGCTATCTGCGGGTGGTGCGGGTGGCCCAGGAGCGGGGCCTGCCGCTGCTCACCTACGCGGTGGGGGTGGGCCCGCTCAGCGACGGCATCGACACCGGGATGGTGCGGGAGACCCTGGCCGGTGCCATCGAGGTGACCGTGCGGGACCAGGAGTCCCGGATGGTGCTGGAGGAGACCGGGCTGCTGAACCCGATCACCGTCACCGCCGACCCGGCGTTCCTACTCGAACCGGAGGACTTCCCGGAGAGCTGGCTGCGCGAGGAGGGTGTCCCGGGCGGCAAGCGGCTGGTCGGGTTGAGCGTCCGGGAGCCGGGTCGGGCCGCCGAACGCCTCGACGTCGACGGCTACCACCGGCTGCTCGCCCAGATCGCCGACTTCCTGGTGCACCGGATCGACGCGTACGTGCTCTTCGTGCCGATGGAACGTGACGACATCCGGCACTCGCACGGCGTGATGTCGCACATGACCGCGTCGGAGCGGGGCCGGATCCTGCACGGCGACTACTCGCCGCGCCAGATTCTGGGCATGATGCGCCACCTGGACCTCGCCGTCGGCATGCGGCTGCACTTCCTGATCTTCGCCGCCATGGTCGGCACGCCGTTCCTGCCCCTGCCGTACGCCGGAAAGGTCTTCGACCTGGCCCAACGGCTCGGGGTGCCGGCGCTGCGCGGCGTGGAACGCGAGGTGGAGGGCCCGTTGCTGGCGGAGGTGGACCAGCTGTGGGACGAGCGGGAGGCCCGGGCCGACGAGACCGCGCGCCGGGTGGCCGAGGTGTGCGAGCAGGCCCGGGGCACCTCCCAGGTCACCCGGGGAGTGCTGGACAGCATCCGGTCGCGGACCCTGACCCAGGCCGGCATCCACTGAGCCGGCGGGCGCGACCGGCGGCGGGGCCGAACCGGGAGCGGGTCAGAGTGCCGGCCCGCGCCAGGTGTAGATCCACGGGCGGCCGCGGTGGTCGTCCGACTCCAGCTCGTAGATCTCCGCCTCGGCCAGCCCCTTCGGGCCTAGGTGGTGGTGGGTCAGCGGCGGCCGGCCGTTGTCGTCCAGCTCGACGGTGACGGTCTCGCCATCGGCCACGCCACCCACCAGGGGGATCTGCACCGCTCCTGCCATACGCCCATCCTGCCCGGGAGATCGCCGCGCCGCAGGGGGATAGCGGGGCAGCGGACCGGCCCGCTGCGGCACTAGGGTCCGAAGATGGCGGACACGACGATCGACCCCACGCTCGGTCCGGTCCTCGCCCGCACGGGCGACGAGCGGGCCGTGCTCGAATCGTTCCTCGACTTCCACCGGGCCATCGTGCTGCGCAAGGTGCGGGGCCTCTCCGACGCCGACGCGAGCCGGCGCCTGGTGCCGTCCCTCACCACCCTCGCCGGGCTGCTCAAACACCTGGCCCTGGTGGAGCGGAACTGGCTCCCCTGCCTGTTCGCGCCGGAGCCGGGGGACGTCTACCTCACCAGCGAAGAGGAGGCGGTGGCCAGCTTCACCCTCGAACCCGGCGAGACCGTGGCCGCGCTGGCCGCCGCCTACCAGGCAGCCTGCGCCCGCTCCCGGGCGATCGCCGCGCGGTTCGCGCTGGACCACGTGGTCCCGCACCCGCAGCTCGGCGAGGTGTCGCTGCGCTGGGTGCTGGTGCACCTGATCGAGGAGACCGCCCGGCACGCCGGCCACGCCGACATCCTGCGCGAGCTGACCGACGGCGAGATCGGGGCGATCTGACCGGCGTCAGTCCCGGGGCAGCAGGCCGGCCGGATACTCCATCCCGTCGTGGGTGCAGGCGGCGGCGGCCACCCGGGCGGCGTACCGGGCCGCGTCGAGCGGGGACGCGTCGCGCAGCCGGGCGGCGATCAAGCCGGCCGCGAAGGCGTCACCCGCGCCGTTGGTGTCCACCACCGGGGCGGGCGGGGTCGCGGCGGGCACCCGCACCGGTGGGGTGTCCGGCCCGTGCAGCGTCGCGCCGGCCGCCCCGCCGGTCACCAGCACGGTCCGGGGCGCCAGCCCCGCCGCCACCTTCCCGGCCCGCTCGCCGAGCCGCACGTCGCTCAGGAAGACCAGGTCGGCGGCGTCGGCGAAGGGCCGGTGGTAGTCGTTCTCGCCGTCCCAGTCGTGCAGATCGGTGGAGAGTGTCACGCCGGCTCCGAGGCCCGCGCGCAGCGCCGGCAGCGCGTCCCGCGCCCAGTCCATGATCGACACATGCACGTGCTGGGCGTCCCGGACCAGCGCGGCCAGCTCCGCCGGGGTGAACGGCGCCGGCCCGGACCACGGACGCGGGTCGTAGAGGGACATCCGGCGGCCGGCCGGGTCGACCAGGTTGACCGACCGGCGGGTGCTGCCCGGCGCCTCGGCCAGCACGGCCCGTACCGAGGTGCGCGCCAGCGCGGCCCGGACCACGTCGCCGGCCGGGTCGGCGCCCAGCACGTCCACCAGCGCCACCCGCAGGCCCAGGGCGTGCGCCGCGAGCGCCACCCCGGCCCCGGTGTTGCCGATCCGCAGCTCGATCGGGGGCACCGCCAGCGAGTCGGCGGCGGGCAGCGGAAGCGCGGGCACCTGGGCACGGACGTCGACGCCCAGGCCACCGATCACGAGCAGATCGACCATGGCGACGAGGGTAGTCCGCCGCGAGCGCCTATCCTGGCCCCGGGCGTCGTCGAGGAGGAGTGCGTGCTGGTCATCCACGGGCTGTGGCTGTCCGGCCGCGGGCTCGCCGTCTGGGCCGAGGACAGCACCCGCCCGGCCCGGGCCCCGCGCCGTCCGGGCCGCGCGCCACGCGAGCGCCCGCACCCCTTCGCCGCCGACCACGGCAGCCTCGCCGCCACGCTCGGCGACCCGCCGGCCGAGCCGGCGTCCGTGCTGCTCACCCTGCCCACCCGGGCCGGCTCACCGGTGGACTCCCCGGAGCTGGTCCGGACCACCGTCGGGGAGCCGGTCCGCGGCCCGGTCACCCGAGCCGGCTGGCGGGTCTCCGCCCTGGCGTACGCTCCGGACGCCGCGCTCGCCCTGCTCCGCGCGCTGGACCTGGGGGACGCGGTGCCCGGCGCCACCCTGCGCCACCTGGCCGAGCTGGCCGACTTCGCCACCGACCTGGTCGCCCGCGGCCGGGTGCTGCCCGGCGTGGTCGACCTCGCCGCCGGATCCGACCCGGAGTCACCGGACGAGTCCGACTCCGCGAAGCGGACCGGCGGCATCGGATCCGCCCGGCGTCGTCCACGGGCGGTGGACTCCGCCGGCGCAAACGGCGCCGGATCGGTCCGGCGGCACCTGCGGGCGGTGGACGACTCCGACGTGGTGACCGCGCTGGCGGTCTGGCGGCCCCTGCTCACCGGCACGGATGCGGCCTGGGCGCGCTCGCTGGCCGGCGCCCTCCCCCCGGCCGCCCGCGCCGCCGTCGAATGGGCGGTCACGCCGCCCGGTGTCACGGCCGAGCCGGGCGTCGGGTCGGGGCCGGGCCGCGCGGCCGGGTCCGCTGCCCGGTCCGCGCCCGGGCACCCGGCCGGCTCCGGTGTCGCGCCGGCGCACGCGGACGGCGCCGGGCCGGGGGAGTTGGTGGCCGAGGCGCTGGACGCGTTGACCGATGTGGCCGCCCGGGCCGCCCTCGCCGACACCGTGCTGCACCGCGGCATGCGCCCGGGCGGGCCGGTGCCCCGCTGGCTGGCCGCGCTCACCGGGCCGGAGCGCGCGTTCCCCGCCGAGCCGGCCGCCCTGGACACCCTGCGGACCGAGCTGGACGCCTGGCAGCGCGACGCCGCCGGTGGCCGCGTACGGGGGGTCTTCCGCCTGGTGGAGCCGCCCGTCGACCCGGTCGCCGAGCTGGTCGAAGGGGGGTCCTGGCGGCTTGAGTTCGGGCTGCACCCGGCCGACGAGCCGGGCCTGGTGGTCGACGCGGCGCAGATCTGGCGAGGTTCGGCGCCCGCCCTCGTCGACCACCGGATCGAGCCCCAGGAGACCCTCCTCGCCGAGCTGGGCCGGGCCAGCCGGCTCTGGCCGGAGCTGGACGACGCGCTGCGCACCGCCGCGCCGGAGGGGATGGAGCTGGATTCGGACGGCGCGCACCGGTTCCTCCGGGAGGGGGCGCCGGTGCTGCACGCGGCCGGGTTCGGGGTGCTGCTGCCGTCCTGGTGGCGGCGGCAGTCGTCCCGCCTGGGCGCGCGGCTGCGGGCGCGCAGCCGGACCGCCCCCGGCACGGTCGCCGTCGCCGCCGGCGGCCTCGGCCTGGACGCCCTGGTGGACTACCGCTGGGAGGTGGCCCTGGGCGACCAGCCGTTGACCGCCGACGAGCTGGCCGCCCTGGCCGAGCTGAAGTCTCCGCTGGTCCGGCTGCGCGGGCGCTGGGTGGAGCTGGACCCGGACCGGCTCGCCGCCGGGCTGCGGCTGCTCCGCTCGGCCGGCGAGCTGACCGTGGCCGACCTGCTGCGCATGGGGCTGGCCGGCGCCGACCGCCCCGACGCGCTGCCCGTGCTGGAGGTGACCGCCGACGGCGCGCTGGGCGAGCTGCTGGCCGGTGAGGCGGAGCGGCGGCTCACCCCGGCCGACCCGCCACCGGGGTTCGCCGGGACGCTGCGGCCGTACCAGCGCCGCGGGCTGGCGTGGCTCGCGTTCCTCCAGTCGCTCGGGTTGGGCGGGATCCTCGCCGACGACATGGGGCTGGGCAAGACCGTGCAGCTGCTCGCGCTGCTCGCCGGGGATCCGCCGGAGGTCGGGCCGACGCTGCTGGTCTGTCCGATGTCGCTGGTCGGCAACTGGCAGCGGGAGGCGGCCCGGTTCACGCCCGGGTTGCGCGTGCACGTGCACCACGGGGCCGAGCGGGCCCGGGGCGAGGCGTTCGCCACGGCGGTGCACGCCGCGGACCTGGTCCTCACCACCTACTCGGTGGCCGCGCGCGACGCGTACGACCTGGCCGGGATCGACTGGTACCGGGTGGTGGTGGACGAGGCGCAGGCGATCAAGAACGCCTCCACCCGGCAGGCCGAGGCGGTCCGGTCGCTGCCCGCCCGGCACCGGGTCGCGGTCACCGGTACGCCGGTGGAGAACCGGCTCGCCGATCTCTGGTCGATCATGCAGTTCGCCAATCCCGGCCTGCTCGGTCCGGCCGCCACCTTCCGGAAGAAGTTCGCCGAGCCGGTCGAGCGGCACGGCGACGCCGAGGTGGCCGGGCGGCTGCGCCGGATCACCGGGCCGTTCGTGCTGCGCCGGCTCAAGACCGACGCGTCGATCATCTCCGACCTGCCCGAGAAGCTGGAGATGGAGGTGCTCTGCAATCTCACCGCCGAGCAGGCCGCGCTCTACCGGGCGGTGGTCGACGACATGATGGCGAAGATCGAGTCCAGCGACGGGATGGAACGTCGCGGCCTGGTGCTCGCCACCATGACCCGGCTCAAGCAGGTCTGCAACCACCCCGCCCAGCTGCTGCACGACGGCTCCGCCCTGCCCGGCCGCTCCGGCAAGCTGGAGCGGCTCGAGGAGATCGTCGACGAGGTCCTCGCCGCGGGGGAGAAGGCCCTGCTCTTCACCCAGTACGCCGAGTTCGGCGGGATGCTGCGCGGGCACCTGTCGGCGCGTACCGGCCGGGAGGTGCTCTACCTGCACGGCGGCGTCGGCAAGGCCGAGCGGGACGCCATGGTGACCCGGTTCCAGTCCGCGGACGGTCCGCCGCTGTTCGTCCTGTCGCTCAAGGCCGGCGGCACCGGGCTGACCCTGACCGCGGCGAACCACGTGGTCCACGTGGACCGCTGGTGGAACCCGGCCGTCGAGGACCAGGCCACCGACCGGGCGTTCCGCATCGGCCAGCGGCGCCGGGTGCAGGTACGCAAGTTCGTGTGCGCCGGCACGGTCGAGGAGAAGGTGGCCGCGATGATCGCGGACAAGCGTAGCCTCGCCCAGCGGGTGGTGGGCAGCGGCGAGCAGTGGGTCACCGAGCTGTCCACCGACACCCTGCGCGAGCTGTTCGCCCTGGAGGCCGGGGCGGTGGTGGAGTGACCAGCCCGGACGGAGGGTCGCGGTTCGCGGAGTTCGGGCCGCCGCGCCGGGTCGAGGGCGGCCTGAGGGCGCGCAGCACCCGGGGCGCGATCGGGCGCGCCTGGTGGTCCCGGCGGTTCCTGGAGGTGCTGGAGTCGTTCGCGCTCGGCACCCGGCTCACCCGGGGTCGCGCGTACGCGCGCCGGGGTCAGGTGCTCCGGCTCGACGTCGCCCCCGGGCTGGTGACCGCCAGCGTGCAGGGCTCGCGGCCCAAGCCGTACCCGGTGCGGATCGGGTTGGCGGCGTACCCGGACGACGTCTGGGACCGGATCGAGGCGGACCTGGCCGGGCAGGCGTTCTTCAGCGCCCGGCTGCTCGCCGGTGACCTGCCGGCCGAGCTGGAGGAGCTGTTCGCCGAGGCCGGTGCGCCTCTCTTCCCGGCCGGTGTGGACGAACTGGACCAGCACTGCGGCTGCCCCGACTTCGCCGTCCCGTGCAAGCACCTGGCGGCCACGTTCTACCTGCTCGCCGAGGCGTTCGACGCCGACCCGTTCCAGCTCCTGCACTGGCGCGGCCGGAGCCGGGCCGAGCTGCTCGACCGGCTGCGTACGCTGCGGGGCGTCACCGCGACCGCAGGCGGCGCACCAGCCGAGCCGGCGGCGGACGCCCGTGCCCGGCTCGCGACGGAGCGTCCCGTCGCCGGCGCGGGGCGGGTGCTCGACGGCCTGCCGGCGGCCGAGCCGACCGACGCGCTGGACCGGTTCTGGCTGCCCCCGGCGCCGTTGCCCGACCGGCCACCCACCCTGGCGACCGGACCGGAGCTGCTGCTGCGCCAGCTCGCTCCACCAGCGGCCGCGATCGGCGGCCCCGGCCTGGTCGAGCGGCTACGCCGGGCATACCGGGAGTTCGGCCGTGCGTCGACGGATCCGGACGCCTCGGCACACTGAGCGCCCGCGACCGGTGTCCCGGCGTCGGCGGGACGATCGGCGCGGTCATAGCCAGCGTCGCCGGAAGTGCCACATGAGCCCGGCGTTGGCCAGCAGCACCACGGCGCAGATCGCGCCGGCCATCCGGCCGGCCAGTACGGTCATCGCCGGCAGCGAGGCCCACAGCACGATCGTCAACAGCATCAGATACCGGCTTCGGCGGCCCCGGGCCCGGTGATCGAGCCGGGCGAAGAACTGCGGGTCGCTCTCCCGCAGCTGGCGGGTGATCTGTTCGAACCTGCGCTGATCCTCTTTGCTGAGCATGGCGGTGCCTTCCCCTCACGGCTTCAGCGGTCCCGCGGCATACCCGTAACGGAGGCGGGTCACGCGCTGCTGCTGCCGCCACTTCGCCGGGCCGGGCGGGTACGCATCTTCCGGTCGGGCGGCCGCAGCGCAGGCTTGTCCGGGCCGTACGTTTCGTTCCGCTTCGAACGGCGCGAACGGACCACCACGGCCGAAACGTCACCTCCCGGGGTCGTCGCCCCGGTTGGCCCTGCTGCGGAGGCTGATGCCGGCAGCTGGGCGTACCGGTGGCCCGCACCGGGCGCTGAGCACCGTCCCAAGTGGCCGCGGTCGCGCCGCCGGCGTGCCGTTGCGCCCTCGGAGAGGCGTGGCTACACCCGGGGTGACTCCTCCGGCAACCGCGGCGGGTTCACACCCGACGAAGCGGGGGGTCAGCGGAGGGGGCGGTGGGTGGTGCTGGGGCGGGAGCCGGTGGGGCGGGGGCGGCCGGGGCGGGTGCCCCAGGGGCGGGTGCCGGCCCAGCGGCGCGGGCGGTGGTGGCGCGGAGAGGGTTCGGTGCCGCCGGTGTGGCGGTCCGCGTCGTCCCTGGACATTGCTCAACCCCCGCTCTGGCGCGAGCGCGCCGTCACCGGAGTTCAACGAGTCCGGCACCGGGGAGGACGCTGCCGCCGGTCAGCAGCCGCGCCGGGGGAGGGGAAGCTGGCCCGGGAGCAGGTCGGAGGTGAGCGTGACGCCGGCCGCCCGTAACGCGTCGATCAGCGCGTTCTGCACCAGGTAGGAGTCCGGCAGCTGCCAGCGCGCCTGCTCGGGGGCGACCGCCCAGCGCACCGTCCCCTCCGGCAGCCGGGTCGGCGGTGCCGGGATCCACGAGCCGCCACCGTGCCGGACCACGTGGAAGCAGTGCTCCAGTTCCGGCCGGAGCGGGTCGCCGCGGCGGACCAGGAACATCCAGCGGCCGGTGGGCGTGACCAGGACCGGCCCCCGTACGCCGAAGCCGGCCGGGTGGGTCGCGACCGTGTCCAGCACCTGCCGGCCGAGTTGGGCCGCGACCTCCAGCACGTCGAACGCGCGCCCGGTGGGCAGCAGCACCCCGTGCGGCCGGCTGCGCCACCAGGTGGCCACCCGCGCCGGGTCGGCGGTCGCGGCGTGCTCCCAGTTCTCCAGCGCGGGATGGCAGCCGATGGTGGGGCAGCCGGCCCGGCCGCAGACGAAGCGGCTGTTGGCCAGGCAGGCCCCGGGCGTCACCGCCCAGCCGTGGGCGGCGTACCGGACGGCGACCCGGCGCAGCCGGACCCGTTCCAGAGGCGACAGGTGAGCCACGCGCGGTCCGACATTCCCCCACATGTGTGCCACATCCCCTCTAGTCCGCACTGGACGGTCCTACGTCGCACGTCGAACGCCGTCACTGCCGTAACCCACGGTCGTTGAGTTGACGAACGGCTGATGCAACTTGCACGGAAACTACGAGGACTGACCGTACGGCTGACGTACAGACTGTGCGACCAGCGAAAACCTGAAGACCGACGGGCGGTTGCGGTCGTCGACCGGGGCAGATCAGCCGGACGCAGGCAGGGGGAGGGATGGCGAGATGGACGAACTACCCATAGGCCGCCGGGTGGCGTACTGGCGGGGGCGGCGCAAGATGTCCCAACAGGTCTTCGCCGACCGGCTCGGCAAGTCCAAGAGCTGGGTGGACAAGGTGGAGCGCGGCGTCCGGCGGCTGGACAAGTTCTCCGTCCTCTACGAGATCGCCGACATCCTCCAGGTCGACGTCCAGTTGCTCCTCGGCAAGGACCCGGAGCGGCGTACCGACGCCCTCAACTGCATCGACCAGGTCGAGGTCGAGGAGATCCGGGCCGCCCTCGAGCGGTACGACTCGATGACCGCCTACTTCGACGCGGCGCCGTACCCGCCCCCGCTGGTCGACATGCGCAAGGCGGTCAACCACGCCTGGCTCACCTACCAGTACGGCCGCTACGGGATGCTCACCCGCGCCCTGCCGAAGCTGCTGCGTGACGCCCAGGCCGCCGACGCCGGCTACGACGACGAGCAGGCCCGGGACGCCGCTCACCTACTCGGGCAGGTCTATCAGATCGCCTCCTCGGTGCTGCGCAAGCTCGGCGAGTGCGACCTGGCCTGGCTGGCCGCCGACCGCTCGATGGCGGTCGCCCAGCGGGCCGACGACCAGTTGCTGGCCGGTGTCGCCACCACCCGGGTCTGCAACGCGCTGGCGGCCATGGGCCGGTCCCGGCCGGCGCTGGAACTCAACGTCAACATCGCCAACCGGCTCGCCCCCGGCACCGGCGACGCCTCTCCGGAGCAGCTCTCCGTCTACGGCATGCTGCTGCTCCAGGGGGCGATGGCCGCGGCCCGCATCGGTGACTCCGCGACGGTGGACGACCTGCTCGCCGGCGCCCAGGAGGCGGCCACCCTGCTGGGCAGCGACCAGAACCACTACTGGACCTCGTTCGGCCCGACCAACCTGGAGCTGCACCGGGCCGCCGCCGCGGTCGAACTCGGCGACGGGGGCCGCGCGGTGGAGATCCACCAGCGGATTCCCGAGCCGGCGTTCAACGCGCTGCTGCCCGAGCGCCGCGCGCACCACCTGCTCGACATCGCCCGCGGCTACGCCCAGATCGGTGACGTCGCCAACGCGGGCGAGATGCTGCTGCTCGGTGACCGGCTCGCGCCGTCCGAGATCCGCTGCCGGCCGATCGCCCACGAGGTGATGTCCGACGTGCTCCGTCGCACACGGGGTGCGCCGCCTCCGCCGATCGCGGAGTTGGCTGAGCACATGGGAGTCGGAGTATGAGCGGATGAACAGTCCGCACCTCAGTCACCGGCGTCGCCGGGTGCTCTACGTCATCGCCTGCGGCTCGCCGCTGTCCCGCCACGTCGGCCGGTTGGTCGACCTCGCCCAGGAGGACGGCTGGGACGTCTGCCTGGTCACCACGCCGGACGGCGCGAAGTTCATCGACCGCACCTCGCTGGCCCGGCAGACCGGTCACCCGGTACGCACCCACTACAAGAACCCGGGCGACCCGGACGTGCTGCCGCCGGCGGACGCGATGCTGGTCTGCCCGGCGACGGTCAACACGGTCAACAAGTGGGCGGCCGGCATCGCCGACACGCTCGCCCTGGGGCTGCTGATCGAGGCGCAGGGCCTGGACGTGTCGATCGCGGCCGTCCCGTACACCAACTCGGCGATGGCCGCGCACCCGGCGTTCCGGGCCAGCCTGGACCGGCTGCGCGAGTGGGGGGTGCGGGTGGTCTTCGGCGACCACGTCGTCCCGCTGCACCCACCCGGCACCGGTGAGCGGCACCTGGACGCGTTCCCCTGGGAGGTCGGCCTCGCGGCGCTGCGTGGCACGCCGCGCCCGGCCGCCCCGGTCGGCTGAGCCGCCCCGGTCGGCTGAGCCGCCTCGGCCGGCTGAGCCGCCTCGGCCGCCTGAGCCGCCTCGGCCGCCTGGGCCGCACCGGCCGCCTGGGCCGCACCGGCCGGCTGGGCCGCACCGGCCGGCTGGGCCGCCCCGTCGGGCCGGCCGGCCCGCTCCCGCCGGCCGTCCGGACCCCGGCGTCGCCCCCGCTTAGGAGGGCGGATGACGGGCGATCCGTGGGCCGGAGGTTCCGTCTGGCGCCTGGCCGGGGCCGGACGCCGGTAAGCTGGCCGGCCGTGAGCACAACCGGATCCCCGCCCACCGTCGCCGACGTGGTGGCCGCGCTGGACCGCCGTTACCCGCCGGCGTGGGCCGAGGAGTGGGACCGGGTCGGCCTGGTGCTCGGGGAGCCCACCACCCCGGTACGCCGGATCGCCTGCGTGGTCGACGTGGTCCCGGAGACGGTGGACGAGGCGCTCGACGCCGGGGCCGACATGATCGTCGCCCACCACCCGCTGTTGCTGCGCGGGGTCTCCTCGGTCGCCGCCACCACGTACAAGGGGCGGATCGTCCACCGGTTGATCAAGGCGGACGTGGCGCTGTACGTGGCGCATACCAACGCCGACGTGGCCGACCCGGGCGTCTCCGACGCCCTCGCCGCCCGGTTCGGGCTGACCGCGCTGCGCCCCCTGCACCGGCCCCGGCCCGGGTCACCCGCCGACGGCCCGGGACGGGGGATCGGCCGGATCGGCGAGCTGCCCGCCCCGATGACCCTGGCCGAGCTGACCCGGCACGCGGCCGCCGTGCTGCCCGTCACCGCGTGGGGTGTTCGCGCCGCCGGGGATCCCGGGCGTATGGTTCGTACCCTCGCCGTCAGTGGCGGCTCGGGTGACAGCTTCCTCGCCGAGGCGACCGCCGCCGGGGTGGACGCGTTCCTCACCGCCGACCTGCGCCACCACCCCGCCGGTGAGCACCTCGCCGCCGGCGGCCCGGCCCTGCTGGACGCCGCCCACTGGGCGACCGAACGACCGTGGCTGGATGACCTGGCCGCCCACCTGCGGGACGAGCTGGGCGTCGAGACCGTGGTGTCCGACCTGGACACCGACCCGTGGACCGTGCACGCCGCCGCACCCGACCGGACGACAAGGAGTCCCGACCGTGAAGGCTGACCCGAAGGTGCAGCGCCGGCTGCTCGATCTGCAGGCGATCGACACCGCCCTCGCCCAGCTTGCCCACCGCCGCCGGTCGCTGCCCGAGCGGGCGGAGCTGGAGGCCCTCGCCCGGGAGCTCTCCGCGCTGGAGGACGAGCGGGTCCGGGCCCAGGTGGCCGTCGACGACCTGGACCGGGACATCGCCCGGCTGGAGAAGGACGTCGACCAGGTCCGGGCGCGCAAGAGCAAGGACGAGGCGCGGCTCGCGTCCGGCACCGGGCCGGCCCGCGAGCTGGAGGCGATCCAGCACGAGCTGGTGTCGCTGAATCGCCGGCAGAGCGACCTGGAGGACGCCGAGCTGGAGCTGATGGAGCAGCGGGAGACCGCGCAGGGGGTGCTCGACGGCGTCGAGCGGCGGATCGCCGAGGCCCGGGACCGGCGGGCCGCCACCGAGCAGCGGCGCGACGAGAGCCTGGCCGAGATCGCCAAGGAGGAGGAGTTCAAGCGCAGCGCCCGCCAGCCGCTCGCCGGCGACCTCCCGGCCGACCTGGTCGCCCTCTACGACCGGATCCGCGAGGACACCGGGCTCGGCGCCGCGCTGCTCACCGGTGCCCGCTGCGGCGGCTGCCGGCTGGAGCTCTCCGGCGCCGACCTGGCCCGGATCCGCAAGGCGGCGCCGGACGAGGTGGTGCGCTGCGAGGAGTGCCGGCGGATCATGGTCCGGACCCCCGAGTCGGGCCTCTGACCGCCGTGGCGGTGCGCGCGGTCGTCGTCGAGGCCGACGGTGGGTCCCGGGGCAACCCGGGGCCGGCCGGCTACGGCGCGGTGGTCCGGGACCCGGCGACCGGGGAGGTGCTGGCCGAGCGTTCCGAGGCGATCGGCACGGCCACCAACAACGTCGCCGAATACCGGGGCCTGATCGCCGGGCTGGAGGCCGCCGCCGACCTGGGCGCGGCCGAGGTCGAGGCCCGGATGGACTCCAAGCTGGTGGTCGAGCAGATGTGCGGCCGCTGGCAGATCAAGAACGCGGGGCTGCGGCCGCTCGCCGCGCAGGCCGCCGGCCTGGTCGCCCGGTTCGCCGCCGTCCGGTTCACCTGGATCCCTCGGGAGCGCAACCAGCACGCCGACGCGCTGGCCAACGCGGCGATGGACGCGGCCGCCGGGATGGCCCCGGCCCGGCCGGTCGTCGCCACGCCCCGGATCGTGGAGCCGCCGCGCGAGGTCGCCGGCCCCGACTCGGCCGCCCGGGCCGCGGCCCGCGAGGTCGCCGCCCGCGCCGCCACCGACCGGGCCACCGGCACCGACCCGGCCACCACGCCCGCCTCCTGGGAGCCGCGTCCCACCGAGAGCGCCACGCGGCTGATCCTGGTCCGGCACGGCGAGACCGAGCGGACCGTGCAGAAGCAGTACTCCGGCCGCGGCGACGTCCCGCTGACCGACCGGGGCCGGGCCCAGGCCCGGGCCACCGCCGCCCGGGTGGCCGCCCTCGCGCCGTCGGTCGCGGCCGTGGTCAGCTCGCCCCTGTCCCGCTGTACGGCCACCGCCGAGGCGATCGCCGCCCTGGTCGGCAACCCGCCGGTACGCCTGGACGACGACGTGATCGAGTGCGACTTCGGGGTCTGGGAGGGGCGGACCTTCGCCGAGGTACGCGAGGGCTGGGCGGGGGAGTTGGACGCCTGGCTCGCCTCCACCCGGATCGCCCCGCCGGAGGGCGAGTCGTTCGCCGCGGTCGCTGAGCGGACCGGCCGGGCGGTCGAGCGGCTGCGTACGGCGTACCCCGGGGAGACCGTCGTGGTGGTCTCCCACGTCTCGCCGATCAAGCTGGTGCTGCGCGACGCCCTCGCGGCCGGCGACGCCTTCCTGCACCGGCTCTACCTGGACACCGCGGGCGTCTCGGTGCTCGACCTGTACCCGGACGGCGGCGTCGCGGTCCGGTCGGTCAACGACACCGCCCACCTGACCTCCGGCTGACCTCGCAACCGTCCGGCCCTTCGTCGTCGCCGTTCGGCGCACGCGGGTGGCCGCTCGGCGCATCGCCGCTGTCCGGCTGAACGTGACCGGGCTCACAGGGTCGTAGCCTCCGGCCGTCACATGGCGAGTTACGACTTCCCGGAGGTGTGTCACATGGCAGCACCCGAACCGGAGGCGCCGACCACGGCGCGATCCAGGGCGAAGGATCACAGTCCCTGGAACTGGTTGCTCTTCATACCGATCGTGGTGCCGCTCATCCCGGCCTTCTTCAACGCCGACTCACCCCGGATCTTCGGGTTTCCGCGCTTCTACTGGCTGCAACTGGCCTGGATCCTGCTCGGCGTCGGCACCACCACGCTCGTCTACCAGATGACGAAGAAGCGGGGAGGTGAACGGTGATGTGGCGCGACCACCTGACCGAGATCATCGTCTTCACCGTCCTCTTCCTGCTGGTCAGCGCCATGGGTTTCGTGGCGGCCCGGTGGCGGGCGCCGCGCGACATGGCGCACCTGGACGAGTGGGGGCTGGGCGGGCGCAGCTTCGGCGGCTGGATCACCTGGTTCCTGGTCGGCGGTGACCTCTACACCGCGTACACCTTCGTGGCGGTGCCGGCGTTGATCTTCGGGGCCGGCGCGGCCGGGTTCTTCGCGGTGCCGTACACCATCGTCATCTACCCGATGGTGTTCCTGGTGCTCTGCCGGCTCTGGTCGGTGTCGCACCGGCACGGCTTCGTCACCCCGGCCGACTTCGTGCGCAGCCGGTTCGACTCGCCGATCCTGGCCCTGCTGGTCGCGATCACCGGCATCGTGGCGACCATGCCGTACATCGCGCTGCAGTTGGTCGGCATCGAGGCGGTGCTCAAGACCATGGGGGTCACCGGGGAGAGTGCCCTGGCCCGGCACCTGCCGATCATCGTCGCGTTCGCCATCCTGGCGGCCTACACCTACCAGTCCGGGCTGCGTGCGCCGGCGCTGATCGCCTTCGTCAAGGACTCGCTGATCTACATCGTGATCCTGGTGGCGGTCTTCTACCTGCCGTACAAGCTCGGCGGTTGGGGCAGCATCTTCGACGCGGCGGACGCGAAGTTCCAGGCGTCCCCCGCGCCGGGTGACGGCATCCTGCTCAACGCCAACAATCAGCTCCAGTACGTCACCCTGGCGTTCGGCTCGGCGCTGGCGCTCTTCCTCTACCCGCACAGCATCACCGGCGTGCTGGCCAGCCGGAACCGCGACGTGATCAAGCGGAACATGTCCGCGCTGCCGGCGTACAGCCTGCTGCTCGGGCTGATCGCGCTGCTCGGCTACATGGCCATCGCGGCCAAGGTGACTCCGCTGGCGGGGACCAAGGAGGGCAGCTTCGACACCAACACGATCGTGCCGCGGCTCTTCGACGCGCAGTTCCCGGACTGGTTCGCCGGGGTCGCGTACGCGGCCATCGGCATCGGCGCGCTGGTGCCGGCGGCGATCATGTCGATCGCGGCGGCGAACCTGTTCACCCGCAACATCTACAAGGAGTACCTCAAGCGGGACGCGACGCCGGCGCAGGAGGCGAACGTCTCGAAGATCGCCTCGCTGGTGGTGAAGGTCGGTGCGGTCGCCTGCATCGTCTTCCTCGACCCGCAGTTCTCCATCGACCTGCAGCTGATCGGCGGCGTGATCATCCTCCAGACGCTGCCGGCGGTGGCGCTGGGCCTCTACACCCGCTGGTTCCACCGCGGCGCGCTGATCGCCGGCTGGGTGGCCGGCATGGCGCTCGGCATGTGGATGCTCTACCAGGTCGGAAACCCGGCGACCGGGAAGAAGCACTTCGCCGGTTCGGCCTTCCCGCTCTCCGAGTTCGGTTTCGACACCAAGAAGACGATCTACGTCGGGATCGTGGCCGTGCTGGTCAACCTGGTCGTCGCCGCGCTGGTCACCCTGGTGCTGCGGGCCGGCAAGGTGGCCGACGGGGTTGACGGCACCACCCCGAACGACTACTTCGCCGACGAGGGTGACCCCCGGCTCACCCCCGGCCCCACCCGCGACGTCGACTCCGCCCCGGAGCCGGTCGCCTGAGGTGCGCCGAGGCCCCCGGTCGCCGCAGCGGCCGGGGGCCTCGCCGTGCGGTCAGCGGCGTCGGTTGCGCGATTCCAACGCCTCGTTGAGGCGGTGCAGCATCTCCGCGAGGGTGTCCCGGTCCTCGCCGGTCCAGCCGGCGAGGATGTCGCCGTAGAGCCGGGTGCGGGCCGCCCGGACGGCGGCCATCCGCTGCAGCCCGGCCTGGGTGGGGGAGATCACCGTGCCCCGCCCGTCGGCCGGGTCGGGCGTACGGACGATCAGGCCGTCCCGCTGCATGGCGGAGACCTGCCGGGTGACCGTGGAGCCGTCCAGGTTCAGCCGCGCGGCCAGCGCCGAGACGTTCTGCGGGCCGGCGCTGTCCAGGTGCCGCAGGATCACGTACGCCGCCCGGTCCAGCACCCGGTGCTCGGCGGTGCCGGTGGCCCGGCGGGTCGCCTCGCCTAGCCGCATCAGCAGCGCGATCTCGGTCTCGATCCGGCCGAGGGTGACCTCGTCCTGGGCCATTCCCGTGGTGTGGTCGTCCGTCATAGCTGTATGATACAACCAAATTACCTGTACGATACAGCTATCTGGGAGGCGGAGTGGATCGGCGATCCGAACCCAACCGCAGTGCCATCTACGCCACCACGCTGGTGGCCTTCCTCGCCATCGCCGGCATCGCCGTGGTGGACCCGATCCTGCCGGCCATCGGCGAGGCGATCGGCGTCACCGCCTGGCAGGTCGAGCTGCTGTTCACCGCGTACATCGCGGTGATGGCCGTCGGCATGATCCCGGCGACCCTGGCCAGCGGGAAGTTCGGTTTCAAGCCGGTGCTCATCACCGGCGTCTCCGTGGTCGGCCTGGCCGCGATCCTCGCGTCGTTCAGCAACGACATCGTGCAGCTCTCCGTGCTGCGCGGCGTCTGGGGGCTGGGCAACGCCATGTTCTTCGCCACCGCCATGGTGGTGCTGGTCAACCTGGCCAACGACCGGGAATGGGTGGTCGGCCTCTTCGAGACCGCACTCGGCCTCGGCTTCGCCGTCGGCCCGCTGCTCGGTGGCCTGCTCGGTGAGGTGAGCTGGCGACTGCCCTTCTTCGTCTGCGGCGTCTTCATGGTGCTCGCGCTGGCCGTGGCGTCGCGCAAGCTCCGCGAGCCGGCCCGCAAGCAGGCCCCGGTACGCGTCGGCGAGATCTTCTCGACCTACCGCAAGCCGGCGTTCGTCACCCTCTGCGTGGTCACCGCCGCGTACAACTTCGTCTTCTTCGTGGTGCTCGGCTACACGCCGCTCTTCCTGCACCTCGACGTCATCCCGCTGGGCCTGGCCTTCACCGGCTGGGGCCTCGGCCTGGCCGCCGGCATCCTGCTGATCGGCCACCGGCTGGCGCACCGGATCGGCGCGGTGCAGACCGTCGGGGTCGCCATCGCCGGCCTGCTGGTCTGCATGGTGCTCTTCGCCACCTCGTCCGGCACCACCGAGTCGCTGGTGATCCTGGTGCTGTCCGGCCTGTTCATGGGCCTGGCCAACGCCAACCTCACCGACCTGGCGCTCGGCCTCGGCTCCAGCGACCGGCGGGTCGCCACCGGCGCGTTCAACCTGGTCCGCTGGGGTGCCGCCGCGCCCGCCCCGATCATCTCCGGCAAGCTCGCCGAGCACGGGCTGGCCATGCCGTTCTGGGTCGGCTTCGGGGTGCTCGCCGTCGGCGTGCTGGTCTACCTCGCCTTCGCGCACGTGATGGCCGCCGGCTACGGCGAGCGCGTGCTCTGGTCCCGGTGGAACCGGGCCGCCCGCGGCGCCGAGCACGCGCCGGAAGAGCCGGTCGGCGAGGCGTACTGAGCCACTGTCCCTCCTGGTCGAACCGCCCCGGCGCAGCGTTGCGCCGGGGCGGTTCGGTGTCCGGGGTCAGCGCAGCGCGCGCCAGAGCAGATAGAGGCCGATCACCGTGCCGAACACCACGATGATGGCCTTCAGCACCACCGGCGGGAGGCGGCGGAGCAACCGGGCGCCCGCGTATCCGCCGACCAGCGTGGCCGGCGCGACCACCGCGACCGCCGCCCACTGGACCGGGCCGAAGAGCGCGAACACCACCAGCGTGGTCAGCCCCACCACGGCCGAGAGCAGGTTCTTGACGGCGCTGACCCGGGCCAGGGTGGTGTCCAGCACCAGGGCCAGGCAGGCCACCAGCATCACCCCGAGCGCCGCGCCGAAGTAGCCGCCGTACACCGAGCCGACGGCGACCATGGCCTGCACGGTGACGGTACGGCGGCGCGGGCTGAGGTCGGCCGGGTGGCCGACCAGCCGGCGGAGCGGGTCCTGGAAGGCCAGGACGGCGGTCGCGCCCAGCACCAGGAACGGCACCACCAGCTCGAACGCCCGCGCCGGGGTGGCCAGCAGCAGCAGGCAGCCGATCCCCGTGCCGACCACCGTGGTGGGCAGCAGGGTCCACAGCTGCCGCCCACGCGGCAGGTCCATCCGGCTGCCGGCGACGCTGGCCACGTACCCGGGAAAGACCGACACCGAGTTGGTGACGTTGGCGGGCACCGGCGGCAGGCCGGTCGCGATCAGGGCCGGGAAGGTGATCAGGGAGCCGCCCCCCGCCACCGCGTTCACCGTGCCCGCGGCGAGACCGGCGGCGAGCAGGAGCGCGGCGTCCGAGAGGTCCATGGTCACCAGAGGCTAGTACGACCCCCTGGGAACTCAACCTTTCGATACCCTCCCGCGTCGTTCCCTGCGAATGGGCCTGACGAAGGGAGCGAACCGTGTGTGGTCACCACGGGGGGTCCAGCGGTGGATGACCCGGAGTTCCGCGAGTTCGTGGAGGTCCGCTACGCCGACCTGCTGCGCACCGCGTATCTGTTGACCGGCAGCCGCGACGCCGCCCAGGACCTGGTGCACGAGGCGCTGCTCAAGGTGATGCGGCACTGGCGACGGGTCGAGGAGCCGATGGCGTACGTGCGCCGGGCGATGGTGAACGAGCGGACCAGCCGCTGGCGCCGTCTCGGGCTGCGGGAGCTGCTCACCTCGACGGTGCCGGACCGGGCGGCCCCGGACAGCACCGACGGGCTGGCGATCCGGGACGAACTGCTCGCCGCGTTGGACCGGCTGCCGGT
The DNA here is from genome assembly GCF_054963695.1 of Micromonospora sp. RTBAU3-60. Taxonomy (NCBI): domain Bacteria; kingdom Bacillati; phylum Actinomycetota; class Actinomycetes; order Micromonosporales; family Micromonosporaceae; genus Micromonospora; species Micromonospora sp. RTBAU3-60. The sequence continues at coordinate 250,199 of NZ_JBUEGB010000003.1, read as the reverse complement.
CCGGATGCGCACCGTGCTGGTGCTGCGCTATTGGGAGGACCTGCCGGAGGCGGAGGTGGCGGCGGCCATGGGCTGCTCCGTCGGAACGGTGAAGAGCCAGGCGGCCCGCGGGCTGGCCCGGCTCCGGGAGGTGTTGGCCGCGCCGAGGCCGCGGGTGGCCGGCGGGTTGCTGGGGGAGCGGGCATGAGCGTGGACGAACTGCGGGCCGGGTTGGCGAGGATCGCCGAAGCCGTGGTGCCCGACCCCGATCCGTACGAGCGGCTGCTGCGGCACGCGCGGCGGCGCCAGCGGCGTCGGCTCGCCGGCTTCGCGGCGGCGGTGGCTGCGGTCCTGGCGGCGGCGCTGGCGGGACCGACGGCGCTCAGCCCCGCGGGCCTGCACCACCAGGCCGACGACCTCCCACTCGGCCACGGCTACCGGGTCGACTCGGCATGGAGCTGGCGTCTGATCAACTCGCCGACCCGGGGCAGCCTGGCCGGGGATGAGGCGTTCGTCGCCGAGGTCGCCCGGCTCTTCGACCACGGGCGCGACGAGGTGCGGATGTCCGCGGACCTGCCGAAGGTGAAGGTGCTCTACGCCGACGAGTCCGCCGGGTTCCGGCAGGTGGTGCTGGCCTACCACTCGGCGACGGCGGCGGCGCTGGTGACCAGGGAGGGCCCGGTCGGGGCGTCACCGGCGCGGCTGCTGCGCGGCGACGGGCAGAGCAACGGGCGGGTCGAGCCGTTCAACCTCCTCACCGCCGCCTCCGGGATGCCCGGCGCGCAGAAGCAGTGGCTGCTCGGCCTCGCCCCGGCCGGCTGTCGCATCTCCCTGGGCCGCGCCGCCTACGCCCGGCAGTCTGGCCTGCGGCGGCAGTGGCAGCCCCAGCCCACCGACGGCTATCTCCTGGTCGACCAGGCCGCCAGCAACGGCTGGTGGCGAGTGGAATGTGACGGACAGGTCCGGCAGGAGGGGCCGATGTGGTTCGCCGAGACGGACCGCGCCGGCAACGCCGACGAGACGTATCCGGACGACGGCCGCTGGGCACCGACCGCCGAACCGCCCAACCCGACGGTCGCCCGGCAGGCCGGGCAGGTGTACCAAGCCCTCGCCCGCCAGTCCGGTCTGGTCGACGCGGCGCGGCCGGCGATCCGGTGGTCCGGCCGACTCGACGCGCAGGGCGGCGAGGCGGTGCTCCTCGCCGCCCAGGACCGGGAAGGCCCCACTCTGCTCCTGACCGGAGACACCGGCGCCGGCCCGCTGCTGGCCCTCGCCACCGACCAGGATCCCGCCCCGACCGACCCTGCGCCGGCCGCGGGCCCACTGCGGCCACCACTGGTCGCCACCGGCTACGGCCCGGCGGACGACCTGCTGGCGGTCCGGGTGCCGGTGCGCGACGGCGATCGGGCCGTGCTCGGCGGGCAGTTGCTCGTCGTGCCGTGCAAGGGCGTGACGCGGATCGAGGCGGTCGCCGACGGAGCGGTCCGGGCGAGCGCGCCGGTGGCCGGCGGGGCGGCCCTGCTCGCCCTGCCCGTCGGAGGCGCGGTCATGCTGCGAGGGCTCGATCGGGACGGTGCGGTGCGCTGCTACGGGCCGCTGCTCGAGCCCGCCTCCGGTGAGCGGGTCTTCAACGAGCCGCTCGTCTCGAACTGGTAGGGGCTGTCCGGAACGGTGGCGGTTGGCGGGGGCTGGTGCGCTGACCGCCGACCGGGAAATGGCGGCGGCGCTGGCGTCGTTAGGATGATGGACGCGACGGACGAGTCGACCGGGCGGTCGCGTCGACGGGCTCACGGCCCGTCGCCGAGGAACGTCCGGACTCCACAGGGCAGGGTGGTTGCTAACGGCAACCCGGGGCGACCCGCGGGACAGTGCCACAGAAAACAGACCGCCGGCCCGAAACGGGACGGTAAGGGTGAAACGGTGGGGTAAGAGCCCACCAGCATCCCGGGTGACCGGGATGGCTCGGTAAACCCCACCCGGAGCAAGGCCAAGAAAGGATCCTCGCCGCGAGGCGATGGTCCGCGCAGACGCTTGAGGGCTGCCCGCCCGATGTCTGCGGGTAGGCCGCTGGAGCCTGCCGGCGACGGTAGGCCGAGATGGATGGCCGCCGCCGACGCGCCTTCGGGCCGCGTCGGTCACAGAATCCGGCGTACAGGTCGACTCGTCCGTCGCCCACCAGGTCAGAGCCGCGATCAAGGCTCTGGCCTGGTTCTATTTCCTGGCGTCGATGGTCGCCGTTGGTCAACTTTGGCTGGCGTTTGACGCCCTGGGGACGCCCTGACGCCCTGGCGACGCCCTGGCAGAGCTTCAGTTTGGAAGAGCGTGCTCAAGTGGTCGTGATGTCCGAAACGCCTGCGGGCGGCGGCCAGCCCGGTTGCGCCTTGTGCCCGCTCGTGCCCGCTGCGCGCCACGGTTACTGGCCCACGGATGGCCCATGCTGGCCTTGGGATTAGAAGAAGATCGCGAATGGCTGGTGGTGTGGGCGCATCCCTGGTCAGCCTGTCCGTTGTCGTCCGTTGGTGTCGGCGCTTGGCGGCGGCCTTGGCTGTACCGATGGCTGTACAGTTGATCTATGGCAGCGGCTGAGGAAGGGAACACCGGGCGCTTCCGCGATCCGAGGTACTGGCTGGGCGGCTTGGCTGCTGGGGAGATCTTCGTCCGCTGCCCACGCTGTGGAGGACGCGCCTCGGTCCTTCCTTGTCCCGAGGATCTGGCCGACGGCACTCGGCATGATGTGTGGCTACGTCGTCGGCTCAGTTGTCTCGGGTGCGCGCATACGGACCTGTGGGATGCTCCTCGCCTCGCAAACAACGCTCGCGCCTTCCCTGAGTTCTCGGGCCCGAATGACCCCTACTTCGGCCTGCCTCTCTGGTTGTCCATCGGTTGCCGTGGGCGAGTGCTCTGGGCGTACAACGCAGAGCACCTGGACCTGCTGGAGACGTACGTGTCCGCTCGGTTGCGGGAACGCGGCCAGCACATGGGAAGCCAGACCCTGGTCGAGCGCTTGCCAGCGTGGATCAAGGATGGCAGGCACCGCGCCGAGGTGTTGGACGCAATAGGGCAGCTCCGGGCTCTACTTGCCTGACCGCAGGCTAACGGCAGAAGTTGCAACGCGATGGTGCGGCAGTGGTGGAGCGGATCTCCTCGTCGGGCAGTCTCCGACCTTCCAGCATCCCCGGACGGGGACAAGGTGGAGCGCCTCACCAGCCGAACGACCTTGGCCCCGTCCGGGGATGCTGGTAGCCCTTGTGGTGCCCGGCGAGGGGATCCGCCCCGGCATCTCTGAGGAGGGCCGGGGTTTGGGGCAGCGCCCCAAGGTCTTCAAGGTCTTGTCGTCCCCAAGCGTGGCCGGCCGGCCCGGCCGATGCCGGCCGGAGGTCGCCAGCAGGCCGGGGCCGGGCCGGCGCGGCCCGCTCTGCGGGCCGCCTTGATCCTGTAGAGGACTATTCGGCAACGCGAAACCGTCTGGATGGGGTGGGTGGCCGTCCCGGCCTGATCAGTCCTGACGAGAAATCGTTCACCGGTGGTGCCAGCCCCGCTGGGGTTGGCGCCGGGTCGCTACGCTGCATACTCGTGTCCCGGGATGAGCAACCCGCCCATCGCCTCCCACCGCCCATCTGGCCGGAGCGTCTGGCGCTTTTCTGCGCGATCGCGGTCCCGGTCGCCGCATTCGTCGTCGCCCGCATGCTGCTCGTCCCCCACCTGCTCAGCTGGGCGAGCCGGGCCACGCATGGCTCAGCGACGTGGATGACCGCGGCTGGCTGGGCGACCGCCGCGTTCGCGCCAGCCGCCGCGCTGGTGTTCCTCCTCGACGGCCAGCGCCGCGAGCAACAGCTCGGTAATGACCCACTCAACCGCCCGCGCGTACCCCACGGCCACGCGATCCCCGGGCGCGGCAGCGGCCACTGGATCCGCCGCATCCCGTTAATCCTGGCGCTGCTCGTAGCCGCCGTCTTCGCGCCGGTCCGTGCAAGCAGCGGCCCGGTCGGCTGGGACGTCACGGCCGGCGGCGACGCGTTCCGCCGCGGCTGGGATACGTCGTTCATCGTCAGCTTGCTGGCCCTGATCGCGCTGCTCGTCGTCCGGATCCTGGCCCTGCTCCCAGGCCGCAGCGATCGCGTTCTGCGAGTGGCCGGACCGCTGATCGCCGCCGCTGCACCCGCCCTGGCCTTACTAGCCCTCTACGCGTCCACTCACTGACTGCGACCATGCGCTGACCGCAAGCGTTGGCCTCGTCAAGCATGTCGTCGGACTTGACAGCGCGTGTCGAGCAGTCGGGCGCAGTAGGCGGCCGTCGCGTCGTCGTGGGTCTTGCCGCGCGGCCAGCGGTTGCCTTGGAGGTCGGAGTCTTCTGCGGCACGGACGCGGCGGATCAGTTCGGCTGGGCCGTGATCGTGCAGGATCGCCAGTAGGCCGGGCCAGTCAGTCAGGCCGAAACGGTCGGCGAGGCGGCTGGCACCGTCGCTGAGCAGGGCTGCGGCTGTCACCTCCTTGATAGGTCGGCTTCCAACAACCGCCTCATCGGCGGCACGTGGGTCGGCGGCGGCAACCCAAAACCCGCCGGGCCTGTTGCGGTGGGCACGCATGGCTTGGACGTAGTCGCGGCGGGCCTGGTCGTGCTCGGGCGTGCCGTTGGTGAGGCTGTCCATCGCCGCGCGGTAGCGCAGTCCGACGTGTGCCTCACGGTCGTCGGTGATGACCAGCGGCACGTCGCTGGCCAGGTCGAGCACGAGCACGGAGTCGGCAAGCACCAGGTACTCCAGGTCATCAGCGGTAGCGCGGAGCATGACGACAGTCGCGGACGGTGTGCCGGGGTCGTCAAGGTCACAACTGCCTTCATGCGCGGTGGCCGTCTGGCTGATGGCCTCGGCGAGAATGGCCGCCAGGTCCTGGCCGTCGTCGCCAGCGAGACCGGCGAGCAGCGCCCCACCGAGCTGGCGGGTGTACCAGGCGACCCCGTGCGAACACCGTGACGTGGTGCCGGACAGGCCGGCACCGTCGAGCAGAACGACCCCGTTCGGCGTGGCCGCGGTGAAGTCCTCGTTGGGTTGGTCGGGCTTGGCCGGGCTGGTCGCCATGGTGACCTGCATCAGTTGTCCTCCAACCGGTACAGCGGCGTCAGAAGCTCCACGTGGCGCGGCTCGTGGGTGTCGGGGTCGTACTCGGTGCCGACCAGTACGGAGAAGTGACCGGTCTTGACCTCGTTGTACAGCTCGCTGATTCGGGTGCAGATCAGGTGGACGACTCCGAGGGAACCGGGCGGGTGGATGCCGGTGAAAACGATCAGCGACCCCTGCCGATCCGGTCGGGGTAGGCGGCCCAGGTACGCCACGTCCCAGCTGCGCGGCGGCGTCTGGTCCTGCCCGGACCGGTACACGGTGCCGGTCTTGCGGTCGACCAGCGTCCATGGGCCGTCGCTGGCGCGCTCGAACTGCAAGACGGGGTCCTGCGCGAGCACCTGGGCGATGTGCTCGGAGATGCGCGGACCAGAGATCACCACCTGGTTGGGACGGTTGAGGTCGATCTCGCCGCCGATGGGAATCGACTCGAACGACGGCTCTAGACCGAGGCTGCGCGCGAGGTCCCCAAGCCGCTGAGCGCCGGTCATGTCTTCGATCGCGACTACCGGCCGCGACCTGATCGCCTCCTGCTTCAACGGGGTACTGATCGTGACCGTGCCTTGGCCCAAGAACGCGCCTTCCGGCGCCGGGCCAGCGTGCCGAATCTGGTGGATGCGGCCACGGGACAGGCCGACCTGCTGAGCGATGTCCGCGAACGACATGCCCTTGTCGTGAAGCTCCTGAATCACGCGGCGGCGCAGACGGGCAAGCTCGGTCACTTCCTCCTGAGCTGCCGACATCCGGGCCGTCGCTTCGCGAAGAAGCTCGAACGGATCACGTATCGCTGCGATACGTTCAACTTCGTCCGTCATGTCCGTCCTCGCACTACCTGGCAGGGCTCCGTCTAGTCCCCTTGACGCCATCAACGTACCGCCGTAGCTTCCTGTCTATCCCCCTATACATCCCAACGGCTACGCAGATCGCGACCGTCTAGGGGGGTGGACAACGAGGAGGCAAGGGCATGGTCCCGAACACGATCAAGGTTCCGGTTCCGTTCGAGTACGTGTTCCCGCACGGTGCGCTGTGTCTGGGTGTGGAGCCGGTGACGGATTTCGACAAGCGCGGTCAGGGTGATGACCAGGCGCGGGACAAGGACTCCGGCGAGCGCCTGTGGGTGGTGAAGGTGCTGGACCTGGACCCGGAGGCCGGGAAGTTCGGCGGGTCGAAGGAAGTGAAGGTGAAGATCGCCGCGCCGGTGCAGCCGGTGCCGCCGGCGTCGAAGATCCCGGGCTATCCGCCGGCGGTGGAGTTCACCGACGTGACGCTGACGCCGTATGTGGACTCGCAGCGGTGCAAGGGGTCGGGGAAGTGCCGGGCGCGGCAGGCGTGGTCGATCCGCGCCGGTGCGATGACCGAAGCCGCCGCCGTGAAGCAGGCGGCCTGACCAGATCTGGACGCGCGGGGTGGGCCTCATCCGCCAAGACCAAGCCCGCCCCGCGCACTGACCCGTTCTCCCTGGAAGGAGTTGGGCTGGTGCCCACGCTAGCTGACGCTGCCCGCATCGCCGGGAACCCGCGCCCCGGTCCCGTCCGTCGCACCCACCGCCGCACCGTGATGCGCCTCGCCGGCCCCGGCATCCGGGCCGCCCGCGAGGTCTACACCACCATCCCCGCCGACGCCGTCCGCGTGGCGGCGCTGGTGGAGATCGCCGCCGCCGCCGCCGCACTCGCGCGGACGGTGGTGAAGTTGCGCCACCTGGACCCGGACCTGATCGCCCCGCACGTCTCCGACCGGACCGACCTGCGCGCCGTGCTGGGCCGTGGCCGGTGGCTGCCGACCATGACCCGTCACGTCCCCGCCCCGCAGACGGGGCCGGTCGACCTGGCCGCCTTGGTCCCGGCCCGTCCGGTCCGCCGCCGGGTGGTCCGCCGTCGTCCCGGCTCGCCGGGGCAGGCATCGCTGTTCGCCGCCGCCGTGGGGGAGGGCTGAGTCATGCCGCTGGTGAACGTGATCCGGGGTGACCGGATCGACCCCGCCCCGATCAACATCCGTACCCCGATCATCCGCATCCCGACGTGGCTGGCCCTGACCTGGTGGACCATCAAGGGCTTCTGCCGCTTCATCTGGCTGCTGTTCCGCTTCTGGTACGTCACCGCCCCGGTCGTGGTCTTCGGCTGGCTGTATCTGCGGTTCGGCTGGGCGGGTCCGGTCGGGCTTGTCGCCTCGGTGGCCGCTGTCGCCGCCGGGTGGGGCTTCGGGCACCGGCCGTCGTTCCTGCGGTTCGGGTGGTGGCCGGTCCTGTCCTGCTACCGGCGCTGGGTCTACCGCCGGAAGTGGCTGGCGGCGATGGTGACGGCCAAGCTGGCGATCTCCTTCGACCGGCACACCGTCCTGCCGGTGCTCAAGTCCGTCCGCTGCGGGTCCGGCGTGGACGTGGTGACGGTGCGGATGGTCACCGGGCAGATCCCCGACGACTTCGCCAAGGTGTCCGAGAGGTTGGCGCACACGTTCGGTGTCCGCCAGGTCAAAGCGTCCCCCGGCAAGCGCACCGACCTGGTGCTCCTCACGCTGTTCCGCGGTGACCCCCTCGCTCGGGTGGTCCGGCCCCTGCCGGTGCCGGCGGTGCCGGAGTTCACCGCCCTCCCTGTGGGCCGTCAGGAGGACGGCGACGGCTACGGCCTGCGCCTGTTCGGCACTCAGGTCCTGGTCGTGGGCGCCACCGGATCGGGCAAGGGCTCGGTCATCTGGTCCGTGGTCCGCTCCCTCGCCGCCGGCACCACATCCGGTCTGGTGCAGCTGTGGGGCCTGGACCCGAAGGGTGGGATGGAGCTGGGGATCGGTGCGCCGATGTTCGCCCGGTTCGCCTGCAAGGACTACGCGGCCATGTGCGAGCTGATCGAGGACGCCGCCGCACTGGCCCGCAACCGCGCCCGCAACCTGCACGGCCGGACCCGCCAGCACGTCCCGACCCCGGATGAACCGCTGATCGTCCTCGTGATCGATGAGCTGGCGAACCTGACCGCCTACCTGACCGACCGCCAGTTGAAGGACCGCATCAAGGCCGCATTGTCGATCCTGCTGTCCCAGGGCCGCGCGGTCGGCGTCCACGTGGTGGCGGCGATTCAGGACCCCCGCAAGGAAGTGCTGCCGTTCCGGGACCTGTTCCCCACCCGCATCGGGCTACGGCTCGCGGAAGCCGCGCAGGTGGATCTGGTGCTCGGTGACGGGATGCGCGACCGGGGCGCGCTGTGCGACCGCATCCCGCAAAGCCTGCCCGGGGTCGGGTTCGTGGTCATCGACGGTGACCCCACCCCGATGCGGGTCCGCTTCTCCTACCTGACCGATGACGAGATTCGCGACATGGCCCACACCTACGGCCGGCTGCGCGTGATCGACGGCGAAGTCCTGGACGGTGCCGCATGAAACCCCACCCCACCCACACCCGCGCCGAACGCGTTGAGGGCCTGGTCCTCGTCGTCATCCTCCTGCTCGTCGCCGGCTTCGCCGGGGCTGCCTCGTTCACCCACGTCAAGGACTGGACCCTCGACAACTCCCCGCCCGGCACCGGCGAGTGGTTCGGCTGGGCCAACGCCGTCATCTCCGAACTCGTCCCCGTCGCCGCCCTGCTCACCATCCGCTGCCGCAAGCGCACCGGCGGCCCGATCGGCTACCCGATGTTCCTGCTCGTCGCCGCCGTCGCCCTGTCCCTCGCCGCGCAGCTCGCCGTCGCCAAGCCTGGCCTGTCCGGCTGGCTCCTGTCCGCCGTCCCCGCCCTCGCCTTCATGGGCCTGTCCAAGCTCATCCTCGGCACCACCCCGGCTCCGGTCCCCGCCCCGGCCGACGAACCCGCCCCGGCTGCGCCAGTCGTCACCTCGTCAGTCCGGCCGGTCGAGCCGCCCGCCCCGCCGGTCGAGCCGACCCCGGCCGCTGCGCCGGAACCCATCGCCCTGGTCCCGGTCGAGCCGATCCGCCCGGCCCCGGTCGCCCCGGCTCCGGTTGTTCCGGTGCCGTCGACCGCGTTCGTCCGCCGTAACGGCACCCCGCTGACTCGGGAGGTGACCCGATGACCGACCACCTGCTCTCCGGCCTGTTCCTAGTCGCCGGCCTCTGGGTTTTCGCCTGGGACCAGTACCGGCTCTACGCCGTCCGCTACGAACTCGCCGCCCTCCAACGGGCATCCCTGCGCGACCCGCTGACCGGTATCGCCAACCGTGCCGGGCTCGCCGCCGGCTGGGAGCAGCTCGCCCCGCACCGCCCCTGGGTGGCCGTGGTCGACCTGGACGGCTTCAAGCCCGTCAACGACACCCACGGCCACGCCGCCGGAGACGCGGTGCTCACCGCCGTCGCCCACCGCCTCCGCACCGTTCACGGCGTCGCGGCGAGGCTGGGTGGCGATGAGTTCGCCGCCCTGATCCTCGACCCCAACCCGGCCCGCGCGGTGCGCCAGCTGGCCGCCGCGATTGCCGCCCCAGTCCGGCTGCCCTCCGGCGTCGTCGTGTCGGTGACGGCCAGCATCGGCCTCGCCCCCACCGGGCCGGCCGGCCTCGCCGCCGCCCTGGCCGACGCTGACGCCGCGATGTACCGGGCGAAGACCACCCGGACCGGGGTGGCGGTATTCGATCCGCGCCGGGATGACCACACCACCCCGGCCGCCGACTCCCGCCCTGCCGTGCGGGTCCGCGACCTCGCCCCGTGCCGGGAGGTGAGCCGATGACCATCACTCCCGCGCTGCCCGGCCTCGACCCCACCCCCGTGGTGGAGCCTCGGCCGGGCTCCCGGGCCGCCCGGATGCTCATGCCCCGCTCCGTCGACGTCGTGGCCGACCTCGCCGCCGACTACGGCGTCTGCACCCGCCCCGTCTCCCTGCGCCGCACCGACCTCGACTCCGGCCAGACCGAGGTCATCGACATGCCCTGCGGCGCGACCCAAGAGGCGAAGTGCCCGGCGTGTGCGAAGCGTGCCCGCCGGCTGCGGCAGCAGCAGATCCGCGAGGGATGGCACCGCGACGACGAACCCGACCCCGGCCCGCAACCCGCCACCGAAGCGCAGCGGGGGCTGATCGTCGCTCGGGCGCATCTCGAGTTCGCCCGCGATGAAGCGGCTAGGGCGTCGCAGTGGGATCAGGTCGCCGACCTGGACGACGCGATCGGAGAGCTGGAAGGCCAGATCACCACCGAAGGACTCCGAGGCCGACCCGCCCCACCCCACGCCACCGACGACCAGGAGGACAGCGACGGCAAACGCCGGGTGCGGTCGACCAAACGGCGGCAGGACGCCCCGGACCTGCCCCGCCTTCCCGTCGACAACCGCACCATCGGACGCACCTACGAGGGCCACGCCGGGCAGGTGTTCCGGCCGTCGATGTTCCTCACCCTCACCCTCGGCTCCTACGGCCGTGTCCACTCGGACGGGACGCCGGTCGACCCCGACAGCTACGACTACCGGCGGGCCGCCTGGGACGCCGTGCACTTCCCCCGCCTGCTGGACCGGTTCTGGCAGAACCTGCGCCGCGCGGTCGGCTGGAACATCCAGTACGCCGGAGCGGTCGAACCACAGCGACGGCTTGCCCCACACGCGCACTTCGCCATGCGCGGCACCATCCCCCGCGCCCTCGTCCGCCAAGTCGCCGCCGCGACCTACCACCAGGTGTGGTGGCCGCCCGCCACCGAGCTGGTCTACGAACCGGGGAGGGCGCCGCAATGGGACGCCAACGCAGGCGGCTACACCGACCCGACCACCGGTGAACTGCTGCCCATGTGGGATGACGCCCTGGACCTGGTCGATGCCGACCCCGACGCCGAACCCGTGCACGTGGTCCGGTTCGGCTCGCAGGTCGATGCCAAGGGCGTTCTCGCCGGGACCAAGGACGCCGACCGGTGCGTCGGCTACATCACCAAGTACCTCACCAAGCAAGCCGCCGACTGCCACGACGTCACCACCGGCCGACAGCGCGCCCACTTGGAACGGCTGTGGGCTGAGCTGCGGCACACGCCGTGTTCGGAGCGGTGCGCCAACTGGCTGCTCTACGGCATCCAACCCAAGAAGGCCCGCCCCGGGTTGAAGCCGGGCAACTGCAAGAACAAGGTCCACAAGCGGGAAACCCTCGGCATCGGCGGCCGACGCGTCCTGATCTCTCGGCAGTGGTCCGGCAAGACCCTGGCCGACCACCGAGCCGACCGGCGCGAGTGGGTCAAGGCACTGCTCGGCGTCACCACCGACGCCACCACCGCCCCGACCGGCTCCGACACCGTCCGGCACGCCTGGGAACTCGCCAAACCCACCGACCCCGACGTCCCACCCCTCGGCCACCGCGTCCTGCGGGCCATCTCCGAACGGATCCAATGGCGGGCGCAACTCGACGCCGCGAGACGGGCCGCTGATCCGCCCGATGGTTCGGCAACTGTGAACCGTCCGGGGGCCACGGAGGGAGAGCAGTGACGCGTACGTCGGTGGTTGACCACCTCTGGTCGGTTGAGGATGTCTCGGTGTTCCTCCGGGTCCCGGTCGAGACGCTGTACCAGTGGCGCAAGCGCAAGTACGGGCCGCCGGCTGGCCGCGTGGGGCGTCACCTGCGCTACGACCCGGAAGACGTGCGGGCATGGTTCAAGCGACAGGCCGCGTGAGTCATGGCGCACATCGAAGACCGCTGGTACAAGACGGTTCGCCACCCCGGCGGGCGCACGGAACGGGTGAAGACGGCGCTGTTCGGCAAAGGGCTGCGGTACCGGGTCCGGTACATCGGCCCCGACGGGCGTGAGCACAAGAAGTCGTTTCCGGACCGGGCCAAGCGGGACGCCGAGGCGTTCCTCGTCTCGGTCGAGTCCGACAAGCTGCGCGGCACCTATGTCGATCCCGCTGCTGGCCGGATCACCTTCGCCGAGTATGCCGAGGAGTGGATACGGACTCGCGCGTTCGATGAATCGTCCCGCGAGAGCACCGAACTGCGGGTCCGTAAGCACCTGCTGCCTTACTTCGGCCACCGGCAGCTGTCGGCCATCAAGCCGGGCCAGATCCGGGAGTGGGACCGCAACATGGTCGGCGTCCTCGCCCCTGCGTCCCGTGCAGTGGTGTTCACCCACCTTCGTTCGATCCTCGCGGCGGCGGTGGACGACGAGCGCATCGCCAAGAACCCATGCTCCGCTCGTTCCGTGATTCCGCCCCGGGCCGTGCAGCGGAAGGTAGTGCCTTGGAAGCCGCAGGAGGTCGCCGCGGTGCGAGGCAGCCTGCCCGAGCGCTACCGGGTTGCGGTTGACCTGGGCGCTGGCTGCGGCCTCCGCCAGGGGGAAATCTTCGGCCTGTCTGTGGCCGACATCGACATTGACGGCGGCTGGCTGCACATCGTTCGTCAGGTCAAGTACGTCCGGTCCCGGCTCGTCTTCGGACTTCCCAAGACCGATCGGGACCGCCGCGTGCCGCTGCCTGGCACCGTCGCGCGAGTACTACAGGCGCACCTCGACCGGTTCCCACCGGTCCACGTCACTCTTCCGTGGGAAGACCCGGCCAGCGCCGAGACGCAGACTCACGCCCTGGTCCTCACCACCGCCCGCGATGGAGCGCTCAGACGAACCACCTTCGACAAGGTCGCATGGCGGCCCGCCGTTCGTGCCGCTGGCATGGTTTCGAGCCGTTCTACCGGCATGCACGCCCTGCGGCACTTCTACGCCTCGGCGCTTCTGGACGCGGGGGAGAGCATCAAGGCCCTCGCCTCCTACCTCGGTCATACCGATCCCGGCTTCACCCTCCGCGTCTACACCCACCTCATGCCATCGAGCGAGGAACGGACCCGCCAGGCGATCGACAACCTCTTCCCGGATCTCGTTGGGGAGGAGGGAGACGCCCTGTAGACGCCCTGGCGGCCATGATCAGCGGTGTTTGCGCAGCTCGCGGCATGCGTGGTCGTCATAATCCGGCGTACAGGTCGACTCGTCCGTCGCCCACCAGGTCAGCCGCCCTACGTGGTGGCTGACCTGCTGGTTCCTCGGGTGCTACTGGTCCTCGTTGGTCGTCTTTGGTCGTCTTTGGTCGGCGCTTGACGGCCCGGTCACGGCCCAGACGGCCCAGCGACGGCCCCGGAGCGGCATCGCCGACACGTCGCACGGTCACCCTGCTTCGAGGACCCCTCGTAACATGGGCGCGGTGCACGGGTTTGTGAAGCGCCGCGGCCTGCCAGAGCCAGGCTCGATTCCCGATGTCCTGGACATGTTCCGTGCCGAGGTGCGCTTCTATCGCGAGATCGCGCCTGTCGTGGGCGTCCGAGTGCCTAACTGCCTTCACTCCGAGATAACCCCGGACGGCACGACGCTGGTCCTCGAAGACCTCTCCTCATGGCAACCGGGAGCCGACCCGATCGCACATGCCCAGCTGTTGTCACGCATGCATCAGCAATGGGCCGAGCAGGCTCCGCTGAAGTGGCCGTGGTTGCGCCCGGTAGGTGCAGCAGCTGACCTCGTCGGCGACCTGTTCGACCAGACGATGCCAATGCTGGCAGCACGCCCTGACCTACCTGCCAACCTACGAAGGCTTGCTGAGCGGCTTGTCGGGCAGGTGCCAAAGGCCGAGCAGGACATCGCCTCGGCAGGTCCGCTCACCCTCGTGCACGGCGATGCGTCCGCCCGCAACGTCCGCACCGGCCCGAACGGGGAACTGGCACTTCTCGACTGGGAAGACGTCTCGGCCGCCCCCGGCGTCGTCGACCTCGCCTGGCTCCTGCTGTCGTCCGTCGACCCATCCCAATGGCCGGCCGTGATCGCCGCCTACGGAGCTGCCGAACACCTGATGACGGTCATACCCGCCGTGGTCGTACAAGGACTCCTCTGCTTCGCCGACGCGGCGGAAGGGTCGGGCGAGGCGCAAGCATGGGTCCGCCGGCTCAACGCGGCTGAGCACCGGCTGGGTACCTAGGCATTCTCTGATCGGCAACCGCGGCCAAATGGAAGGTCAGACGTTGACGCGGAACATCGGCTGCTTCTCCCTGACCTGCGGCGATCTGGTCGGCGCGCTGGTCACGCTTGCTCCTGAGCTCGCGTCGTTGATGGCTGGTTGCCGACGTTTCACAGTGTCTTGTGCCCCGTGTGCCCCGGCAGACCCCTTGATCCCCAGGCAACCAATACGGCCTCCTGACCTGGGTGGCCAGGGCCTCGTGCCAGCTACAACAGTCCACCAGCGTCCGTCGACGTCCGCCGCCGCATGCGTCCGTCGTCACTCAGTTAGTAACTCATCGAGGAGACCTAAAGCCTCAGGTGCCCGGCGGCAGTATCGCCAGGCTCAGCCGAACAGCTTTGACGCGCTCCGTTCTGCATGATCACCTATGGTCGCTGAGGCACGGTGGCGGGCCGTGGTGGTGTCTAAAGTGAGCCGGCTGAGTGACGGACAGAATGAGGCAGATGAGCACCGGAAGGTTGCGTGTGCGTGCGCTGCGTGTGGTCGTCTTGCCGGTCGTCGTGCTGGCCGTGATCATGCTCGGCGGATGTGGCCGGATCATGGGGCTCGTGGAGCCGGTCTCCCTGTTCAATCCGGTCTGGGCCGCCGATGGTTGGGTCTACTACCTCCGAGAGGTGTCCTCGGACGGGGCCGAAGTGTGGCGGCAGCGGCCCGATCAGAGCAACGAGGAACGCGTTCTTGAGCGTCCCCCACAGGGAGCCTGCGACGAGGGGACGCTGTTCAGCTTCCTCTTCGCGGGCTCCGACGGCGACGTCGGGGTGGCCCTCCAGTGCGGCTGGGACCGAACCGAGCTGCTCAGCTACTCCCCGAACGACAAGACGTTCGAGCCTCTGGCGTTGACACGCTTCCTTAGCGGTGCCGCACTCGTGAACGGTGACGGCAGGGGATATGTGCAGGCGCGCCGGAAGTGCGGTCCGGGGGGAATCCAGCTGCTCGCTGACGGGAAGGCGTCTGAGTTCCCCTCTCCGGTGACGGTCGACGGGACAACCTTCAACCTCAGTGGCAGTGATACGGGCTGCGAGTCCGCGGTGCTGGTGCGCTCGCCGGCAACCACGGGTGACCGGCTGTTCTTCATCACCGCACCCGACACCCTCGGCAGGTTGCCGCTGCCTGTCGAGGTGAGCCCGGACGACTTCACCTGGCACCTGACCGAGTGGGATGGAAAATCGGCCACAGCCAGGTTCCTCACGGAGCTTCCCGGCCTCGCCGATATAGCGGTGTCGCCGGACGGCCGGTCGGTGATCGCTGCCGTCTCGTCGGATAACGGAGGCGGGGTCTGGTCGGTCGACGTCAGTACCGGGAAGAAGACGAGGATCGCCGACGGCGAGAGAGCGTATGCCCCGAGCTTTTCGCCTGACGGCAAGCGGTTCGTCTACGTCGAGAACTTCAAACGTTTGAAGTTCGCCGCAGTACGGTAGATGCCTTGCGCGGTCTGCTGGTGAGCCAAACGGGGCTCTACGAAGTTCGCGGGCGTCGAGGTGTCCCCGGCTGCCGTCACGTCCTGGTCCTCATCGCCGGCAGACGTCGACCCGCACGTGCGTCCCGCACCACGGAGGCAGCTCGACAGCCCACACCCGCCACCCGCCGTCGTCCTTGCGCAGCTCCGCTGGAACGAGATCAGTTGATGCTCGCATCACTCGTTCTGGTGCGCGCTTGATGCAGATTTAGGCCGTTATGCCCGGAATTAGCCCTATGATGAGGTCTCTTCATGGAGGTGAAGGACCATGCCGACGTATATCGCGTTGCTGAACTGGACCGATCAGGGGATCCGAGGCTACAAGGACACCGCGAAGCGCGCCGAGGCCTTCGCCGCAGCAACCCAGAATCTCGGGGCGAATCTCCTGAACATTTACTGGACCGTCGGTCCGTACGACCTCGTGGCCGTCGTCGAGGCGCCCGACGACGAAACCGCCGGCGCGGCGCTCCTGCAGCTCGGCGGGGCGGGCAACGTCCGTACCACGACCCTGCGGGCCTTCGGTCGTGAGGAGATGGAACGCATCATCGCCAAAGCCGCTGGCTAAGGCCTTCCACACACTGTCAGGATGGCGGCGCCCGGCGAGGCCGGCCCAGCCATCGCGTCCAGGGCGGAGCTGGCATAACGAGTCGCAGTCACGCGTCGTTGGTGCGATCGTGCGCCGACGATAGGTTGAGAGTCGGGTGCCTCACCTCGGCGGTTGCGTGGCCGCCTCACCGGTGGCTGCTCGCGGGCACAGCTCGGTAGCCCTGCCCGACAGCTGCCCCGTCGCCGCGACCGGCCCGGTCTGGGCAGCTCACGCCCCAGCCGGTGAGCGTCTGGTTCCGCTGGTCACGACATCTCGGCAGGGCGCACGACGGGCGAAGGTTGCGGGGATACAACTACGATCCTGGGGTGGTTCGCGCGGAGAGCATGAGGGACGAGCAGCGGTTGCGCCGCATCGAGGCGGTGACCGATGCCACGCTCTCCCGCCTCGACGTCGCCGACCTCTTCGACGAACTCCTCGACCGGGTCCGCGACCTGCTGGAGGTCGACACGGCCGCCATCCTCCTGCTCGACCCACGCGCCCAGCAGTTGGTCGCCACCGCGGCCAAAGGGGTGGAGGAGGAGGTGCGGCAGGGTTTCCGGGTCTCGGTCGGCCGAGGCTTCGCCGGCCGGATCGCCCTTACCCGGCAACCGGTGGTCATCGAGCAGGTCACCCCGGACAAGGTGGTCAACCCGATCCTGCTGCGGACCGGTGTGCGGTCCCTGCTGGGCGTACCGATCATCGCGCGCGGTGACCTCGTCGGTGTCCTGCACGTCGGCACCCTCACGCCGCGCCGGTTCACCCCCGACGACGTCCGCCTGCTGGAACTCGTGGCCGACCGGGTCAGCCTGGCCAGTCGGGCCCGCGCGAGCACGCTGGACCAGGCCGCCGCGCTGGCGCTGCAACGCAGCCTGATCCCCACCGAACTGCCCGAGGTGCCCGGTATCGAGATGGCCGCCCGGTACGTACCCGGTCACGCCTCCGGCGTCGGCGGTGACTGGTACGACGTCTTCACCCTCCCCTCCGGCTGGGTGGGCGTGGTCGTCGGTGACGTGTCGGGTCACGGGCTGCGGTCGGCCGTGGTGATGGGCCGGATCCGCAGCGCCCTGCGCGCGTACGCGCTGGTCTGCGACGATCCCGCCGAGGCGCTGACGCTGCTCGACCGGAAGGTGGTCCACTTCGAGGCCGGCAGCCTGACCACGGCGCTGTACGCGATGATCTCCCCCGACGGCGCCACCGTGCGCGTCGCCCTGGCCGGACACCCCCGCCCGGTGCTGGCCGTCCCCGGCCAGCCGAATGTCATGCTTTCCGCCCGGATCGATCCACCCCTCGGCACCGGCCCCCGGCAGCTCGAGCGGCACACCACCACGATCGACTTCCCGCCCGGCGCGGTCCTGGTCTCCTACACCGACGGGCTCGTCGAGCGTCGTGGCGAACTGCTCGACGTCGGCTTCGCCCGGCTGATGGCCGCCGTGCCGCTGGCTCCCGCCGAGACCGTGTGCGGCACCGTCATGGCGCTGCTCGACGCCGAGCACCCGGTCGACGACATCGCCCTGCTGGCCATCCGCCGGCTGCCCAGCTAGAACCCGGCGACCGTCCACTCGACACCGTCGCGTCCGGTGGCACCCACCCTATGTAGAAATCCGATACAGTGCCGCCATGCGGATGACGATTCCGGTGGCGAAGGTGCTCTCGGCGCTCCTCGCCGACGCCGAGGCCCCCCGCTACGGGCTCGACCTGATGAAGCTCACCGGCCTGCCCAGCGGCACCCTCTACCCGGTCCTGCACCGGCTGCAGGCGGCCGGTTGGCTCGCCGCCGACTGGGAGGAGATCGACCCGGCCGCCGCCGGTCGGCCCGCGCGCCGCTATTACCTGCTCACCGCCGAGGGGGTACGCGCCGCCCGGCAGGCGTTGGCCGAGCTGCGGTCCCTCGCCCCCGACGGTCGGACGTCCTGGGGCGGCGCCGAGCCGACCGGGGCCCCGGCGTGGTGACCCGGCGGCTGGCCGGGTTCCTGTTGCGGTCGGCGGTGCGCCGCTGGCCGCCGGAGCTGCACGACGAGGTGTCCCGGGAGTGGCAGGCCGAGCTGCACGTGCTGGCCGAGCGCGGCCAGCGGTGGCGGATGCTGCGGTTCGCCGCCAGCCTGGCCACCAGCCGGGCCGGTGCACCCGTCGTCGACCGCGCCGTCCTCCACCGGCGGCTGCGGTGGTCGGTCGGCGTGCTGCTGCTCGCCCCGTCGGCCTGCGTCGGCGTGGTGGCGCTGGCCGCCACCGTGATGAGCACGACCTTTCTCCTGCTCGGCACGACGGTCAGCTGGGCGACCTCGCTCCAGCTTCCCCTGTGGTCGGCGCTGACCGCCGGGCTGGGTGTGCTGCTGGCCGTGCTCGCCGCGCGTGGGGCCCGGCGGGGCGTGCGGAACGGCCCGCTGGCGACCGCACTGGGTGTCGTGCTGCCGATCGGGGCGACCGCGCTGCCGACCGCGTACGGCCTGGCCGCCGGGGTGAACGACCTGGCGACTGCCGCGCCGGGGCTGCTGCTCTGGCTCGGCCTGCTGACACCGGCCCTGTGGGGCGCGGGCGTCCTGGCCCGGCGCGGCCGCAGCCGGCTGGCCTGGGCGGTCGGCGTCGTCGGCGCGCTGGTGGCGGCGGACGCCGCGGTGGTTCTCGCGGTGGTCGCCGCGATCCCGGCTGCCGACCCGGGGTCGCTGGCCGACGGCCTGCCCGCCGACGCCGTGGACCGGATCTCCGCGCCGCTCTGGCTGTTCAACTGCTGGACGGACTCCTCGTTCGGCCTGCCCCGCCCGACCGACTGGGAACGGTTCCTCATCACCGACCGGGTGCTGGTCGAACCGATCTTCTACCTCGCCTGCACTCCCTACGCCCTCGCGTACGCGCTGGGCGCGGCACGGCCGGACCCGGCCGAGGAGCCCTCGCCGGTGCCGTCCCCCGGGTGACCGGTCCGGACCGGTCACCCGCGCCGGGAGTCAGCCGGACCAGCTGATGGCGCGGGCGGCCCGGGCGTACTCCCGGGCCAGCTCGGCGTCGAGGCGGGCCATCCGGTCGTCGTCGAGCCGTACCGCCGGGTCCTGCCAGGGCCGGGCGGCCAGCATCCGGTGGCGTAGGCCGGTCGGCGGGTGCGACGAGAACAGCGACGTCTCCTCGCGGACGGAGAGCTGGCGCGCCAGCGGCAGCCGGTCGGCGGCGGCGTCCAGCGACCGGGCCACCCCCGCCCGCCACGTCGCCGGACCGTGTCCGCCCCGGGCGCCCTGGCGGACCGCCAGCGTGACCGAGTCCAGGCTGAGCAGGACATCGAGGGCCCGGGTCGCCCCGGCCGTGCCGGCCGCCCGGGCGGACATCTCGTCGGCCAGGTACTCCGCCCGCTGGCTGTCCCGCAGCGCCGTCACCATGAGCAGCAGGTGACCGGCGAAGAGCAGCCGGGACAACACCCAGGACAGCATCCGACCCAGCGCCTCACCGACCATCTCCAGCAGCCCGCCGGCACGGGTGCCGGGCGCGGGGCGGAACAGGCCGGCGGCGTTGCCCAGCATGGTCAGCGCCGGTTGGGTGACCAGCAACCGGCGGATATCACCGTTGACGAAGTGGCCCAGCTCGTGGCCGAGCAGCGCGACCCGCTCCTGGCCGCCCAGCGCGCCCCACAGCGGCAGCCCGAGGGCCAGCACCCGACGCCGACGCAGCCCCACCGAGGTCGCGTACGCGTTGCGGCTGTCGTCCACCCCGATGACGTGCGGCACCGGCGCGCCGATCGCCGTCGCCACCTGCTCGACCAGCGCGTGCAGTTCCGGTGCCTGCTCCCGGGAGAGCACCTCCAGGCCCGGGTCCAGCCGGCCGAACCGGGGTCGTAGCGCCACCGCCAGGCCGATGAGCGCCAGCCCGAACACGATGGCGAAGTTCGGAAACGGGTACGCGAACAGCAGCCAGCCGCCGATGACCGCGAGCGCCAGCACGCCGGCGGTCAGCAGCAGCGACGCCACGGCGGTGACCAGTCCGGCCGGCCCGAGGCCGGCCGACTCCAGCGGGCGGTCGAGCAGCGCCGCGTACTGCTGCCGGGTCAGCCGGGTGGCGAGCCGGTGGGTGCGCCGGTCGATCCAGGCCCAGCCGAATTCCGGCGCCTGGCGGGTGCGGTCGTAGCCGTCGAGGTTCCACTCGCACCTGGTGCACCACGGCATCGCGTCGTGGAGCGACACCGTCGCCGCCCCGCACTCCGGGCAGGTCCCTGTACCGGCCTTCGTGATGATCACGAGCGCCGATCCTGCCGGGAACCGGCCGCCGGTGGCACCGGCCGTTCAGCGGAATCGTTGCCGACTTTGCCCGTTTCGCCCCGAGCTGGACCGAGCAGGTCTACTGTGGAGAACATCAGGACTATTTGCGGCGTTCCGGTGGCGGCCGGACGCTTCGCGGTGCACAGTGATCGCATGAGCGACAACGGAAGTGGCGGGCACTACTACTGGTGCACGCGACACCACCGGGTCGAGACCGATGCCGACGTGTGTCCCGCGAAGCACGTTCTCGGACCGTACGCCTCAGCCGCCGACGCGGAGAACGCCCTGCAGACGGTGCGGGAGCGGAACGAAGCGTGGGACGCCGAGGACGCCCGTTGGGCCGGGGAGGACAGGTAGACGGCGCGGGATGGCCCGCGTCGAGGTGATCCGTGCTCCGCGAGGGCGAGAGCACGTCCCCAAGGAGGGAACCGAGATGGCCGAAGCACAGCAGGCCACCACCCGCCCGGCCGCCAGACGTACGACCGCGAAGAAGACCACCGCAGCCAGGCGGACCGTGGGCGCGGCCACGGCCAGGACGGCGACGGTCACCAAGGCGTCCGCCAACGCCTCGGGTGCGGGTGCCGGCCGGGTCCCGGCGAAGAAGGCAGTCGCGAAGAAGGCGGCCGCCCGAAAGGCAGTGTCGGCGGCGCGGAAGGCGCCCGCGAAGAAGGCGCCGGCCACGAAGACCACCGCCAAGAAGGCGCCCGCGAAGAAGGCCGCCGTCAAGAAGGTCACCGCGGCGGCCAAGAAGGCGCCCGCGAAGAAGGTCACCGCGGCGGCGAAGAAGGCTCCCGCGAAGCGGGCGCCGGCCAAGAAGGTCACTGCGGCGAAGAAGGCTCCCGCGAAGAGGGTGCCCGCGAAGAAGGTCACCGCGGCGAAGAAGGCCCCCGCCAGGAAGGCCCCCGCCAAGAAGGTCACCGCGGCGAAGAAGGCTCCCGCGAAGAGGGCGCCCGCCAAGAAGGTCACCGCGGCGAAGAAGGCCCCCGCCAGGAAGGCGCCTGCGAAGAAGGCACCCGCGCGGAAGGCGGCGGCGAAGAAGACCACGACCGCGAAGAAGACCGCCGCCGCGAAGGCCGCTCCGACCCGCCCGACCGGGGGCGCCCGCAAGGCGGCGGCGAAGAAGGCACCGGCCAGGAAGGCGACCGGCAGCTCCTCGGCGGCCACCGCGCGCAGGGCGGCGGCGAGGAAGACAACCTCCGCGGCGTCGTCCGTGGGCCCGATCGAGGCCAGGACGAGTACCTCGACCGCCACCCACAAACGACTCACCGCCGCGCGGAAACCCGCGGGCACGAGGGTCGCCGCCGGCCGTTCGACGATCAGACCGGCCAGCACCCGCAGGGCAGCCGGCTGACGATCGGGGGCCGCCGCTGACCGGCGCCACGCTGGAGCCGCCGGCCGGTGGGCGGATCGGCCGCCGCGCTGTCAGGATTGACCGCGTGGTGATCCGACGCGTACTCGCGCCCCGCATCGACTTCGGCGCGCTGCGCCGCGAGCTGGGACTGCCCGAGAGTTTCCCGGCCGCGGCGCAGCGCGAGGCCGACGAGGCGGCCGCCGCGCCGCTGCCGGCCGTCGCCGACCGGACCGACGTCCCGTTCGTCACGGTCGACCCGGCGACCTCGCGCGACCTCGACCAGGCGATGCACCTCGCCCGCCGTCCCTGTGGCGGTTTCCGTGTCCGCTACGCCATCGCCGACGTCGCCACCCACGTACGCCCCGGCGGCGCGCTGGAGGCGGAGACCTGGCGCCGCGGGCAGACCGTCTATCTGCCCGACGGCAACGTGCCGCTGCACCCGCACACGCTCAGCGAGGGGGCGGCCAGCCTGCTGCCCGACGCCGACCGGGCAGCGGTGCTCTGGACCATCGACCTCGACGCCGACGGCGGCACGGTCGGCGTGGTGGTGGAACGCGCCCGGGTCCGCAGCCGGGCCAAGCTCGACTACGTCGGCGTGCAGCTCGCCGCCGACGCCGGCCGGCTGCCCGAGCCGATCGCCCTGCTGCCCGAGCTCGGCGCCCTGCTCACCGCCCGCGGGCTGCGCCGGGGCGCGGTCAACCTGCCCCTGCCCGAGCAGGACGTCGAGCCGGACGGCGACGGCTGGCGGCTGGTGCTGCGCGGGCCCGGCCCGATGGAGGACCACAACGCGCAGATCTCCCTGCTCACCGGGATGGCGGCCGCCGACATCATGCTCGCCGGCCGGATCGGGCTGCTGCGGACGATGCCCGCGCCGAAGCCGGACGCGGTCGACCGGCTGCGGCTGGCCGCCGGGCCGCTGGGCGTCTCCTGGCCGGCCGGGATGTCGGTGGGCGAGGTGCTCGCCGGGCTGGACTCCTCCCAGCCCCGGGCGGCCGCCTTCATCGACCAGGCGGCCGAGCTGATGCGCGGGGCCGCGTACACCGCCTTCGACGGGGAGCTGCCCGAGCAGCCGGCGCACGGCGGGGTGGCCGCCGCGTACGCCCACGTCACGGCGCCGCTGCGTCGGCTCGCCGACCGGTACGCGACCGAGGTCTGCCTGGCCCTGCACGAGGGCCGGGAGGTGCCCGACTGGGCCCGCGCCGCGCTGCCGAAGCTGCCCGAGGTGATGGCGGCCACCGACCGCACCGCGTCGGCGGCCACCCGGGGCGCGGTGGAACTGGCCGAGGCGGTGCTGCTGGAGCACCGGGTGGGGGAGACCTTCGAAGCGGCGGTGCTGGACGTGGACGAGCCCCGGGCGGCCACCGAGCTGCCCCGGCAGGCCGGGAACGGGACCACTCGGCCGGGTCGCCCGCCCGGGGGCACGGTGGCCCTGGACGAGCCGCCGGTGCGCGCCCGCTGCGTCGGCGAGCTGCCGCTCGGCGAGCGCGTCCCGGTCCGCCTGGTCACCGCCGACCCCACCCACCGCAAGGTGCTCTTCGAACGCGCCTGACCCGCCGCGGTTCCGCGGATGGGGTGGGGCAGCGGGGATTGTCACAGCCGCGCACGGTGCTGGCGGACGGCGCGGTTTGCGAGGATGCTCGCATGGCTTACGACGCGACCACGCTGCCCGACGTCTCCGGGCTGACCGTCGGCATCATCGGTGGCACCGGCGACCAGGGGCGGGGTCTGGCCTACCGGTTCGCCCGGGCCGGGCAGACCGTCCTGATCGGGTCCCGTTCCGCCGATCGGGCGGCGCAGGCCGCGGCCGAGATCGCCGCCCTGCCCGGCGTACCGGCCGGCGGGGTGGTGTCCGGCGCGGACAACGACGAGGTGGCCCGCCGCAGCGACGTGGTGATCATCGCGGTGCCGTGGGACGGGCACGCCGACATCGTCGCGGCCCTCGCCGGCCCGCTCGTCGGCAAGATCGTGGTCGACTGTGTCAACCCGCTCGGCTTCGACAAGCAGGGCCCGTACGCCCTCGCCGTCGCCGAGGGCAGCGCCGTGCAGCAGGCCGCCCGGCTGCTGCCCGAGTCCCGGGTCTGCGCCGCGTTCAACCACGTCAGCGCGCCGCTGCTGGCCGACCCGGAGATCGACCGGATCGACCTGGACGTGCTGATCTGCACCGAGGACCGCGAACTGGTCGGGGTGGTCGCCGCGCTCGCCGCCCGGATCCCCGGCATGCGGGGCATCTACGCCGGCCGGCTGCGCAACGCCCACCAGATCGAGGCGTTCACCGCGAACCTCATCGCGATCAACAAGCGTTACAAGGCCCACGCCGGCATCCGGGTCACCGACCTCTGAACCGGAGCGCGGGCGGTGCGGCCGCGGCCGCACCGCCCGGCGTACTCAGAAGGTGTGCTCGGCGGCGGGGAACTGGCCGTCGCGTACCTCGTCGGCGTACCGGCGGGTGGCGTCGGTCAGCGCGCCGGCCAGGTCGGCGTAGCGCTTGACGAAGCGCGGTGCCTTGCCGGTCCGCAGTCCGGCCATGTCCTGCCAGACCAGCACCTGGGCGTCGGTTTCCGGGCCGGCGCCGATGCCCACGGTCGGGATCCGCAGCTCGGCGGTGATCCGCTTGGCCACCTCACCGGGCACCATCTCCAGCACCACCGCGAACGCGCCCGCCTCGGCGACCGCCCGGGCGTCGGCGATCACCTCCTCGGCGGTGTCGCCGCGGCCCTGCACCCGGTAGCCGCCCAGCGTGTGCTCGCTCTGCGGGGTGAAGCCGATGTGCGCCATCACCGGGATGCCGGCGCCGACGATGGCCTCGATCTGCGCGGCGCAGCGGCGGCCACCCTCCAGCTTCACCGCGTGACAGCCGCCCTCCTTCATGAACCGCACCGCGGTCCGCAGCGCCTGCGCCGGTCCCTCCTCGTACGAGCCGAAGGGCAGGTCGCCGACGACGAGCGAGTGCTTCGTCGCCCGGACCACCGCCCGGACCAGGGGCAGCAGCTCCTCGGCGGTCACCGGCAGGGTGGTCTCGTAGCCGAAGACGTTGTTCGCCGCCGAGTCGCCGACCAGCAGCACCGGGATCCCCGCCTGGTCGAAGATCGAGGCGGTGTACTGGTCGTACGAGGTGAGCATCGCCCAGCGCTCGCCGCGCTCCTTGGCGGCGATCAGGTCGCGGGTACGGATCCGTCGGGTGGCCGGCCCGCCGTAGAGGGCGGTCACCTCGGTCGGGGTGGACTCCACCATGACTCTCTCCTTCCTCGAGGCCGCGTTCGCGGTCCCCGGGTTCCGCCGCGATCGTCCCACCGGACGACCGGGCGGCGGCAGGGCGGAGTGGAGGAATTCACTTCCCGGCCCGCCCGTGGGCCGGGATCGCGCCGCCCCGGCCTGCCGCCGCGTCGGCGGCCTCCGGCGCGGCACCCCGTGCTCGGCCCGCGGGCGGGAAAGTTCAGCCCGGCGGGGCGGGTGGGCTCAGCCGTGCTCGCGCCAGCGATTCGTGATCGGCAGCCGGCGGTCCCGCCCGAACGCCTTGTGCGAGATCTTCGTGCCGGGCGCGGACTGCCGGCGCTTGTACTCGGCGGTATCCACCATCCGCAGCACCTTGTCCACCACCGCGGGGTCGTGGCCCGAGGCGATCAGCCCATCCCGGCCCAGGTCGCCGTCGACGTAGCCGATCAGGATCGGGTCGAGCATGTCGTAGTCGGGCAGGGTGTCGCTGTCGAGCTGGCCGGGGCTCAGCTCGGCCGACGGGGGCTTGCCGATCGAGCTCTCCGGGATCGGCGGGGTCTCGCCCCGGCGCTCGGCGTCCGCGTTGCGCCACTTCGCCAGCCGCCAGATCAGCGTCTTCCAGACGTCCTTGACCGGGTTGTAGCCGCCCACCGAGTCGCCGTAGAGGGTCGAGTAGCCGACCGCCAGCTCGCTCTTGTTGCCGGTGGTGAGGACCAGGTGGCCCTCCTGGTTCGACAGCGCCATGAGGATCACCCCGCGGACCCGGGCCTGGAGGTTCTCCACGGTCACCCCGGAGAGCGACATGTTGGCCAGGAAGGTGTCCACCATGGGCTGGATCGGCTCGATCCGGTAGTCCAGGCCGGTCCGCTTGGCCAGCTCCTCGGCGTCCGCCCGCGAGTGCTCCGACGAGTGCTGGCTGGGCAGCGAGACGCCGACCACCCGCTCGGGCCCGAGCGCGTCCACCGCGATGGCGGCCGACACCGCCGAGTCGATTCCGCCGGAGAGGCCCAGCACCACCGAGGGGAACCGGTTCTTGTTGACGTAGTCGCGCAGGCCCAGCACCAGCGCCTGCCACACCTCGGCCTCGTCGGCGACCGGTTCGATGATGCCGCCGACGGCGACCGCGCCGGTGGCGGCCGGCGGGAGGCCGTCGCTGACCTCGGTGCGGACCACCCGCATCCCGCCGAGGTCCCGGTCCCCGTCGACCGGTTCCTTCGTCGGCGGCAGCTCCACGTCGTGCACCAGCAGGTGCTCGACGAACTGCGGCGCCCGGGCGAGCAGCGCACCGTCCGCGGCGACGATCATCGAGTCGCCGTCGTAGACCAGCTCGTCCTGGCCGCCGACCATGTTCACGTACGCGACGGCGGCGCCGGCCTCGGCGGCCCGGCGGCGCACCAGCGGCAGCCGGATGTCGTCCTTGTTCAGCTCGTACGGCGAGCCGTTGATGTTGACCACCAGCCCGACGCCGGCCTGCCGGGCCACCGCGAACGGGCCACCGGCCTGCCAGAGGTCCTCGCAGATGGTCAGCGCGACGTCCACCCCGCCGATCCGCACCACCTCGAGGGTGTTGCCCGGGACGAAGTACCGGTCCTCGTCGAAGACGCCGTAGTTGGGCAGGTGGTGCTTGAAATAGGTGGCCGCGACCGCGCCCCGGTGCAGCAGCGCGGAGGCGTTGCGGGCCCCCCGCCCCGGCTGGGCGTCGCCGCTGACCTGCGGCGGCCCGTCCGCGTCCAGGTAGCCGACCACGACCGGCAGGTCGCCGAGCCCGTCGGCGGCCAGGTCGGCGGCGAGCTGCCGCAGCGCGGCCTGGGAGGCGGCGACGAAGGACCGGCGGAAGACCAGGTCCTCGACCGGGTAGCCGGTCAGCATCATCTCCGGGAAGAGGGTGAGCTGAGCGCCGGCGCCGGCGGCCTTGCGGGTCCAGGCGCGGATCAGCTCCGCGTTGCCGGCGAGGTCGCCGACGGTCGGGTTGACCTGGCAGAGGGCGAGACGCACGGTGGGCATGTCCCTCATCTTGCCCCAGCGGGACGGGCCCGACCCGGCCGGACGTGGGAGACGCGGACCACCCGTCGCCGGGGCGGGACACGGCGGGACAGTCCCGATGTGGTCGCGTAACGTCGGCGTAACCAGGCCGGTGGAGACTGGGCGGTCAGGCCCGGGCCGGCCCGGCCCGGTGCCGGACGTACGTGTCGCGAGGGGTGGAAGTGGACCGTCAGCAGGAGTTCGTCCTCCGTACGCTGGAAGAGCGGGACATCCGGTTCGTCCGGCTGTGGTTCACCGACGTGCTCGGCACGCTCAAGAGCGTGTCAGTGGCCCCCGCCGAGCTGGAGGCGGCCTTCGAGGAGGGCATCGGCTTCGACGGCTCGGCGATCGAGGGCTTCGCCCGGGTCTTCGAGTCCGACATGGTCGCCATGCCCGACCCGACCACGTTCCAGGTCTTCCCCTTCGAGGGCGGGGTCAGCGGCGAGAGCGCCCGGATGTTCTGCGACATCCTGCTCCCCGACGGCAGCCCGTCCTGGGCCGACCCGCGGCACGTGCTGCGCCGGGCGCTGTCCAAGGCGGCGGAGAAGGGCTTCACCTTCTACACCCACCCCGAGATCGAGTTCTTCCTGCTGGAGAACGGCGCGCAGGACGGCTCGGTGCCGACCCCGGTGGACACCGGCGGCTACTTCGAGCACACCACCCACGCCGTGGCCCGGGACTTCCGCCGGCAGGCCGTGCTGGCGTTGGAGCGGATCGGCATCTCGGTGGAGTTCAGCCACCACGAGGTGGCCCCCGGCCAGCAGGAGATCGACCTCCGGTACGCCGACGCGCTGACCACCGCCGACAACATCATGACCTTCCGGCACGTGGTGAAGGAGGTGGCCCTCTCCACCGGCGTGCAGGCCAGCTTCATGCCGAAGCCCTTCACCGACCAGCCGGGCAGCGGGATGCACACCCACCTGTCGCTGTTCGAGGGGGAGCGCAACGCGTTCCACGACGCCGGCGACCCGATGAAGCTCTCCAAGGTGGCCAAGTCGTTCATCGCCGGGCTGCTCACCCACGCCCGGGAATACACGGCGGTCACCAACCAGTGGGTCAACTCCTACAAGCGGCTCTTCCCGCAGGCGCTGCCCGACCGGATCACCGAGAGCCCGGCGTACGTCTGCTGGGGCCACCTGAACCGGTCCGCGCTGGTCCGCGTGCCCGCTTACGGCAAGCCGAACTCGGCCCGGGTGGAGGTGCGCTCGCTGGACTCGGCGACCAACCCCTACCTGGCCTTCGCGGTCATGCTCGGCGCCGGACTCAAGGGCATCGAGGAGGGGTACGAGCTGCCGCCGGGCGCCGAGGACGACGTCTGGTCGCTGAGCAGCGCCGAGCGCCGCGCCATGGGCTACGAGGCGCTGCCGGAGAACCTGGCCGAGGCGATCGACGTGATGGCCGGCTCGGAGCTGGTCGCCGAGGTGCTCGGCGAGCACGTCTTCGACTTCTTCCTGCGCAACAAGCGGGCCGAGTGGGAGCAGTACCGCCGCGAGGTCACCCCGTACGAGCGGCAGCGCTACCTCTCGCTGTAGAGCCGGTCTGTCGTACCCCGGGCATAGCTTCCGGGGAGTGAACCGCACCGACCGTCTCTACGCGCTCGTGGAGGAGCTGCGGGCGGTGTCGCCGCGGCCGCGCAGCGCCAGCTGGCTGGCCCGGCGCTTCGAGGTAAGCGCCCGGACCATCGAGCGGGACATCGCCGCGCTGCAGGGCGCCGGGGTGCCGATCTGGGCCGAGCCCGGCCGCACCGGCGGGTACGTGGTGGACCGGGCGCGCACCCTGCCGCCGGTCAACCTGACCCCGGGCGAGGCGGTCGCCATGGCCGTCGCGCTGCACCGGCTGGCCGGCACGCCGTTCGCCCCGGCCGCCGGCGCGGCGCTGCGCAAGCTGGTCGCGGTGATGCCGGCCGCCGACGCCGCCGAGGCGCACCGCCTGGCCGGCCGGGTGCACCTGATCGGCGACGGGCCGGCCACCCCCGTCCCGGCCTCCGTCGCCGACGCGGTCACCGCGCGCCGCGTGCTCCGCCTCCGGTACGCCGACCGCGCCGGCGCCGACTCGGTGCGCGACGTGGAGCCGCTGGCCTACCTCGGCAGCCCCCGGCACTGGTACCTGGTCGCCTGGTGCCGGCTCCGCGACGGGCTGCGCTGCTTCCGCACCGACCGGATCCGCTCGGTGCACCCGCTGGCGGAGCCGGTGACCCGGGAGCTGCACCCCGGCGACCTCGACATCCCCCACGAGCGGGTCCGCCCGCTCAGTCTGGTGTGAGTCCGGGAAACACCGACAGGACGCTGTCGCGCAGCGGGGTGAGGCTGCTTCCTGACGACGCCGGCCGACCGGCCGGCACGACGAGGAGGCAGCATGTCCAGCACGCCCATCACCTGGTTCGAGATCGGCTCCGACCGCCCGGACGAGGTCGAGCGCTTCTACGCGGACCTGTTCGGCTGGACCTTCGAGGAGCAGGGTGCGGCCAACGGCGGGTCGTACCGGGTGACGACCGCCGGCGGGGAGCAGGGGATCGGCGGCGCGATCCGGGCCACCGGCGGCGACTCGCCGAACTACGCGATCTTCTACGCCGAGGTGGCGGACGTGGCGGAGACCTGCCGGCGGACCGAGGCCGCCGGGGGCAAGGTGCTGGTGCCGCTGCGGACCGCGCCGAGCGGGCTGACCTTCGCGCACCTGCTCGACCCGTCCGGGAACCACCTCGGCGTCTTCACCCCGCCCGCCGCGGCCTGACCCCGGCCGCCCGTCGCGCGTCTCCGGTCGCTTCTGGGTGCGGTTGTTGTCGCCCCGACGACAACAACCGCACCCAAAGCCGCGGAAAACGCGCCCGATGAGGAGTCAAGGAGTGGCCCCGCCGGCAGGTCCGGCCGGGAGGGAACAGCGGCCGGTGAGGAGACGGCGGGACCACCCGGGTCACTTGCCAGCCATGCCCCAGTCGCCGTGGTGGCCGCGCGCGCCCGCGCCCGGGCCCGGGAAGACGCCGGCCTCGACGGCCTTCAGCACCGCGTCGGCCTGCTCCTGGGTGAGCTTGCCGTCCTTGACGGCCTGGTCCAGCCGCTCCTTCAGCTGGGCCTGCCGCTCCTGCTGCCACGCCTGGCGGTCCTCGGTCGACGGCCGCTCCGGCCGGTCGCCCTGGTGCTGCTCGCGGATCTTCTCCAGCGCGGCGGTGACCTTGTCGGTCGACACGCCCAGTTCCTTGGCGAGGGCCTCGGCGAACGCGGCCTGCCGGTCGGCCCGCTGCTGCTGGCGGTCCGTTCCCTGGTCGGTGCTGGTGCTGGTGCTGGCGCTGGGGCTCGGGCTCTTGTCGTCGGCGAGCGCCACCGTCGGGGCGGCGATCCCGACGCCGAGCACCCCGGCGGCGGCCAGGCCGGCCAGCATGTGCTTCCTCGACATCTTGCGGATCATGCGGTTCTCCAGTTCGGTGGTGGTGCGTTGACGTCACCGACAGTGACGGGTGGAGCTGGGGAGAACCCGTGGCGACCCTGTCAACGCGCTGAAAATCCGATGTCGCCGGGCCAGGGCGGGTGGTCAGCGGACGGCGGGGGAGACCGTCAGGGTGCCGGCGGTGGCGTCGAGGACGGCGGGGGTGCCGACCGGGACGGTGAGCTGGCCGACGCCGTGCCCGATCGGCAGGCCGCCGAGGACCGGCGCGCCGAGGTCGCCCAGGCGCTCGGCGAGCACGTCGGTGACCGCGGTGTCCCAGCCGTCCGCGCACTCGGTGAACTGGCCGACCGCCACCCCGGCAACCCCGGCCAGGGCGCCGCAGCGGCGTAGGTGGGTGAGCATCCGGTCGACCTTGTACGGCGGCTCCTGCACCTCCTCGATCAGCAGCACCGCCCCGGTCAGGTCCGGCATGTCCGGAGTGCCGATCGACGCGGTGATCAGGCAGAGGTTGCCGCCGAGCAGCCGGCCCTCGGCCCGGCCGGGCACCCGGACCGGGTACGTCTCCTCCTCCCGCACCGCCTCGACGGTCACCGGCTCGGTGGTCATCAGCGCGGCGTGCAGCGACTCCGCCGAGCGGGGCGGGGTGCGGTCGTCCAGCCACGCTGCCCCCGGGCCGTGCACGCTGGCCAGCCGGCCGCCCCGCCAGAGCGCGAACTGCAGCGCGGTGATGTCGGAGAAGCCGGCCACCACCTTCGGGTCCCGGCGTACCGCGGCCATGTCGATCAGGTCGACCACCCGCTGCGCGCCGTAGCCGCCCCGGGTGCAGATCACCCCGCGCACCTCGGGGTCGGCGAAGGCGGTGTTCAGGTCGGCCGCCCGCAGCTCGTCCCCGCCGGCCAGGTAGCCCTGGCGGGCGTACGCGTTCGGCGCCAGCACCGGGCGCAGCCCCCAGCCGGTCAGCAGTTCGATGCCGCGGGCGACCCGCTCGGGACGGGTCGGGCCGGAGGGCGACACCAGCATCACGGTGTCGCCGGGACGCAGGACTGGTGAGCGTAGGCACTGGTCGTCGTCGTCGGTGGGCACGACGGCAGCCTAAGAGTTGAGTCGGTTACGGCTCACGACCGTACCCGTTGTGGGCGGGCGTTCCGCGGGGTCGGATGTGTGTGCCCGCGTGGTCCCGCCCGTAGTTGGGCGGGTCTCATCGGGGGGTGGCACGTCCGGGTGCGGGTGGTCTTTGCCCGGCAGAGGCCACCGCAGGGGTGGCTGCCGTCCCTGCCGCCGTTGTGGGGGTGGGTGCGGTTGACCGGGTCAGGGCCTCTTGCTGCCCTGCTACCCGTTGCCGCAGTGCGGCAACGGAAGTCTCATCAAGGTAGGCGGTTCTCGGGTCGTCCGGGTCGGTCAAGCGCACGCATGCGGCCATCGCCGCCGACACCAGGTCCCGGTCGCCGATCAGCCCGCAGTGGGGGCAGTTGTGCTCGCGCTGGGACAGGGGTTTGCGTTGTCGGTGCCCGCAGGGGCAGCGCTGCGACAAAGCTGTCTGCCGGGTGCCGGCACGCAGCATCCGTCCACCTGCGGCTCTGGCCTCGCCGTGCAGGGCGGCGACGAGTTGGCCGGGGCTGAACATGGCGATCCCGCGTCCCCATCGTCGCGCCCATACCCGCATGTCCGTGTGCTCGACGGTCAGGTGGCTGCCGTGCCGGGTAACGATCGTGCGGGCGATGTCGCGAGCGCGATGCTGTTTCGCCTGCGACATCGCGCGAGAGTCCTGCGCATGCTGCGCGCGGACCCGCCGGTAGGTGGTGCTGAGCATATCCCGCCGGTAGGCGCGTTTCGGATGGCCGGCCGCGTCACTGACCCGGGTGCCCGCCGGGGTGGTTGCCGCCCGTTCGGGCAGGCCCGCCTCCCGGCGGCGGCGAGCCCGTCTGGCCTGCCGAACGCTCAACGTGTACTGCGCCTGATTCGACGACCGGCGGGAGCGATCAAGGGCTCGCTGCCGGCGGCGGGCGGCCAGTCGGGCTTTCTCGACTGCTGCCCGCTGCTCAGGCGTGACGGCCACATGGTCACTGGCAAGTCCACCGTCGGTGGAGGGGCTGGCGGGCATGGAGACGACGGCGAGGTTGCTGACGTTCCCATCCACCCCCGCGACCCGATCCCGTGGCGCGCCTTTACGGTTGGCCGCGACAGCCGGACTCGTCCACCCAGAGCCCAGAATCATCAGATGCGCGTAGTAGCGCCAGCCACCGCACGCACGATGGTCTTCCACCCGTACCAGATCGATCTTGTGCCAGATGGTCGGATCGGCGAGGAAATGGTGTAGGCGCGCCCACTGGCCTGCGCCCTGAGGCAACCGGACGGGCAGGACCAGGTCGCCTGCGGGCAGGCCGGTGAACACGACGGCGAGGGGTCCGTCGTACTCCCACCAGCCCTTCAGAGGGCGTGGCGGGGTCGGCATCACGCGGGGCTGGGAAAGCGCGGAGTCGGGTTGACGCGGTGGGTAGGCGGAGGCGTGCGCATCCAAACCGCCGACCAGCCGAAACGTCTCCCATGTGCGCCGCTTCGTGTGCGACCTGGCCCGGCCGGGAATACGGCGGTGGTCCCACCAAGTGCCGGTCCTCGGCCTGCCCGCCCGCTTGCCCGACCTGTCCGGGAACAGATGACGGTCGCAGGTCTGCCACACCTCGTCGGCCAGGTGCATCGCGATGGCCTTGGTCACGTGATGCCGCAACCACCCGGCCGCTTCGACATGCCGGTAAGCAGCCGTCTCCAGGGCCGCACGTGTCAGCTCGAACCGCGCACGTGCTCCCGCCAGATCGCGCTCACGCAGCCGGGACGCCGCCCACAACGCGTCCACCGGCGACCGGGCCTGCGCTTGCAGCGCCCGCCGCAACTGAAACGTCGCGGCGAACATCCGCTCCAACCGAGCACGCGACCGGCTATTCGACGCGTCAAGGCCCAGGCGGATCACTGCGCACGGGCCATCCGGGTCCCGCCGCCAGTTCCTCGCCTTCGACCTGCCCTGCGTCCGCCGAGAGGCAGGCGCAGACGGGGATGCAACAGAACTCATTGCCACCCTTCCCGCCGCCCGGGCGCTCGGTTTCGTCGAGCAGGACCGTACCCGCGGGGTCCGACCAAACCAGCCGCGTTCCTGCCAGTGCGAGCCGAGCCACCCCGCCGAGTCCTCGCCGACGGCGTATACCGGCCCGTACCCGACGTGATCACCCGGCCCTCGATAGAAGCGGCCGGATCATCTCCGATCATGCCTGGCGATCCCACTCACACTGCGGCGCCAATCATCCAACAACGTCATCCCCTGATCGAAAGACTGACAGGGCCCGCGGCCATGCCGTGCGCCGAGCCGTTCCGGCTGTGCCCGCTGCCACCGGATAGCCTCGACGTCGTGGCGACCGCGCTGGTGATCGAGAACGACCCGACCGACGACCTCCGCCGACTGGGGGAGTGGCTCCGCGAAGGGGGCATCGAGCTGCGGGTGCTCCGCCCGCACGCGGGTGGCGAGCTCCCCGCCGACCTCGACGGGTACGCCGCGCTGGTGGTGCTCGGCGGCGAGCAGCAGGCGTACCCGCTGCCCGACGGCAGCCCCGGCGCGCCCTGGTTCCCCGCCTTGGAGGGGCTGCTGCGCAAGGCGGTCCGGCAGCGCGTTCCCACCCTCGGCGTCTGCCTCGGCGCGCAACTGCTCGCCGCCGCGCACGCCGGGCAGGTCGAACGGAGCTCGTCCGGGCCGGAGGTCGGGCCGGCCGTGGTCGGCAAGCGGGACGCCGCCGAGACCGACCCGCTCTTCCGGTACGTGCCGCTGATGCCGGACGTCTTCCAGTGGCACTCCGACGAGATCACCGAGCTGCCGCACGGGGCCACCCTGCTCGCGGCCTCCACCCGCCATCCGCACCAGGCGTTCCGGCTCGGTGACCGGGCCTGGGGGCTGCAGTTCCACATCGAGTGCGACACCGAGATGATCGCCGACTGGGCCCGCGACTCGACGCTGCTGGCTGAGCTGGGCTACGACCCGGAGCTGGTGGTGGCCGCCTGCGACCGGGTGATGGCCGACGTCGAGGAGGTCTGGCAGCCGTTCGCCGTCCGGTTCGCCGCCCTCGCCCTCGGCGAGCTGGACGACGACGCCCCGCGCCGCAGCCTGCCGCTGCTCGGGCACTGAGATGACCCGACCGACCAGGGGCCGCCTCGCCCGGTACGGCTTCGCCGAGGGCGACGGCCGGGCGCGGGCGGCCGACCTGCTCGGTCCGGACGGCCTGGGACTGTGGCGGCCGGACACCCAGGAGCCCACCGACGAGCGGGCCGCCGAGCTGCTGGCCGGGCTCTCACGGGCGGCCGACCCGGACCTCGCCCTGCGCCAGCTGCACCGTCTCGTCGAGGCGGAAGGGCGGGTCAGCGGCAAGCCGGCCGTGCTCGACGCCCTGTACGCCGACCCGGGGCTGCGCCGCCGGCTGACCGCCGTGCTGGGCGCCTCGTCGGCGCTCGGCGACCATCTGGTCGCCAACCCGGCGCAGTGGACGGTGCTGGCCACCGAGCCGGACGGGCTCGCCCCCGCCGCGGAGGGCCAGCTCGACCTGGCCACCGCCGCCCGGCTGACCGCCGCCACCGGCCCGGTTCCCGTGCTGCGGCAGGCGTACCGGCTGGCGCTGCTGCGGATCGCGGCGGCCGACCTGACCGGCGGGCGCGGCCTGGAGCAGACCATGGCGGCGCTCTCCGCGCTCGCCGACGCCACCCTCGCCGCCGCCTACCGGATCGCCGTGGACGAGCTGCCCGGCGGGGCGCCCCGGCCCCGGCTGGCCGTGGTGGCGATGGGCAAGGCCGGCGGCGACGAGCTGAACTACGTCTCCGACGTGGACGTCATCTTCGTGGCGGCCGAGGACGACGACCTGACCGCCGCGACCCAGGTCGCCACCCGGCTGATCGAGGTCTGCGGGCTGGTCGCCTGGCCGGTCGACGCCGCGCTGCGCCCGGAGGGCAACCGCGGCCCGCTGGTGCGTACCCTCGCCAGCCACCTGGCCTACTACCGGCGCTGGGCCCGGACCTGGGAGTTCCAGGCGCTGCTCAAGGCCCGGCCGGCGGCGGGTGACCTGGCGCTGGCCCGGGAGTGGATCGACCAGCTCGCGCCGCTGGTGTGGACCGCGGCGGAACGGCCCGAGGCCGTCGAGGACGTCCGCGCGATGCGCCGCCGGATCATCGAGAACATCCCGCCGAAGGAGCTGGAACGCGAGATCAAACGGGGTCCGGGCGGGCTGCGGGACATCGAGTTCGCCGTCCAGCTGCTCCAGCTCGTGCACGGCCGGGGCGACGAGTCGCTGCGGGCGCCGGGCACCATCCCGGCGTTGCGCGCCCTGGTCGCCGGCGGCTACGTCGGCCGGGCCGACGGGGAGGCGCTGCTGCGCGGCTACCGCTTCCTGCGCGCCGTCGAGCATCGGCTCCAGCTCCAGCACCTGCGGCGTACCCACACCGTGCCGACCGAGCCGGCCCCGCTGCGCTGGCTGGCCGCCGCGCTCGACTACCAGGCCACCCCGGGCCGCAGCGCCGTCGAGGAGTTCCGCGCCGAGTGGGTCACCCACGCCACCGAGGTACGCCGGCTGCACGCGAAGCTGCTGTACCGGCCGCTGCTGGAGTCGGTGGCCCGGGTGCCGGCCGACGGGCTGCGGCTGACCCCCGAGGCGGCCCGGCACCGGCTGGAGATCCTCGGGTTCGCCGACCCGGCCGGGGCGCTGCGCCACCTCGAGGCCCTCACCGGCGGGGTGAGCCGCACCGCCGCCATCCAGCGCACCCTGCTGCCGGTGCTGCTCAGCGAGTTCGCCGACGCGCCGGAGCCGGACCGCGGGCTGCTCAACTACCGGCAGGTCTCCGACAAGCTCGGCAGCACGCCCTGGTACCTGCGGCTGCTGCGCGACGAGGGGCCGGTGGCCCGCCGCCTGGCCCGGGTGCTCTCCTCCTCCCGGTACGCCGCCGACCTGCTGGCCCGCGAGCCGGAGGCACTGCGGCTGCTGGCCGAGGACACCGAGCTGACCCCACGGCCCCGGGAGGTGCTCTGCGAGGGCTTCGCCGCGGCGGCCGGGCGGCACGACGACCCGGTCGAGGCCGCCCGGGCGGTGCGCGCGCTGCGCCGTCGGGAGCTGCTCCGGCTCGCCTGCGCCGACGTGCTCAGCCGGGCCGGCGTGCTCACCCCGCGCCCGCCGCGTGCCGCCGAGGCCGGCGCACGCCCCGACGGGCCACCCACCCTCGCCGACGTCCGCACGGTCGGCACCGCGCTCGCCGACGTCACCGACGCCACCCTGGCCGCCGCGCTGCGGGCCGCCCGGGCCGCGCAGCCGGCGCCGCCCGGGCTGCGCTTCGCGGTGATCGGCATGGGCCGGCTCGGCGGGTACGAGTCGAACTACCTCTCCGACGCCGACGTGCTCTTCGTCTACGACCCGCCCCCGGGGCTGGACGAGGGCACGGCCAGCGGCGCCGCCCACGCCATCGCCGAGGAGCTGCGCCGGCTGCTCTCCGCGCCGGCCCCCGACCCGCCGCTCGGCGTCGACGCCGACCTGCGCCCGGAGGGCCGGCAGGGTCCACTGGTCCGCAGCCTCGCCGCGTACGCCCAGTACTACGCCCGCTGGTCGAAGGTGTGGGAGGCGCAGGCGCTGCTGCGGGCCCGGTTCGTGTGCGGCGACGCGGACCTGGGCGCCGAGTTCGAGGCGATGATCGATCCGGTCCGGTACCCGGCCGACGGTCTGACCCGCGAGCAGGTGGTGGAGATTCGCCGGATCAAGGCCCGGGTGGAGGCGGAGCGGCTGCCCCGGGGCGCCGACCCGGCCACCCACACCAAACTGGGCCGGGGCGGCCTCGCCGACGTCGAGTGGGCGGTGCAGCTGCTCCAGCTCCGGCACGCCGGCCGGCTGCCCGCGCTGCGCGACACCCGTACCCTCGACGCCCTCGCCGCCGCCCGGGACGCCGGGCTGGTCGACCCGGAAGACGCGGCGGAGATGGCCGCCGGCTGGACGCTCGCGGCGCAGGTCCGCAACGCGCTGATGCTGGTCCGCGGCCGGGCCGGGGACCAGCTCCCGCGGCACGGGGTCGAGCTGGCCGGGGTGGTACGCCTGCTCGGCCGGGACGACCCCGGCGAGTTCCTCGACGAGTATCTGCGCACCGGCCGCCGCTCCCGGGCGGCCATGCAACGGGTGCTGGACACCCCGGGCTGACGGCTCCCGTCGGCGGGCCCGCCGACGGGGTCGTTGCAGGACTCCCGGGATTGCGGGACGGACGGCCGGGTAAGCCCGGGTCGCGAGGCCGACCGCCCCCTTCTGCGCCTATGAACTTGATGACGTGAATGAATCGCCTGGCCGGGCACAGATGCGTACGCCGACGCCGCCGGAGGCCGCCGGGGCAGTGCGGCTGAGCCGAATCGTTCACGTCATCAAGTTCGTAGCTTGTGAGGAGTCACCTGTCGGCTGGCTGCCGGCGGGGTGAACCACTCCAGGTCCCCTAAACGGCGGTTTCCGGAAGCCAGGACACCGCCGCATCCCGCAACCGGAGTCGACCACGGTCGCGGGCCAGGTCGGGTCGGGGTCAGCTGCCGAGGGTGTAGGTGCCGGCGCGCGGCACGGTCACCACCGTCCACGTTCCGTCGGCGGTGACGGTCGCGCCGCCGGTGACGGTCAGCCAGCGGTCGTGCCTGATTCGGACCGGCACCCGGCCGGGACCCGGCACGCGGAAGGTCACCGCGGCCGCGTCCTGCCGGACGAGTTCGCCGGGGGCACCCACCAGCGGGGTGGGGTCGGCCACGGCGTACAGCCGCCAGTGCGCGTCCGACCAGACCTCGGTGAGGTACGGCAGCCCGCCGCCGATCAGATCGGCCTCCGGGCGGCCTACCCAGGACAGCTCGGCGTCGGGGACGGCCACGTACTGGATGGCGTTGTCGGCCAGCCAGGCCTGGTAGCTCGCCGGGGTGAGCGGGACGCCGGTGCCGGCGGCGCCCGGCACGGTGGTGAAGAAGAGCGGGTTGCGGGCGATGTCGACCTGGCGCAGCCAGCCCCGGGCCAGCGGCACCTCGCCCAGGTGGGCCGCCTCCCAGTAGTTGCGGGTCGGCGGCACCTCCACCCGGCCGGCCAGGCCACGCCGGGCCAGCTCCGCCCGCAGCGGCGCGAAGTACGCCGGATCGGCGGTGGGATCGTCCGCGCGCAGGTCGGCGGCGACCACGGGCGGCTGCCACCAGCAGACGGCCGCGAGCAGCGCGGCCAGCGCGACTCCGCCGGCCACCCGCCGCCGCGGCTCACCGGCCCGGCCGGCCCGGCCGTCCCGCGACTCGGCGACGGCACCTGCCGGGCGGGCGCGCGCCGGCAGGCGGCCCGCCAGCCACCCGGGCAGCCGGGCGGTGGCCGCCAGCACGGGCAGCGCGAACATCACCACCAGCCGGGTGGCGTTCAACCCGACCGGGGTGTGCAGCAACGCCGCGGCCAGCACCCCGGCCGCCGACAGCAGCGCGCCCACCCGCACCGGCCGGTACGCCACCAGCGCGGCCACCAGCAGGCTGCTGACCACCGCGTGCAGGGTGTCCGTGCGGCTGATGTTCATCCAGCCGCCCTCGCCGAAGAGCAGCCCGGTCACTGCCAGCGGCACGGCGGCCGGGACGGCCAGCAGCAGGCCGTCGGCGTACCGGCGGGTGAGCAGCAGCGCGACGCCGGCCAGGCCGACGAAGAGTCCGGCCACCGGGCTCGCCGCCGAGGCGAGCAGGGCCGCCAGGCCGGCCAGCACGCCGCGCGGCCACCCGGGGCGCCGGCCGGCCGGCAGGGTGAGGGTGAGCAGCGCGGCCAGGCCGACGGCGACCCCGAGGGCGTACGTCACCCGGCCGGAGACCAGGTTGCCGGCGATGGTGAGCACCCCGACCAGGCTGCCCAGCAGGGGCCGGGGCGCCCCGGTTCGGACCAGCAGCGCGGCGAACGCGGTCGCCGCGGCGAGCAGCGCGACCGCCCCGGTGGGGCGTACCCCGAGCAGGGCCATCAGCGGCGGCGAGACCGGGCTGTAGCCCCACGGGTGGACGCCGCCGTACCAGTGCAGGTCGACCAGCGCCGGCCCGTGGGCGGCGAAGAAGCCGGCGCGGGCCACCTGCGCCGACAGGTCCGAGCCGAGCGGGGGAAAGGTGACGTACAGCACACCCAGGACGAGCGCGGACGCGGCGGACACCGCCACCACCCGACCGCCCCGCATGCCCACCTCCCGATCGCGACCCACCGTACTGGCAGCATGTCCGACGTGCCTCACCACCTCTCCCGCTGGATCGGGCTGGTCGGCTCGGTGCTGCTCGCCGTGGCCGCCTTCTTCGGCGGCGCGCTGCCGCACGGCGACCTGCGCCCCACCCCCGTCAGCATTTGGCAGGGCCCGCACGGGCCGTTGATCATCGGCACCTGGCTGGCCGGCACAGCGCTGCTGGGCTGGGCCTGGTGGTCGCTCCGCGACCGGGTGCCGTCGACCCGCTGGGTGCTCGTCACGGTCGGGCTCTGGCTGCTGCCGATGCTGACCACGCCGCCGCTGGGCAGCCGGGACGCGTACGCGTACGCCTGCCAGGGGGCCAGCTACGCCGCCGGGATCAACCCGTACGAACAGGGCGTCTCCGCCCTGCCCTGCCCGTGGCTGGACACCATCTCGTATATCTGGCGGGACACCCCGGCCCCGTACGGGCCGCTGTTCGTGATGATCTCCGGGGCGCTGGTGACCGCCGCCGGGTCGCTGACCGCCAGCGTCGCGCTGTTCCGGGTGCTCGCCGTGGCCGGGGTGGCGCTGACCGCCTGGGCCCTGCCGGTGCTGGCCCGCCGCTGCGGGGTGCCGCCGCAGCGGGCGCTCTGGCTGGCGTTGGCCGGCCCGCTGGTGCCCGTGCACCTGATCTCCGGCGCGCACAACGACGCGATCATGGTGGGCCTGCTCGCCGCCGGGCTGGCCGTGGTGGCCGCCCGGCCGGGCCGCCCGCTGCCGTTGCTGGCGGGCGGCGTGCTGCTCGGGCTGGCCGGTGCAATCAAGGTCACCGCGCTGGTCGTGGTGCCCTTCGCGGCGCTGGCCGCCATCGTCGGGGCGTACCGGATCCGCGCGCTGGTCCGCCACGGCGGGTGGGTGGTCGGCGGGGCGCTGGCCGCGATGGTGGCCGCGACCCTGGCCGCGGGCCTGGGCCTCGGTTTCATCAGTGGGCTGGAGCAGGGCGGCCTCGTGGTCGCCTGGACCTCGCCGCCGACCGCGGTGGGGCAGACCGTCGGCTACCTGGCGTCGCTGTTCGGCGCACACATCGACGCGCTGCCGGTCACCCGAGGGCTCGCCGTGCTGGTGCTCGGGGCGCTGCTGATCTGGCTGTGGTTCCGGGCGTTCCGCCGCCGGGACCCGTTCTGGCACGCCGGGCTGGCGCTGGTCGCGACGGTCGCGCTGTCCCCGCTCTTCCACCCCTGGTACTGGACCTGGCCCCTGGCCGTGCTCGCCGCGACGGCCCGACGGACCGCCTGGTTCGCGATGGTCGCCCTGGTGTCGTCCTTCCTCGTCCTGGCCGACGGCACTGGTTTACCCCGGTACACCAAGATGCCGGGTGCCCCCCTGATGACGCTGTTCGTGATCGTGGTGGCCGTCCGGTTGATACGGTCGGCCCGGGCGGATCGGGAGCCGGTGCCCGCAGACTGAGGAGAAACGGCGGTGAGTGAGCCCGGCGCGGTGCCCGACGGACCGGTCCGGCCCGTCGCCGCCGCCGTCGCTCGGTACGCCGGGCTCGCCGGTGCGGTGCTGCTCACCGTCGCCGGCTGGCTGGGCGGCGCGCTGCCCGGCGGTCCGCTGCGCACCACCCTTCCCGGCCTGTGGCAGGCCAGCCACGGGCCGTGGACCCTCGGCTGCTGGCTGGTCGGCACGGCACTGTTGGTCGGCGCCTGGTGGTCGCTGCGCTGGGGTGCCCCGTCGACCCGGTGGGCGTACCTGACCGCCGGGCTCTGGGTGCTGCCGCTGCTGGCCGCGCCGCCGATGGGCAGCCGGGACGTCTACTCGTACGCCTGCCAGGGCTGGTCGTGGACGCACGGCGCCGACCCGTACCGGGTCGGGGTGGCGGCGGCCGGGTGCCCGTGGACCGACGCGGTGACCCCGATCTGGCGGGCCACCCCGGCACCGTACGGACCGTTCTTCGTGCTGCTGGCCGGCCTGGCGGTGCTGCTCGGGGGCAGCCTGGTCGGGGCGATCGTGCTGCTGCGGGTGATCGCGGTGGCCGGGGTGCTGCTGGCCGCGCTCTGCCTGCCCGGCCTGGCCCGGGCGGTGGGCGTACCGACCCGGCGGGCGGCCTGGCTGGCGCTGGCCTGCCCGCTGGTCGGGGTGCACCTGGTGGCCGGTGCGCACAACGACGCGCTGGGGCTCGGGCTGCTCCTGTTCGGCCTGTTGGTGCTGGTCCGCCGGCCCGGCAAGCCGCGGGCGCTGGTGGTGGCCGGGGTGCTGCTCGGGCTGGCCGTGTCGGTGAAGGCGGTCGCGGTGGTGGTGCTCCCGTTCGCCGCGCTCGCCGCGGTGCTGGGCCGCTACACGTGGCGCGCGCTGCTGCGCGACGCCGGCTGGCTGGCCGGTGGCGTGCTGGCGGCGCTGCTGGTCACCTCCCTGGCCACCGGGCTGGGCCTGGGCTGGGTGGGCGGCCTCGCGCACAGCGGCGACTCGAAGCAGTGGACCTCGCCGCCGACCGCGGTGGGTTTCGTGGT
The DNA here is from genome assembly GCF_054963695.1 of Micromonospora sp. RTBAU3-60. NCBI lineage: Bacteria > Bacillati > Actinomycetota > Actinomycetes > Micromonosporales > Micromonosporaceae > Micromonospora > Micromonospora sp. RTBAU3-60. The sequence goes on along the minus strand of NZ_JBUEGB010000003.1, from coordinate 208,280 downwards.
CGACTACGCGGGCGGCCTGTTCGGGCAGGAGCCGCACGCGGTGCCGGTGGTCCGGACCGTCGCGCTGGCGCTGCTCGCGGTGCTGCTGGTGGCGCTCTGGTGGCGGGCGTGGACCGGGCTGCGCCAGCTCAACGACGTCCCGCAGCGGGTGGTCCGGCTGGCCGCCGCCCGGCCCCGGGTGGCGCTGCTCGGGGCGGGTCTGGCGCTGGCCGCCACGGTCCTGCTCGCCCCGGTCTTCCACCCCTGGTACGCGACCTGGCCGCTGGCGCTGCTCGCGGTGGCGACCCGGTCGCTGGCCCGGACCGTCCGGTTCGTGGCGCCCTGCGCCGTGGCCTCCTGCCTCACCCTGCCGGACGGCGCCAACCTGGCCCGGTTCACCAAGGCGCCGGGCGCGATCCTGATGACCGCCCTGATCGTGCTGCTGGCGGTCCGCGGCGTCCGCGCGCTCCGGGCCCGGCGGGCGGGCTGAGGGCGTACGCAGCCGGCCGGGCCGGCCCCGCGGTCGCGGAGCCGGCCCGGCCGGTGCTGACGGAGCGTCGGGTCAGCAGTCGAAGTACATGGCGAACTCGTGCGGGGTCGGGCGCAGGCGCACCGGGTCGACCTCGTTGGCCCGCTTCCACGCCACCCAGGTGGAGATCAGGTCCGGCGTGAAGACGCCGCCGTCGAGCAGGTAGTCGTGGTCGGCCTCGAGCGCGTCGAGCACCTCCGGCAGCGAGCCCGGCACCTGCTTGACGTCGCCCCACTCCTCCGGCGGCAGGTCGTACAGGTCCTTGTCGATCGGCGCCGGCGGCTCGATCTTGTTCTTGATGCCGTCCAGGCCGGCCATCATCATCGCCGAGAAGGCCAGGTACGGGTTGCTGGACGGGTCCGGCACCCGGAACTCGACCCGCTTCGCCTTGGGGTTGCTGCCGGTGACCGGGATGCGGGTGCAGGCGGAGCGGTTGCGCTGCGAGTAGACCAGGTTGACCGGCGCCTCGAAGCCCGGCACCAGGCGGCGGTAGGAGTTGACCGTCGGGTTGGTGAAGGCCAGCAGCGACGGCGCGTGGTGCAGCAGGCCGCCGATGTACCAGCGGGCGGTGTCGGACAGGCCGGCGTAGCCGGTCTCGTCGTAGAACAGCGGCTCGCCGTTCAGCCAGAGGCTCTGGTGGGTGTGCATGCCGGAGCCGTTGTCGCCGAAGAGCGGCTTCGGCATGAAGGTGGCGGTCCTGCCGTTGGCCCAGACCTCGTTCTTCACGATGTACTTGAAGAGCTGGAGCTGGTCGGCGGCGTGCAGCAGGGTGGAGAACTTGTAGTTGATCTCCGACTGGCCGGCGGTGCCCACCTCGTGGTGCGAGCGCTCCACGACGAAGCCGTTGTCGACCAGGCGGCGGACGATCTTGTCGCGCAGGTCGGCGAAGTGGTCGACCGGCGGCACCGGGAAGTAACCGCCCTTGTACGCGGTCTTGTAGCCGCGGTTGCCGCCCTCCTCCTCGCGGCCGCTGTTCCAGGCGCCCTCGATGGAGTCGATGTAGTAGAACGACCGGTGCGCGGAGGTCTCGTGGCGGATCGAGTCGAAGATGTAGAACTCCGCCTCGGCGCCGAAGTAGGCGGTGTCGGCGATGCCGCTGGCCGCCAGGTACGCCTCGGCCTTCTTCGCCACGTTCCGCGGGTCCCGGCTGTACGCCTCCCGGGTGAACGGGTCGTGGATGAAGAAGTTCAGCGCGAGGGTCTTCTGCGCGCGGAACGGGTCGATGAAGGCGGTCGCGACGTCCGGGAGCAGGAGCATGTCCGACTCGTGGATCGCCTGGAAGCCACGGATCGACGAACCGTCGAACGCGAGGCCGTCGGTGAAGAGCGCGTCGTCGACGGACTCGACCGGCAGGTTGAAGTGCTGCATCACGCCGGGCAGGTCACAGAAACGTACGTCGACGAACTTCACGTCCTCGTTCTTGAGGTATCGCAGGAGTTCCTCGGGATTGGCGAACACACGTCCTCCTGGCAGGTCCACTCCGGTGGCTGGCTTCTGGCGACGGTATGGCCGTGGAGTTGCCCGGCCGTGTCTCCTCTGTTTCCGCCGTGTTACGTCCCTCGCGGAGCGTCATCTCGGCCGCTCAGGTGCCGGTCGGTCTCCGTTCGGACGATACTCGCTGTGATGGTGTGGCGCTAATTGTTGGCTTTGGTCCGATTCGTCACTCCGCGCCGAACCGGCGTACCCGGGCAGTGACCGACACCCCTGGTCACCGCGCCCGTCCCGGCCCGGACCCGGCACCTGGCTACCCTTGACCGCTGTGACCGATACCGCCGCCGCGCCGGTGCCGCCCGCCGCGGACCCGACCTTCACGCCCCCGAGCCTCGGCCGCCGCTTCGGCGCGCTGGTCGTCGACTGGGTGCTCTGCCTGCTGATCTCCAACCTCTTCGGGGGCCCGGTCCAGCACCCTTGGGCCCCGGTCCTGGTGCTGGTCCTGGAGTACGCCCTGTTCCTCGGCCTCTTCGCTCAGACCCCGGGCATGTACGTCACGAAGATCCGCTGCCTGGGCTGGGCCGACGGCGGCCGGATCGGGCTGCTCCGGGCCCTGCTCCGCGGCGTGCTGCTCGCCCTCGTGGTACCCGCCGTGATCATGGACGAGCACCGCCGCGGGCTGCACGACCGCCTCACCGGCTCGGTGATCGTCAACGCCCCCCGCTGATCCGGGGCCCCGACGAGAAAGGAGCCGGCCCGTGCGGGTCCGGCTCCTTCTCGCGTACGACGGGGGTCAGCGACCCCGGGTCTGGCGGAACGCGCCGCGCGGCGGCCGCATGTTCTTGGGGATCGCGCCCTTGGGCATCTGCGGGCGGGCGGTGAGCGCCTTGAGCCGCTTGTCGAGGGCGTTGACGTCCTTGGGGGAGAGGGTGCGGGGCAGCCGCATCAGGGTGGTGCGCAGCTTGCGGATCGGCAGCTCGTCCTCACCCTGGCCGATCACGTAGTCGTGCAGCGGCGCGGTGCCGATCACCTTGGCCAGCCGGCGCTTCTCCTGGCCCAGCAGGCCGCGGACGCGCTGCGGGTTGCCCTCGGCCAGCAGGATCACCCCGGGGCGGCCGAGCACCAGGTGGACCATGTCCATCTGGGTGGTGGAGCTGACGGCCGGGGTGACCCGCCAGTCGCCCCGCATGCTCTCCATGATCTGCGCCGCCGCGCCGGGCTGCCCCTCGGCGGCGCTCATCATCGCCGTGTTGGACCGCAGGTTGAGCACGATCAGCACGGCGAGCAGGGCGAGCAGGATGCCGATCGGCAGCCAGAGCCAGCCGTAGAGAATGACCGCGACCACGGTGAGCGCGAGCGGGATCAGCACCGCCGCGGCGACCAGCGGCATGAACCACCGGTCCTGCTTGGCGGTGAACCGAAACACCATCCCGATCTGCTTCAGCCGCTGGCCGAACGAGACCTTCTCCTGGGGCTTTGCCATGCCGCAGAGTCTAGTGGGCCCCGCACCCGCCGTTGCTGCCCGGCCGGCTCTGGCGCGGCTGAGTACCTTACGCCGCCGTACGCCCCCTGAGGCGGCCCGGTAAGGAGGGGGCGGCGCGGAAGATCAGGCGGCGACCCCATGCCCCGGGGGCACCTTCGCGCGGAAAGTCGGTGTCGACAGCGAAACGACATCGCACGACAGGGGAAACCGAGATGTTCGGCAACGACGCAGAGCTTCTGCTCACCATCCACCGCAGCCACGCCGCCGAGCTCCAGGCCGACGCGGCCCGCGACCGGCTCGCCCGGTCGCTGCCCCGCCGCCACCCGCGCAGCTGGCTGAGCCGCCGGCACCAGGCCGCCCGTACCGTCGACGGCCGCCGGTGACCACCCTCGCCGCGCCGGCCGTCCCGGCGATCGCCCCCGGCCGGGGCGCGACCGCCACGCCCGGCCCGGCGGCGTCCCCGGCCGGCCCGGTGCCGACCGCACCCGGGCCGGCCGCCACCCGGGACCCGGACGGGGGAACGCCGGGCGGCACCGGTCCGGCCGACACGGGGGCGGCCGGACCTGCGGGCAACCGCCCGGACCGGCCGGTCGGCCGGGTGGGTATCGGCGCGCGCCGTGGCATGCTCGATGCCGTGACCGCACGCGCCACCAGCACCGTCCTCGTCGGCCGTCAGCCGGAGCTGACCGGGCTGCGCGACGCGTTCGGCCGGGCCGGGGCGGGGGAGCCCAGCACCGTCCTGGTCGGTGGCGAGGCCGGCGTGGGCAAGACCCGGCTGCTCGAGGAATTCGGCGCCCAGGCCGGCGCCGCCGGGGCGCGGGTGCTGATCGGCCAGTGCCTGGAGCTGGGCGAGGCCGGCCTGCCCTTCGCGCCGTTCGCCGCCGCGCTGCGCGAGGTGCTGCGCCGCGACGGCCCGGCCGCCTTCGCCGGGTACGAGGCGGAGTTCGCCCGGCTGCTGCCCGAGCTGGCCCGGGTGCCGGCCGGCGGCGCCGCGCCCACCGGCCTGCCCGTCTCGGACACCCCGCGCGGCTACCTGTTCGACCTGGTCGCCGATCTGTTCCAGCGGATCGCCGAGGAACGGCCGCTGGTGCTGGTGATCGAGGACCTGCACTGGGCCGACCGATCCACCCGGGACCTGATCGCCTTCCTGGTCCGGGCCGCCCGCGCCGCCCGCCTGCTGCTGGTCTGCACCTTCCGCACCGACGAGCTGCACCGTGGCCACCCGCTGCGGCCGTTCCTCGCCGAGCTGGACCGGGCGCGCGGGGTGGACCGGGTCGAGCTGAGCCGGCTCGACCGGGACGGCACCGCCGCCATCCTGGCCGACCTGCTCGGCACCGAGCCGCCCCCGCGGGCCGTCGACGACGTGCACCGGCGTACCCAGGGCAACCCGTTCTTCATCGAGGAGCTGGCCGCCGCCGGCGACCCGGTCGGCTGCGCCGTGCTGCCGGAGACCCTGCGCGACCTGCTGCTGGCCCGGGTGGACCGGCTGCCCGAGCCGGCCCAGCGGGTGCTGCGGATCGCCGCCGCCGGCGGCACCCGCTTCGCCCACCAACTGCTCGCCGAGGTCGCCGGCCTGCCCGAGCCCGAGCTGGAGGACGCGCTGCGCGCCGCCGTGGCCGCCCAGCTCGTGGTGGCCGACCCGGACGGCGACTACGAGTTCCGGCACGCCCTGGTGCGCGAGGCCGTCCACGACGAGCTGCTCCCCGGCGAGCACGCCCGGCTGCACGCCCGGTACGCCGCCGCGATCGAGGCGCAGCCGCACCTGGTGGCCGCCGGTCGCGCCCCGGCCGAGATCGCCCACCACTGGTACGCGGCGCACGACCACCCGCGCGCCCTGGTCACCGCCCGCGTCGCCGCCTGCGCCGCCGCCGACCGCTACGCCTACGCCGAGCAGAGCCGGCTGCTGGAACGGGTCCTCGAACTGTGGGAGCTGGTGCCCGACGCCGCCGACCGCCTCGGCATGGACCACCTGCGGGTGCTGGAGGAGACCCTCGCCGCGGCCACCACGGCCGGCGACCTCAGCCGGGCCCTCACCCTCACCCGGGCCGCGCTGGCCGAGGTGGACGCCTACGCCGAGCCACTGCGCGCGGCCCGCCTGCTCGACCAGCGCGGCCGGCTGCTGGCGCTGCTCGGCAAGAGCGACGGTGCGGCCGAGCTGGGCGAGGCGTACCGGTTGGCGGTCGGGGTGCCGGACGGGCCGGAGCGGGTGGGCCTGCTCGCCGACATCGCGGCACACCTGATGAAGGTCGATCCGGAACAGGCCGCCTCGGTGGCGGCCGAGGCGATGGCCGGCGCCGAGGCCGTCGGCGCGGACCTCGTCCTGCTGCCCACCCGGATCGCCATGCTCCGTCGCACCGACCAGACGCCCGACCTCGGGCTGGCCGAGCTGCGCCAGGCGGAGGCCCGGGCCAGGGCGACCGACAACGCGCCGGCGCTGGTCAGCGCCCTGGTCTACCTCTCCGACGTGCTGTACGAGCTGGGCAGCTACGAGGAATCGGCCGAGGTGGCCGTGGCCGGGGTGGCCGAGGCGCGCCGGGTCGGGATCAGCCGCTCCATCGGGGCCTACCTGCTCTCGAACCGGGCCGAGGCGCTGATCGCCCTGGGCCGCTGGGACGAGGCCGACGCGGCCTGCGCCGAGGCGGCCCGGATCGACCCGCCGGGCGTCTCCGGGCTGCACTGGCTCCAGCTCCGCGCCGGGCTGCGGCTGGCCCGGGCTCACCCCACCGCCGACGAGCTGGTCGGGCGGGCGCTGGCCTTCCTGGCCCGGCCGTACCTCTGGCCGAGTCACCGGCTGCCGCTGCGCGAGCTGCGGATCGAGGCCGCCCTGGCGGCCGACGACAAGACGGCGGCGGTTGAGGCGAGCCGGGCGGCCCTGGCCGACGAGCGCCTGGTCGACCTGCCCCGGGAGGGGTGGCCGGTGCTCAGCGCGGTGGCCCGGGCCGCCGCGCTGGCCGGCGACGCCGACCTGGCCGAGGAGGTGTCCACGGTGGCCGCCGCCCTGCCCGTCCGCTACCCGGCGGAACGGGCGCACGCCGCCCAGGTCACCGCGATCCTGACTGGTGCTGGTGCTGGTGCTGGTGCTGGTGCTGGTGCTGGTGCTGGTGCTGGTGCCGGCGGTGGCACCGCGGCGCTGCTGGCCTGGCGCGCGACGGTGGCGGAGTGGCGGGCGGTCGGGCAGCCGTATCCGCTGGGCCGGGCGCTGCTCGGCCTGGCCGAGGCGGCCGCTGCGGCCGGCGAGCGGGACACCGTCGCCGCCGCGGTACGCGAGGCCGGCGACATCGCCGCCCGGCTCGGCGCCACGCCGCTGAGCGAGCAGGCCGCCGTGCTGGCCCGCCGGGTCGGGCTGCGCGGCGGCGGCCGTCCCGGCCCGGAGCTGCTCACCAGCCGCGAGCAGGAGGTGCTGCGGCTGGTCGCGGAGGGGCACAGCAACAGCCGGATCGCCGAGCGGCTCTTCATCTCGCCGAAGACGGCCAGCGTCCACGTGTCCCGGATCATCGCCAAACTGGACGTGAGCAACCGGGTGGAGGCAGCCGCGCTGGCCCACCGCCTCGGCCTGCTGACCGTGAGCGCGCCCGAGCCGCGCCCGCCCAGCGCCTCCTCCTGAGCCACCTGAGAACGGGCGCCCGCAGATTCGCGGGGCGTCCGACGTGTTCCGAGTTCGCTATCGTGCCTTCGTCCCGGCCTTCGGTCGGCTAGCACGGGGGAACACACCATGACACACCGTAGGGCCCTGTTCACGGCGGGTCTGGCCGGCATCCTGCTCCTCACGGCTGGATGCACCGCGTCGCCGGAGCCCACCCAGGCCGGGGTGACGGCCCAGGCCAGCACTGCCGCGCCATCCCCGACGCCCGACAGCCGGGCCGAGTTGGTGGCGGCGTTGCAGCGATCGCAGGGCGTCTCCCACCGGTACGCCGTGCGCGGCGACCTGCCCGAGCAGCAGAAGATCACGGGCACCGGTGCCTTCGACCCGAAGGCCCGGCGGTTCCAGTCGACGATCGCGGTGACCGGCGGAAAGTACCCCTCGGCGGGCAGCCGGATCGTGATCGGCACCGACAGCTACGTACGGCCGTCCGACGACAAGAACTGGGTGCACGTCGACCTGAAGCGGGTGCGGCGGGATGATCCCTTCCTGCGCTTCGACTGGGTCGACCCGACCGGCCTGAAGGCGTTCACCTCGTCGATCACCTCGGCGTACCGGGCCGGCCCGAACACCTACACCGGCCGCTTCGATCCGCGAGAGGACGATGCCAAGCCGTTCCTTCCGGTGGGCGCACCGAGCATCGTCTCGCTCGGCATGCCGCTATCGCCGTTCACCATCACGACGGACGACCGGGGTTGGGTCACCTCGATCAAGGTGGAACTCGCTCCCAGCGAGGGCCCGAAGCTGACCCTGACCACCACGATGAGTGGGCACGGGACAGCACTGAAGATCAAGGCGCCGGCAAAGGCCGGGGAGGCCGCCGACTTCTACTACGACAAGTGACGCCCCGCGCCTGCTCGCAGGGCACACAGCATTGCCACGGAAGGCGCTGAGGAACGTCACGGGCGGGGTAGGTAAACCCGCCAGCCGGCGACGGTGACCACGTCGAGCGCACCCGGGTCGGGGCCGAGCCGCTGGTCCAGCCGGGCGGCCAGCGGCGAGCCGACCGGCGCGACCCAGGCCGCGCCCGGATCGGCTGCCACCGCCCGGCGGTACGCGGGCAGCCGGTCGAAGCCCGGGCGCAACTCGTCGTCGACCACCGCGCAGACCACGTCCTCGCCAGTGGCGAAGGTGAGCCGGTTGCAGGTCCAGTAGCCGCCGCGCACATGCCGTACGCCCAGCTCGTCGAGGGTGTCCACGAGCGCGCGGTGCCGATCGGCCTCGGCGTGGACGGCCGGCACCCTGGCGATCGACCCGGCGGTGGCGACCCCCGCCGTGGCGAGGATCGCGGCCAGCACGGCGACCGCCGCCAGGGCCGCCACCCGGGCCCGCCTACCACCCTCGGCCGGCGCACGTTCGCCGGCCGGCTCGGCGCTGGTGAACTCCACATCGGCGAGGTGGTGGTGTCCGGCCCACCCGGACACCGCCAGATCGCCGACCCGGCGCGGCGCGAGGAGGCTGGCGCGCCGCGCGGCCTGCCACAGCGGCCAGAGCAGGGCGGGCGTGGCGACCGCCAGGCAGGAGAGGTAACGGGCGCTCTCCACCGGGGTCTGCCCAGCCGCGCTGCTCACCGTGTACGCGAGCAGCACCGCCGCCGCCCCGGCCAGCAGCGCCAGTCGCACCGCCGCCGACACCCACCGGTCGTCCCCGCCCGCGAGCTGGCCGGATCTTGGGCACTGTCCGTCCTGTCCGAACGGTAAGTGTCCAAGATCTCCGATCGCCCCGCCCGCAGGCGTTCCAGTTCCTGCGTCGTCGGGAAGACCACCCGGTGACCGGCGCGGCACCGCCGGCGGCGCGGTGGACGGCGACGCGGGGGCGGGCGGCGTCGACGTGCGGAGGGTGCGCCAGGCGACCAGTGCCGCGAGCAGCAGCAGAAGCGGGAACGCGACGGCCCACCAGAGCTGCCAGCCGGCGCAGTGGCTCGGCGAGCAGAAACCCATGCCCAGCGGCGGCCCGAGCACCAGGCCGCCGTACAGCCGCTCGCCCCAGCCCGCCGCCGCGTCCCCGCCGCCGGCGGCCAGGACCGCGGCGAGCGGGTTGCGGCCGTGCCGGAGGCTGTCCAGCAGCATCGGCGCCGCGCCGAGCAGCAGCGCGGCGACCACCACCAGCCCGGCCCGGCCGGCCAGTTCCCGCCGCCGCCGGGCTACCAGCACCGCGCCGGTCCCGAGGACGTACGGCAGCAGCAGCGGGTCGACCCAGAGCATCAGCCCGGACACCAGCCCCCAGGCCGCCCACCGGAGCAGCCGCGCCCCGGCCCGCAGCCGGCTGGGATCGGCGTCGACGGCGCGTTCGTCCGGGCCCGGGGGCGCGACGCGGCTGGACGTCGGCCGCCCCGACCCGCTGGTGCACCGCCCCGAGGCTCCGGCGCACAGCCCCACGGTGAGCAGGGCGAGCGCCACCCCGGCGGGGTTCAGTTCGGGGTAGCCGCCCCCGGCGATGAGCTGGTTCTTGATCAGCCGGTCCGAGCCGAGCGCGAGGAAGCCGACGACCAGCAGGGCGAACCAGCGGTCCCCGCCGAGCCGGCGGGTGAGCCGCCAGGACAGAGCGAGGAAGAGCGCGTACAGCGCGATGGTGGGCAGCCGCAGCACGAGCACCGACGGCCCGGCGAGGGCGACCAGCGGCGCGGCCAGGTACGCCTCCAACGTCCCCATGTACGCCTGCCCGTAGAACCAGACCGGGAAGTCCTGCCCGCGGGCGATGTGCAGGGCGGCCAGCCCCATCGTCGCCTCGTCGCTGTTGGTGGGTGGGGCGTCGGCGAGCAGCAGCGCCAGCCGGTAGCCGACCCCGGCCACCCCGACGAGCAGGGCGAGCAGCACGGGCAGCCGGTGACTCCAGGGCGTACGCGGGCAGGCGGCCTCGCGTGGCTCCTGGCGTACCTCGGCGGTCATGCCTGCGATCATGGCATCCGGGCGGCGGCCGGCGGCGGGTGACGCGGCCGGCGGCCTGGCCTGGGCACGCGGCCGGCGGCCCAGCCTGGGCTCGGCACGCGGCCCGGGCCGCAGCCGGCCTCAGCCGGCGGCGGGGACTCCCTCACGGGCGGCGAGCGCCTGCTGGTAGAGCCGCCCGGCCCGGTACGACGAACGGACCAGCGGGCCGCTCATCACGCCGGCGAAGCCGATCTCCTCGGCCTCCTCGCGCAGCTCGACGAACTCCTCCGGCTTGACCCAGCGGGTGACCGGGTGGTGCCGGGGGGAGGGGCGCAGGTACTGCGTGATGGTGATCAGCTCGCAGCCGGCCTCGTGCAGGTCGCGCAGTGCCTGGGACACCTCGGCCCGCTCCTCGCCCATGCCGAGGATCAGGTTGCTCTTGGTGACCAGGCCGGCGGCGCGGGCCTGGCGGATCACGTCGAGGGAACGCTCGTAGCGGAACGCCGGCCGGATCCGCTTGAAGATCCGCGGCACGGTCTCCACGTTGTGCGCCAGCACCTCGGGCCGCGACCCGAAGACCTCGGCGAGCTGCTCCGGCACCGCGTTGAAGTCGGGGATCAGCAGCTCGACGCCGCACCCGGACTGAAGGGCGTGGATCTGCCGGACCGTCTCGGCGTAGAGCCAGGCGCCGCCGTCGGGCAGGTCGTCGCGAGCGACGCCGGTGATGGTCGCGTAGCGCAGGCCCATCGCGGCCACCGACTCGGCGACCCGGCGCGGCTCGTCGGCGTCGAACTCGGCCGGCTTGCCGGTGTCGATCTGGCAGAAGTCGCAGCGCCGGGTGCACTGGTCGCCACCGATGAGGAAGGTGGCCTCCCGGTCCTCCCAGCACTCGTAGATGTTGGGACAGCCGGCCTCCTGGCAGACGGTGTGCAGCCCCTCGCGCGAGACCAGCCCGCGCAGCTGGGTGTACTCCGGCCCCATCTTGGCCTTGACCTTGATCCACGGCGGCTTGCGCTCGATCGGCGTCTCGGCGTTGCGCGCCTCGATCCGCAGCATGCGCCGCCCCTCGGGGGCGACGGTTGCGGTACGCGCGGCCTGCTCAGTCGTCGGCGCGGAGTGCTCGATCGTCACAAGGCCGAGCGTACGCCCGACGGCGGTCGTCGATGGACCTCGGGCGACGGGCGTCACGCCCCAGATGTTGTGACACCGGACACCGAAGGCGGAAAAGCGTCGTCATACGGGCCGCCGAAGGGTGCTAGCCTGCCGGGCAAAGCTGCGACGGAGCCGAGTAGCGCGCCGACCCGCCAGCGCAGAGAGCCGCCGGTTGCTGGAAGGCGGTCTGGCGCCGGCGCGTGAAGACCCTCCCGAGCTGCGGGAAGAACGGCGTCCGCGCCCAGTAGAACCCGCCCGGCTGGCCCCGGTGAAAAGGCGACGAACGAGGCCCTCCGCCGAGGCGGAGGGCGAAGGTGTGGTGGCACCGCGAGGATCCCGCTCGCCCACACCTCCCGGGGATCGCGTTGCGATTGATCGAGGAGGTAACCGCCGTGCAACGCATCCTTTCCGCCCAGCTCACCCACCATGTCGGCGAGTCCGTCCGGATCGCCGGCTGGGTGCACCGCCGCCGGCTGCTCAAGTCGGTGGCCTTCCTGATCGTCCGCGACGCCACGGGTCTGGCCCAGGTGGTGGTCACCGACCCGGCCGTGCGCGCCGCCGTCGAAAAGCTCACCGAGGAGACCGTCGTCGAGGTCGTCGGCACGGTGGTCGCGAACGCCACGGCCCCCGCCGGGGTCGAGCTCACCGCGCCGGCGGTACGGCCGCTCGGCCCGCCCGCCGTGCCGCCGCCGTTCGACCTGTACCGGCCGGCGCTCACCGCCACCCTGCCCACCCAGCTGGACCACGCGCCGACCGCGCTGCGCCACCCGACCCGCGCCGGGGCGCTGCGGATCTCGGCGGCGGCGGTGGCCGGCTTCCGGGCCGCCCTGGACGCCAGCGGCTTCGTGGAGATCCACACCCCGAAGGTGGTCGCGTCGTCCACCGAGAGCGGGGCGAACGTGTTCGCGCTGGACTGGTTCGGCCGGCCCGCCTACCTGGCCCAGTCGCCGCAGTTCTACAAGCAGCTCATGGTCGGCGTCTTCGAGCGGGTGTACGAGGTGGGCCCGGTGTTCCGGGCCGAGCCGCACGACACCGTCCGGCACCTGGCCCAGTACACCTCGCTCGACGTCGAGCTGGGCTTCGTCGCCGACCACCGGGACGTGATGGCGGTGCTGCGGGCCACCCTCGCCGGGATGCTGGGGGCGGTCGCCGACCGGGCGGGCGGTGCCCTCGCCGCGCTCGGGGTGGCGGCGCCCGAGGTGCCGGCCGAGATCCCCGCCGTGCACTTCACCGAGGCGCTGGCGATCGCCGGGGCGCCGGCCGACGAGCCGGACCTCGCCCCGGCGCACGAGCGGGCGCTAGGGGAGTGGGCCCGCCGGGAGCACGGCTCGGACTTCCTCTTCGTCACCGGGTACCCGATGGCGAAGCGGCCCTTCTACACCCATCCGGACACGGCCCGGCCGGCCTATTCCAACGGCTTCGACCTGCTGTTCCGGGGCATGGAGCTGGTCACCGGCGGGCAGCGGCTGCACCGGTACGAGGACTACCTGGCCGCCCTCGCCGCCCGGGGCGAGCCGGTCGAGCCGTACGCCGGCTACGTGGACGCGTTCCGGCACGGCATGCCGCCGCACGGCGGATTCGCGATCGGCCTGGAACGCTTCGTGGCCCGGCTGACCGGCGCGGCAAACGTGCGGGAGGTGACCGCCTTCCCCCGCGACCTGCACCGGCTCACCCCCTGAGGGAAAGGCGGGCCCCTTGTTAACACCCGTCTGTTAACAAGGGGCCCCTCCTGTCCAGCCGGTATGAAGGACGGACAGGCGGAGGAGCGGGATGGCCGACCACGTACGGGCGACGTTGCGGGGCGTGCTGCACGTCCGCCCGGCCCGGGGCGCCCACCGGGTCGCGCTGCGCGCCGGGATCAGCGTGCTGGTCCCGCTGCTCACGGTGCTCGCGCTCGGCCACCCCGGCTGGTCGGTGTACGCGGTCTTCGGGGCGTTCACCTCGCTGTACGGGCGTAACCACGTGCACCTGTCCCGGGCGGCGATGCAGGCGAGCGCCGGGGCGACGCTCACCGGGGCGATCATCCTCGGGGTGCTGGTCGGGTCGCTGGAGTCGCGGGCGTGGACCGCGGTGCCGGTCACCGCGGCCGTCACGGCGCTGGGTGCGGTGCTCGCCGCCGCGCAGGACTGGCACCCGCCGGGGCCCCTGTTCCTCGTGTTCGCGTTCGGTGCGGTCGCCTCGGTCCCGCACCGGGTCTCGGACGTGCCGGTCGCGGCGGCCGTGGCCGGGCTGAGCAGCCTGTTCGCGCTGCTGGTCGGGAACGTGGGCAGCCTCCTGCGGCGGCAGCGCAGCCGGCCGGTCCGGCTGGCGCACGTGTGGACGTGGGCGCCGGTGCGCTACGCCCTCGCCGTGCTGCTGGCCGGCGGCACGGCGACCGCCGTCGGGATCGGCCACCCGTACTGGGCGATGGTGGCGGCGGTCGCCCCGCTGAGCGTCCAGGGCGTCACCGCCCAGCTCGTCCGGGCCGCGCACCGGATCCTCGGCACGCTGCTCGGGCTGGTGACCAGCGCGCTGCTGCTGGCGCCGCACCTGTCCGCGTACGCCACCGTGCTCGTGGTGGCGGCGCTGCAGATCGTCACCGAGCTGCTGGTCGGCCGCAACTACGGCTTGGCGCTGCTGTTCATCACCCCGATGGCGCTGCTGATGGGGCAGCTCGCGGTGGCCCGGCCGACCGGGCAGTTGCTCTTCGACCGAGGCGTGGAGACGGCGATCGGCGCCGTCATCGGCGGCCTGATCGTGCTCGGCGAACCGTGGTTGCGCAGGCGGATCAGCCCTGCTGGGCGGTGACCCGGTCGTCCGCCTCCCGGCCCACCGGCTGCGGGGGTGCGATCGGGAGGCCGCGCTTGTGCTCGGTGGCCCGGTAGCGGGCCACCAAGGCCTCCGCCACCTCCGCCGGGACCGGCCGGCCCTCCAGGTAGTCGTCGATCTGCTCGTACGTCAGGCCGAGCGCGTCCTCGTCGAGCTTGCCCGGGGCGAGGCTCTCCAGGTCGGCGGTGGGCGCCTTGCCGACCAGTTCGGTCGGGGCGCCGAGCGCCCGGGCGAGCGCGCGGACCCGGCGCTTGGTCAGCCCGGTCAGCGGCACCACGTCCGCCGCCCCGTCGCCGTGCTTGGTGAAGAAGCCGGTGACCGCCTCGGCCGCGTGGTCGGTGCCGACGACCAGGCCGCCCATCGCCCCGGCCACCGCGTACTGGGCGATCATGCGCTGCCGGGCCTTGACGTTGCCGTGCACGAAGTCCTGCTGGGCCGCGTCGGTGAAGGTGAGCCCGCCCGCCACCAGCGCGTCCAGGGCGGCGTCGCTGGCCGGCCTGACGTCGACCGTGAGCACCCGGTCGGGCCGGATGAACGCCAGCGCCGCCTGGGCGTGGTGCTCGTCGGCCTGCACCCCGTACGGCAGGCGCATCGCCACGAAGACCGCCGGGTGCCCAGCGTCGCGAGCCCGCTCGACGGCCAGCTGGCAGAGCCGCCCGGCGGTGGTGGAGTCCACCCCGCCGCTGATGCCGAGGACCAGCGCCGTCAGCCCCGTGTCGATCAGGCGGTCGGCGAGGAAGACGACGCGGCGCTCGATCTCGTCGGCGGCGTCGAAGGTCGACGCCACCTGGAGTTCCTCGGCGATCCACTGCTGGGCCGGCATCAGGTCGGTCAACGGGGTCCTTTCCCGGTCAGGCGGGGCGAGTTCGGGCGGGGGCCGAGTTCAGGCGGGGCCGAGGAGATCCCAGGGGTTGCCCTCCAGGTCGCGGAAGACGGCAACCCGGCCGTACGGCTCGGTGCGGGGCGGCTTGACGAACTCCACGTTCGCCTCGCGCATCCGGCGGTAGGCGGCGTCGAAGTCGTCGACCTGGAGGAAGAAGCCGACCCGGCCGGCGGTCTGGTCGCCGACCACGGCCTCCTGCCGCTCGCCGTCGGCGCGGGCCAGCAGCAGCCCGGTCCCGCCGCCGGGCGGGCGGACCACCACCCAGCGCTTCGGCCGGCCGTCGTTGGTCAGCGACGGCTTGTCCTCGACCAGCTCGAAGCCGAGCACCTCGGTGAAGAAGATGATCGCCGGGTCGTACTCGGCGACGACCAGGGTGACGAGATCGATCCGCACCCGGTCAGCCCTCGACCCGGACCAGGGTCGGCAGGTGGCGCTCGACCACCGGGAGCATGTCGGCGACGGTGACCGGGCGGCCCAGCTCGGCGGTGAGCGAGGTGGTCCCGGCGTCCCGGATGCCGCAGGGCACGATCCGGTCGTAGTACGTCAGGTCGCAGTCGCAGTTGATCGCGAAGCCGTGCAGGGTCACGCCCCGGGCCACCCGGATGCCGATCGCGGCCACCTTGCGGGCCGGGCCACGGTCGTCCTCGGGCACCCAGACGCCGCTGCGCCCCTCGACCCGGCCGGCGGTCAGCCCGAACTCGGCGCAGACGTCGATCAGCATCTGCTCGGTGCGCCGGACGTACGCCACCACGTCCACCGGGTCGGGCAGCTTGATGATCGGGTAGCCAACCAGCTGCCCCGGCCCGTGCCAGGTGATCTTGCCGCCGCGGTCCACGTCGATCACCGGGGTGCCGTCCATCGGCCGGTCCCACGGCTCGGTCCGCTTGCCCGCGGTGTAGACGCTGGGGTGCTCCAGCAGCAGCACGGTGTCGCCCTGCTCGCCGGCCACCACGGCCTCGTGCAGCCGGCGCTGCTCGTCCCAGGCGGCCTGGTAGTCGAGCACACCGGCACGGACGGGGGTCAGCCCGGAAGTTGTCACGCTCACCCGCCCAGCCTAATCCCGACACCCTCGGGTGAGCGCCGTGACGCTCGTCGCGTCAGGCCGGCGGGACCCGCCACAGCCAGACGTCGTCCACCCGCTGCGGCGGGCCGAGCAGGGCGGTGGCGGTGCGGCGTACCGCCTCCTCGTCGACGTCGTACTTGGCGCCGTGCACCCGGTCGGCCATGATCACCGTCTCGACGTGCCAGTAGCGCAGGTCGGCCCGGGACTGCCGGATGCTGCCCTCGGTGATGATCGGCACGAGCCCGGTCCGCCCGGCCTGGTCCATCAACGAGTCGAAGGTGCGCGGCACCGGCCCGATCCGTCCCCGGCCGCCGGGCCCGCCGGGGCCGAGGAAGAAGCCGGCCGGGATGCGGAACTCGCCCTGCCCGTGCGCCAGGGCGTACGCCTGCCAGCGCTGGCCGTCCGGGGTGACGTCGATAGTCAGCGGCAGCGGGGTGAGCACCCCGCCGGGGGAGACGTACCGCTGCCAGGTGCCGCTGGTGATGAAGATCGGGACCGGCTCCCTAACGCTGGTCAGCAGCGGGGTGGGCAGCAGCGGCACCAGCGCGACGGCGAAGCCGAGCGCCCAGGCCGCCGACGTGGCGCGGTGCCGGGCCGGCCGGGCGCGGAGCCGGTCGACCGTGTACGCCAGCAGCAGCCCGATCACCGGCGCGACCACCAGCGCCAGCCGGGAGGGCAGCGCCGCGTTGATCACCGGCAGGTTGTCCAGCACCCCGAACGGGAGGAGTTGACCGGTCCGGTGGCCGTTCCACTTGGCCGTCGGCCCCCAGGAGAGCACCGCGAAGACCACCGCGGTGACGCCGAGCGCGGTGAGGGTGGCCCGGAACGTCCGGGCGGCGCGCCGCCACAGAAAGGCGAAGCAGGCCACCGCGAGCAGCAGCAGCGGGATGCCGAAGAACGAGTTCTCCTCGGTGGGGTTCGGCGCCAGCGAGGTGCCCAGGCCGGCCCAGCCGGCCAGGGACCGGCGCGGGTACGACCCGTACGCGGCGATGTCCTCGGAGTGGATGTGCGGGTCGAAGCCGGTGCCGTGGAAGCGCTGCGGCCCGACGAAGTGCAGCCACAGCGGGTACGCCAGCAGCGCCCCGGCCACCAGCGCGGTCACCCCGAGCCCGGCCGCGAAGCGGGGCAGCGCGGCACGGGCCTCGGCCCGGCGGGCCGGGTGCAGCGCCCACACCAGCAGGAAGAGGGCGAGGGCCAGGGCGGTGAAGAAGAGCCCCTCGGCGGCGATCGAGAAGGCGACCGCCACCAGCAGGCCGAGCACGATCCCGCCGCGGACCGCCCGGCCGGGGCGGCGGAGCCGGAACACGCCCCAGACCAGCAGCGGCACCAGCCACCCCGCGGTCCAGTTCAGGTGCGCGTTGGCGTGCGACACCATCGCCGGGCAGTAGGCGATGAAGAGGGCACCCACGGCAGCGGCCAGCCGACTGCCCACCAGGTGCCGGCTGAGCAGCCAGTACCAGGCCACCCCGGTGGCGGCGAGGTTGAGGGTGAGGATCACCAGGAACGTCGCGGGCGGTCCGATCAGGTACGTCAGCGGCGCGAAGAGCACCGCGTACACGGTGATCGAGGTGTTGACCGCGAGGTTGACCCCGTCGGGCACGTTGATCAGGTCAGTGAAGAACGGGTTCTCCCCGTGGGTGACGGTGTGCCCGCCGAAGGCCAGCAGCCACTCGAAGAGCGCCTGGTCACTGGAGTTGACGGTGATGGCGCGGGTGTTCGGGTCCCGCCACATGCCGCTGGTCACCCAGAACGCCAGGGCCACCGCGGCGAGCACCACGACCAGGTCGGCGCGCCAGGTCCGATTGGCGGGCGCGGGCGACCGGTCGGTGACCGGGGACGGGGAGGTCGGCACGCAGCGGACGTTACCAACCGGATCTGGACACGCCGGTCAGACACGAAACCTCGGGACCTCTTCCGCCGTCCCCGGCGACACACTTCGATCTCGGTGAATGTGTGAGCGGCGGCCATGTCGGGCCGGGAAACCGGGACGTAGCGTCGCGGCAACTTCAGCGTGACTCACTTCACAATCCGCCGTCGGGAGGTCGCCGTGCGCCGCTCCTCATCCATCCTCACCCGCCTCGCCGGGGCGGCGGCCGGGATCGTGCTGGCCGCCGCGGCGGCGCTCACCGCCGCCCTCCCCGCCCAGGCCGCCACGCTCACCCAGGTCACCGGCTTCGGCTCCAACCCGGGCAACCTCGCCATGTACGCGTACCGCCCGGACGGCCTGCCGGCCAACGCGCCAGCCGTGGTGCTGCTGCACGGCTGCACCCAGAACGCCGCCGGCTACTTCGCCAACTCCGGTTGGCAGAAGTACGCCGACCTGTGGAAGTTCGCGCTGATCGTGCCGCAGCAGCCGTCCGCCAACAACTCCAGTACCTGCTTCAACTGGTTCGAGACCGGGGACACCGCGCGCGGCCAGGGCGAGGCCCTGTCGATCAAGCAGATGGTCGACTACGCGAAGGCGAACTACGGCACCGACGCCGCCCGGGTGTACGTGAGCGGCCTGTCCGCCGGCGGGGCGATGAGCGCGGTCATGCTCGCCACCTACCCGGACGTCTTCGCCGCCGGCTCCGTCATCGCCGGCCTGCCCTACCGCTGCGCCACCAGCAGCACCAGCGCGTACTCCTGCATGAACCCGGGCGTCGACAAGACCCCGGCCCAGTGGGGTGACCTGGTCCGCAACGCCTACCCCGGCTACGCCGGGAAGCGACCGCGGGTGGCGATCTGGCACGGGACCGGCGACTACACGGTCGCGGTGGCGAACGCCGTCGAGTCCCGGGACCAGTGGACCAACGTGCTCGGGGTGTCGCAGACCCCGACCAGCACCGCCACCCTGCCCGGCGGCACCAGCCTGGAGGCGTACGGCAGCGACCAGGTCCGGCTCTACCGGGTCTCCGGGATGGGCCACGGCACGCCGGTCGACCCGGGGTCGGCCACCGACCAGTGCGGGACCGCCGCCGCGTACTTCCTGGACACCATCTGCTCGACGTACCGGGACGCGCTCTTCTTCGGCCTCGACGGCGGGGTGACGCCCAGCCCGACACCGACCGCGTCCCCGTCGCCCACCCCGACGGCGTCGCCGGTCTGCGTCACCGCGAGCAACTACGCGCACGTGAGCGCCGGCCGGGCGTACCAGTCCGGCGGCTACGCGTACGCCCTGGGCAGCAACCAGCGGATGGGCCTCTACAACACCTTCTACACGACCACCCTCAAGCAGACCGGCCCCAACTACTGGGTCATCGGCTGCTGACCTGACTGCCGCTCCGCCGCCCTCGCCGGCTCACTCGGTGAGGGCGGCGTGCAGGGCGGCGGGCAGGTGGGGGTGCGTCCAGGTGAAGCCGGCCCGGGGGAGGACGCCGGGCAGCACTCGGGCGCTGGTGAGGGCCTCGTGGGCGAAGCCGCCTAGGGCGATCTTCAGGGCCAGCGCCGGGACCGGCATGATCGCCGGTCGGTGCAGCTGGCGGGCCAGCTCCCGGGCGAAATCGGCGTTGGTGACCGGGTTGGGGCCCACCACGTTGACCGGGCCGGCGACGTCGTCGCGGGCCAGCAGGAAGGTCACGGCGTCCAGCCAGTCCCGCAGCGAGATCCAGGGCAGCCACTGCCGGCCGCTGCCCAGCTTCCCGCCGACGCCGAGCCGGAACGGCAGCAGCTGCGGTTTGAGCATGCCGCCGTCGCGGTGCAGCGGCAGGCCGGTGCGCAGCCGCACCACCCGTACGCCGGCGTCCTCGGCCGGCCGGGTCGCGGCCTCCCAGACGCGGCAGACGTCGGCCAGGAAGCCCTCGCCGGCGGGGGAGTCCTCCTCCACCACCCGGTCGCCGGTGTTGCCGTACCAGCCGACCGCCGACGCGTTCAGCATCGTCGCGGGCCGGTCGGCGGCGGCCAGGCCGGCGATGGTGATGGCCAGCGTGGTGGTGGTGTCCACCCGGCTGGACCGGATCAGCCGCTTGTAATCCTCGTTCCAGCGCTTGTCGCCCACCCCAGCGCCGGCCAGGTTGACCACCGCGTCGGCGGCGGCGATCACCGCCGGGTCGAGTTGCGCGGCGGACGGATCCCACTGCCGCTCGTCGGGCCTGCGCGGCGGGCGGCGGACCAGACGGGTGATCTGGTGTCCGTCCGCCGTCAGCCGGTCGACCAGTCGGGTGCCGAGGAAGCCGGACACCCCGGCCATGAGGATCCGCATGCTCATATCTTCGGCTACGCACCCCGCGCCGGATGCGTTGAGCGAGATGCGTCACTCGCCGGTCCCGCCGCCCGGAGTCAGCGTGCGGCGGCCACCGTACGCAGGTCGGCCAGGTGCCGCTCCACCTCGGCGAACGCCTCGGCGGGCAGCGGGCCGAGCGCCAGCGTGGCGAAGTTCTCCTCCGCCTGGGACACCGTCCGGCAACCCGGAATGGGCACCGTCCGCGGACTGCGGGCCAGCAGCCAGCCCAGCGCGCCCTGGGCGAGCGTACGGCCGTCGGCGGTCAGCGCCTCCCGGATCTGCGCGACCCGGGCGGACCACTCCGGCGCCGGGCGGCCGTCGGTGAACCAGACCAGCCACTCCGGGGCCACCCCGCGCACATCGTCCCGGCCCACGGCCCGGGTGGAGCCGGTGAGCAGGCCCATCGCGAGCGGGCCCCGGTTGAGGCTGGCCAGGTCGAGCGCGTCGCAGACCGCCAGCATGTCGGGGTTGTCGTGGAGCACCGACTCGTCGTGCTGAATTGCGGTGCAGTGCGGCCCCGCCTCGGCGAAGGCGCCGGCCGACGACGGGTTGTCGGTGCTCCAGCCGTACGCCCGGATCTTGCCCTGGGTGACCAGGCCCTCCAGGGTGTCGACCAGGTCGAGCGCGGCGGACGCCGGCAGGTCGTTGATGTGCAACTGGTAGAGGTCGACGTGGTCGGTGCCGAGCCGGCGCAGCGACCCGTCCAGGCTGGCCACCGCGTGCGCCGGGCTGGCGTCGGTGCCGATCCACCGCCGACTGGTCTCGTCGGAGCGGTTGCCGAACTTGGTGGCGATCACGGCGCGGTCGCGCCGCCCGGCGAGGGCGCGGCCGAGGATCCGCTCGCTGTGGCCGGCCCCGTAGTTGCTGGCCGTGTCGAAGAGGGTGACGCCCAGGTCGAGCGCCCGGTGGATGGTGCGGACCGACTCGTCGTCGTCGACCTCGCCCCAGCCGAACGGCTGCCCGCCGTCGCCCCACAGTGGCCCGCCGATCGCCCAGCACCCCATGCCGACCGCGCTGACCTCGATGCCGCTGCGGCCGAGTGTCCGTGTCATCGTCATGCGGTCCAGTGTTCGACTTCGAGCGCTCTCGAGGTCAAGGGATGCGCTGCACCTCCCGTCGTCCCTCCGGACGAAGGCGGAGTGAACTGTTCGACCGCTACGAACTTGATGACGTGAATGGATCGCGGCGAGAGCCAACTGCCCAGCCGAGGAAGCGGGCGTAGAGCTGGCTCGGCTCCGGCCCGTCCTGCGGGTGCAGGAGGTGCAGCTCGCCGGCCGCGTCGTGCAGCATCCCGCCCAGGTAGACCAGCAGCGCCACCCGGTCGTCGACGTACTCGCGGAGCAGGGTGAGCCGGGCGATCGCGCACGGCCAGGGCGCGGCGCAGGCCCGGCAGAGCCACAGCGGCCGGATCGGCAGGTGGGCCTTGCTCACCACCGGCCGCCGTTGGCCCGCCAGGTCTGCGCCGGGGTCAGCCAACCGGCCCGCCCGACCTGCGGGTTCGCCCGGGTCGCCTCGTCCCACCACCGGCTGTTCGGCGGCGGTGCGGGCGGCTCGGTGGGGATCGGCGCGTGCCGGTCCGGGCAGGCGGTCCAGCGCAGGCCGCACGAGCACCAGCGCCGCCCGCGCCGCCAGGTCCGTCGGTGCCGGGGCGCGAGCGGCACCGGCGCCGCGTTCCGTCGCGGCCACATCGTCAGCGCCCCCCATCGGGTACGCGGATCAGCAGCTCGCCACGGGTCGTCAGCTCGTCGGTCACGTCGCGCGACCATTCCGGCTCGGCGCGTCTGACGCCGCGCCGCGACCCGGAACAGTCGTCCGGTAGGCCGCGCGAGCGCAGCACCCGCCGTCCCCACCGCTGCAGCAGGCAGGGGTACGGGGTCCGGTCGCTGCGACAGAGCGGCCCGGTGGGCCACTCCTCGGGCGCGTGCACCAGCACCGCCCGGATGGCGAGCCGGACGTCCTCCACCGTGACCACCCACGGCATCGGCAACTCGCCGAGCACCTTCTCCATCGCGTCCACCGGTTTGGCCACTGTCCGCACGCTGTTCCGCCTCTCTCGCCGAAATGCGGCACCGAGACGGGCGGGGTCGGCCGTGCGCGCGCATGGTTGGCCGGAGCCCGGCACCCGCCCCGGGCCTGCTCACGCGCCCGCCGTGACCTGCGGCGGGCAGGGGGTGGCACCCGGCCGACTACCGGGGGAGTAACCGGCCGGGTGGTCCTACGGGGTGACCAGCTCGTGGTTGCAGACCTGGGAGCCGGTCATCGAGAGCTTTGCACAGCATGTTGTACAAAGCAAGGACGAACTTCGCCTTGCTTGTTGTGGCTGGTAGTTCATGGTCGAATGGCGGTGCAGACCTGGGAGTGTGAATGCCCGCCAAGGCGAAGTGGGCGCAGCTTGCCGACTACCTCCGTGAGCGGATCGAGTCGGGTGAGCTTGCGCCGGGGGAGAAGCTGCCATCGACCGCGCAGCTCAAGGAAGAGCACCGCGTGTCGCAAACCGTCGTGCGACAGGCGATTCTCGTGCTTCAAACGCAGGGCTGGGTGGAGGGTGTGCACGGCGTCGGCGTGTTCGTCGCCGAGCAGTTGCCGACCGCGCCCGACAGCTGAGAGCGGTGGATTCATGGGCATGACCCTGTGGTTCGCCCGGGTGACCCCCCAGGAACTGGACCGCCCGCGCTCTACTGCCAGGTCGCGGTGTCGGGGTCGATGCCGTGGCCGCGCGCGCTGGCGTCGATGATTCGGCGGAACCACGTGGCCAGGCCGGCGCGGATGCCGTCGTAGTGGGCAGCCCATGCCGGATCGGCCTCAAACATGCGGCCGAGACAGACCTGCATCTGCCTGGTGAGGGGAAAGTATGAAGCAAAAACGTCACGGTGCCACTCGACGAGTTGATTCGCTTCTGGGCTACCAGGTGTGACGCCGGCGTCCATCGCATCCCCGAGGGCGCGGTCGAAGCCGGCAACGGAGTCGGCGATGGCCTGCCATTCCTCCGGACCGCGAGAGGCTGAGCGTTCGGCGTACTGCCGCCATTGCGTCGTGTTTCCGTAGCGCTGACGCGCTTGGGCGGGCCAGTCCGGGTTCCACCCGGGGCCGAAGATCGCGGCCTGCTGCTCGATGGTCAGCAGCAGGCCGCGCTCGTGGGCGTCGATCATCCGATCCAGTCCGGCGCTGAGCTGCTGGAGGCGGTCGATCCGTTCCGCAACCTGGGTGCGCTGCGCGCGCAGTGCGCCGGGCACGTCTGCGGTCGAGTCGTCCAAGATGGCCCGAATCCTGTCCAGGCCGAGACCGATCTCACGGTAGACGACGATGCGCTGTAGGCGTTCCAGGTCACCAGCGGTGTAGCGCCGGTATCCGGCAGCCGTGCGCAGCGACGGTCGCGCCAGACCGATCTCATCCCAGTGGTGCAGCGCGCGGACTGTCACGCCCAGCCGCGCCGAGACCTGACCGACGGTCAGGCCATCGGCGTCAGTGGCATCAGGCCTGCTCCTCGTTGTCGCCGCGACCGGCGCCCGGTGGGGTGATCCCGACGGCTTCAAGGTTCCGCGCCTCCTGGCTGGCCGGATCAAAGGGCTTCGCCGCAGTGAACACGATCCGTGCGTTCTCGGGGGTGATCACCTCCACATCGCGGGTGTTCCAGAGCGTATCCCGTGGACCATCGACCGAGTTCGGGCGCACCGCACGACAGGCCTCGACAATCGAATCGACCTGGCTGAGCACGCACGCGAAACTGAAGCTCATCGCTGGTGCCTGCTCCGGAACGCTCTCCGCCGACACGAGGAGTACGTCCTGGAACGCCCACCGGCGCAGATGCACAAGCCTGCCGGGGATGCTGAACAGCTCGAAGAACCCGAGCCCACGAATCCAGAAGTCCACCGACGCTGCCAAATCGCTCGTGGGGATCGTCACGAACGCGGGCATTCCATAGATGCCGCGGAACGGCTCCGGCGGAACCGCATCCGGGCCGGGAGCGGGCACGGGACTCATCTCAAACGCGTCGTAGTAGTCACTCATGCACCCCACCCTCCAGCCTCACGCAGCGTGAGAGTCAAGCCGGCCCGAAAATCTCGCCCTACCCCAACGATGCGACCAAGGGCCTCAGCTACTAACCGAGGGCGTGTTCACCGTGCCGGGCGGTTTCGCGCAGCACGGTGTCGAGCACCTGGGCGATGCCGGCCTCGTCGATCGCCGCCGCCGGATCCACCTCGTACTGATGAAGCGCCTGCCGGACCGCGGTCAGCGACGGGTCCCGGTCGAATGCCCACCCGGCGGCCTCGGCCTTGGCGCAGTGCCGGCCCTCGACCGCGAAGCGCCAGATCCGGCAGGCCGTGAGGACCATGAGCGCGGCGTCTTCCGCGTCGTCGGTGCGCGACCGCCAGGTCGTCAGCCAGTACCGGCCGCGCTCGTGGAGCCACTCGTCGGGCACCGGCGCGAGCACCTCGCATGGCGGAGCGCCGCGGAGGGCGTGCCCGTCGGCGCGCGCCATCGACAGTTCGGCCGGTAGGTCGGGGGCGGCGGGCACCCGGCGGTCGACCTCGAACCCGATGGACGAGCCGTCGTACCGGCCGACGTGCAGCTCCAGCGGCGGCGTCGGCGTCGGCGCGCCGGCCACCTCGGTGGTCACCACGTGCAGGTCGATGCCGGCCGCGCTGCCGAGGTCAGCCTGGCGCACCCGGTCCGCCAGGGCGTCGAGTTGCGGGTCGGAGAGTCCGCCGTCGACGACGACGAGCAGGTCGATGTCGCTGCGGCCGGGACGGAAGCCGCCCGCCGCCAGCGATCCGTGCAGGATCACCGATCGGACCGCCGAGCCGACGACGTCCACGACGAACCCGGCCAGTTCCTCCGCCCCGGCCAAGCCCTCGTCAACGCGCGCCATCCGGTATTCGTAGCACCCGCCACACCAGAACGCCGATGTGGCGGTGTCCGCGCGAAGGGACGCCACCACATCGGGGAGGTGGAGTTGTGTGACGGAGTGCTACAGCGCCGCCAGGCGGGGGAGGAATGGGGCCAGGGCGTCGACGGCGTCGGCGCGTACCACGTAGCGGGTGATTCCCCAGCGGCGCCGGTGGTGCGCGATCGCCGCGACGATCTCCTCGGCCGTGCCGATCAGGACGAACGGCGTGGCGAGCAGCTCGGCGGTGGTGAGGTTGGCGTGCTCGGCGAACCGCGCGGCGGCGGCCTCGGCGTCGTCGGTCACGGTGACCTGCTGGACCAGCGCCTCCAGCACGGGCGGCGCATCACGGCCGGCGGCACCGGTCGCCACGTGGGCGAGTTGGGCCTCGATCTGGTCGGCCCGCCACCGCACCTCGTGCGTGTGCCCGTCGGGCAGGGTACGGCCGGCGCCGATCAGGCCCACCACGTCGGCGTGCGCGCCGGCCCAGCGCAGCAGCGTCGAGTTGCCCGTACCGATGGTGAGCGGGACCCGGTCCTGCACGGGCTTGAGCTCGGTGAGCCGGGCGGCGTGGGCGACCAGCTCCGGCGTGTCCACGGTGACCTCCTTGCCGGCCAGCAGGTCGCGTACGGCCTCGGCGACGGCGATGCAGCGGCGGACCCGGCCGGGCACGTCGGGGCGCTCGCGGCCGACGGCCCGCCACTCGGCCGGGGTGTGGCCGGCGCCGACGCCGAGCCGGGCCCGCCCGCCGGAGACCACGTCGAGGGTGGCCACGTCGGTGGCGAGCAGGATCGGCTCGCGGACCCCGGCGTTGGAGACGTACGAGCCGAGGCCGAGCGTCGAGGTCACCGCCGCCGCGGCGGCGAGCGCCACGAACGGCGACGCGCCGTGCCCCGGGTGGTCGGCGGCGAACAGGGCGTCGAAGCCGGCCGCCTCGGCCCGGCGGGCCAGGTCGAGCCAGCTCGCGGCGTCGGTCGGTCGGGCCTGGACGGAGAAGGTCACCATCGGCCCAGCATGGTGCGGTGGCGGGCGCGCTGGCCAGTTCGGAGCCGCCGATTCTGCCGACAGGCGAAAGCGCCGTCCGCCGCCCTCATCGGTGGAGGCGGATCTTGGCGCTGCTCAGCTCGTTGGGCCGAGCGCAGCGGCGAGAAGTGGAACGCGGCGGTGCCGACGCGATTTACGCCCCGTCGGGGACGTCCATGCCGAACAGCTCCTCGGCGGTGCCGCCGGTCACCGCGTCCAGCGCGGCGACCAGTTTCCGTTCCTCGTAGGTGAAATGCGACTCCAGCAGCGCGGCCAGGCCGTCCAGCTCGGCGCGGACCGCCGGGCCGTCGTCCGTCCCGCCGAGCAGCGCGTCGACCCGGCGCAGCAGGTCCGCCACCACCCGGTGGTCCTCGCTCAACTGGGCGAGGACGGGTCGCAGCTCGGGCACCTGCTCGGCCAGGAGGCGGAACGCGCCGGCGTCCTCGCCGGTGTGGTGCCGGTCCAGCGCCGCGCAGAAGCCGACGCAGTGGGCCCGTAGCTCGCGGGACAGGCCGGTGCCGGCGCCGCCGGGGGAGTCGAGGCTCGCGCGGAGCCGGGCAAGCTCCTCGCGGAGCCAGTGGTGGATCTCGATCAACTGGGTGCCGAGCGCGGTCAGCCGCCCGGCCGGTGAGTGGGATGGGTGCACATGGTCCCCTGCTGTCCCGCGCCTCCATGCCCACGGCGGCCTTCGTGCCGGGTGCACCGCGACGCTGGGCTGCACCCTACGCGAACCGGACTCCGTCCACCGCCCCGGGTCACTCGCCCTCGTCCGGTTCGTTCGGCTCGTGCCAGCGGGCCCGGTAGGCGGCCTCGTGCGCCTCGTGGGCCGTCCGTTCCTCGAAGACCAGTCGGCGCAGCGCCCGCCGGCCCTCGTCGAAGATCACTACCTCGGCGGCCACCATGCCGACACAGATCACGGTCAGCAGCCCCAGGGTTCCCAGCGCCGGCACCCGGTCGACCAGCGGGGGGCAGATGGCAAGCAGCCCGAGGGTGACCACCCGGGTCCAGCTCACGGTGTGCAGGGTCCGCAGTTGGAACAGCATGTCGCCGAGGAGGTACAGGAACACCCCACCGAAGAGCAGCGGCTCGGCCGGGCCGCGGGCGGGCGCCCAGTCGGAGATCGTCGGACTGGTGATCTGGTGGACGATCTGCTCGGCGCCCAGCGCGAACAGGATGATTCCGGCGATCATCGGCAGGTAGCAGTACGCGTACGCGTCCCGGGCCATGGTGAGCCGGGGTCTGCCCTGTGCCGAGTGCAGGGCGATCCGGGCGGCCGGCCCGATCATGTCGTAGTGCGCCCACCAGAGCGCGGCGGTGAAGAAGATGCTGAGCACCGCCGCCCCCACCGCCGGCAGGGTGGGTGGCTGCCCGATCAGGTTGCTCCCGACGCCGACCGAGATGACCGACTCGCCCAGCGCGATGATCAGGATCAGGTCGTACCGTTCGGTCCAGTGCTCGGCCGAGGCGATGCCCCAGACCCAGGAACCCACGAGTTGGCCGCTGGCGTACTGGAGCAGCACGACCAGGGCCCACAGCCCGTCCCGGACGAGCGGCGCCCAGGAGGAGCCGTGCATGGCCGGGGGGATCAGCGCGGCGGCGAGCAGCAGCAGGGTGCTGCCCACCAGTTCCGGGGCGAATCGCCTCATCTGCCGAAGTTCGTCTGGTCTGTCCCGCACCGCGTGCCGGAGCAGCAGCAGGTGCACCAGGCGGACCACGATGTAGCTGACCGCCGCCACGACCGGCCCGGCGGCGTTGCCCCGCACGTCGTGGAACGCCTGCGGCAGTGACAGGGCGAACGTGAACAGTGCCGCCATGCCGACCGTCATCAGCACCGGCACGAAGCCCTCGCCGAGCCGGATCCGGGTGGCGACCACGCTGTGCACCACCCACGCCCACCAGAGCACGGCGAGGACCAGCAGGGCGTGCAGCAGCGCCCCGCCGCGAATGTCCTGCGCGGTGGACCGGGTGATGATGAAGAACGAGAAGACGAAGACCAGGTCGAAGAAGATCTCGAACCGGTCCACCCGGGCCGCGGGGGCCACCGGCACCGCGGGCCCGAGGCGCCGCCACCCGAAGCCGCTCACCGACCGAGTCTGTCAAGCGGGCGGCTGGTAGCGGGCCGGATTCCGGTCAGCCTGCGCGGCCGGCCCGGACACGACGAAGGGGGCGCGCGACGTGTGCCGCGCGCCCCCTAGCGTGTCGTCAGGGCGTCAGAGCCCCAGCTCGGCCTCGAAGTTGCCGGCCTCCAGCCGCTCCTTGACCGCGACGAGGAAGCGGGCCGCGTCCGCGCCGTCGATCAGCCGGTGGTCGTACGACAGGGCCAGGTAGATCATCGAGCGGACCGCGACGACCTCGCCCAGCTCCGGGTCGTTGACCACGACCGGGCGCTTCACCACGGCACCCGTGCCGAGCATCGCCGACTGCGGCGACGGCACGATCGGGGTGTCGAAGAGGGCGCCCCGGCTGCCGGTGTTGGTCAGCGTGAAGGTCGCCCCGGCGATCTCGTCCGGGCTGATCTTGTTGGTCCGGGTGCGCTCGGCCAGGTCGGCGACCCGCTTGGCGATCCCGCCCAGGTTGAGGTCGCCGGCGTTGTGGATGACCGGCACCAGCAGGCCCCGCTCGGTGTCCACGGCGATGCCGAGGTGCTCCGCGTCCGGGTAGGTGATGGTCCCGGCCTCGAGGTCCATCCGGGCGTTGACGATCGGGTACGTCTGCAGCGCCTCGACCGCCGCCAGGGCGAAGAACGGCAGGAAGGACAGCTTCACGCCGTGCCGCTGCTGGAAGGAGTCCTTCGCCTGCGCCCGCAGCTTGGCGATCTTGGTGACGTCCACCTCGATCACCGTGGTGAGCTGCGCCATCTCGTGCAGCGACTGCTGCATCCGCTTGGCGATGGCCGCCCGGATCCGGGGCAGCTTCTCGGTGGTGCCCCGCTTCGCACTCGGCTGCGGCTTCGCGGCCGGCTTGGCCGGGGCCGGCGCCGGGGCGGCGGCCGGCTGCGCGGCCGGGGCGGCCTTGGCGGCCTTCGCCTTCTCGGCCGCCTCCAGGACGTCCTGCTTGCGGATCCGCCCGCCGACGCCGGTGCCGTTGATCGAGGACAGGTCCACCCCGTGCTCGGCGGCCAGCTTGCGCACCAGCGGGGTCACGTAGCCGGCGGCCTCCTCGCCGCCACCCTGCACCGGGGCGGTCGGGCGCTGCGGGGTGGGGGCCGGCGCGGCCGGCTGCGCCGCCTGCTCGGCCCGCATCGGCTGGGCGGCGGTCTCCGCCTCCGGCGCCGGCTGGTTGTACGACACGCCCGGGGTCGGCTCCTCGGCCTTGGGCGCCGGCTTCGGCTCGGGCTTGGCCTCGGGCTTCGGCGCCGGCTGGGCCGGGGCCGGGGCCGGGGCCGGGGCGGCACCGGCCGCACCGATGATCGCCAGATCGGCGCCGACGTCGGCGGTCTCGTCCTCCGCGACCTTGATCTCCAGCAGCGTGCCGGCGACCGGCGAGGGGATCTCCGTGTCGACCTTGTCGGTGGACACCTCCAGCAGCGGCTCGTCCACCTCGACGCTGTCGCCGACCTGCTTGAGCCAGCGGGTGACCGTACCCTCGGTGACGCTCTCGCCGAGGGCCGGCATCTTGACCGGGGTGCCCGCGCCCGACGGTGCCGGGGCCGCCTGGACCGCCGGCTGCTCGACGGCCGGCTGCTCCGCCTCGGCCTCGGGCGCGGCGGCGGCCTCCTCGGCCTCCTCCGCCGGGGCCGCCTGCGGCGCGACCGCCCCGCCGACCTGCTCGCCCTCGCCGGCGATGACCGCCAGCTCGCTGCCGACCTCGGCGGTCTCGTCCTCGCCGACCACGATCCGGCTCAGCACACCCGCCGCGGGCGACGGGATCTCGGTGTCCACCTTGTCGGTGGACACCTCAAGCAGCGGCTCGTCGACCTCGACGGTGTCGCCCTCCTGCTTGAGCCAGCGGGTGACGGTGCCCTCGGTGACGCTCTCGCCGAGCCGGGGCATGGTGACCGATACCGGCATGTTCTCCAGACTCCTTCATTCCCCTGGTGGGATCATCGCCCGTCGCCGGACGCCGCGGTTGTCGTGGTCAGTTGTGCGCGTGCAGCGGCTTGCCGGCGAGGGCCAGGTGCGCCTCGCCCAAGGCCTCGTTCTGCGTCGGGTGGGCGTGCACGAGCTGCGCCACCTCGGCCGGGTACGCCTCCCAGTTGTAGATGAGCTGCGCCTCACCGATCAGCTCGCCGACCCGGGCGCCGACCATGTGCACGCCGACCACCGGGCCGTCCTCGACCCGGACCAGCTTCACGTGACCGGTGGTCTTGAGGATCTGGCTCTTGCCGTTGCCACCCAGCGGGTAGTTGTAGGTCTTGACCTTGTCGGCGCCGTACTGCTCCTTGGCCTTCGCCTCGGTCAGGCCGACCGACGCCAGCTCCGGGTCGCAGTAGGTGACCCGCGGGATGCCGGCCTCGTCGATCACGGCCGGGGTCTGGCCGGCGATCTCCTCGGCGACGAAGATGCCCTGCTGGAAGCCGCGGTGCGCGAGCTGCAGGCCCGGCACGATGTCGCCGACCGCGTAGACGTTCGGCACGCTGGTGCGCAGCCGCTCGTCGGTCAGCACGTAGCCGCGGTCCATCTTGACGCCCTGCTCCTCGTAGCCGAGGTTGGCCGTGTTCGGGCCGCGACCGACGGCGACCAGCAGCAGCTCGGCCTCGACGGTCTCGCCGCCCTGGATGGTCAGCTTGACGCCGTTCTCGGTCTTCTCGACCTTCTCGAACGGCTTGCCGACCTTGAAGTTGATCTTCCGCTTGCGGAAGGCCCGCTCCAGCGCCTTCGACGACTCCTCGTCCTCGGCGGCGACCAGGCGGGGCAGCGCCTCGACGATGGTCACGTCCACCCCGAAGGACTTCCACACGCTGGCGAACTCGACGCCGATCACGCCGCCGCCCAGCACGATCGCCGAGGCCGGGACCCGGTCCAGGACCAGGGCGTGGTCGCTGGTGATGATCCGCTCGCCGTCGACCTCCAGGCCGGGCAGGCTCTTCGCGTACGACCCGGAGGCCAGGACGACGTTGCGGCCGGTGTAGCGCTTGCCGTCGACCTCCACGGTGTTCGGGGCGACCAGCTTGCCGGCGCCCGCCACGAAGGTGATGTTCTTCGCGCCGCCCACCAGGCCCTGGAGGCCCTTGTAGAGCCGGGAGATCACGCCGTCCTTGTACGAGTTGACCGCGGCCATGTCGATGCCGACGAGCTCGGCCTTGACGCCGAACTGCTCCGACTCGCGGGTCTGGTCGGCGATCTCGGCGGCGTGCAGCAGCGCCTTGGTCGGGATGCAGCCGTTGTGCAGGCAGGTGCCCCCGAGCTTGCCCTTCTCGATGAGGGCGACGGACAGGTTCAGCTGGGCGGCGCGCAGCGCGGTCGCGTAGCCGCCGCTACCACCTCCGAGGATCACGATGTCGAAGGTTGCGTCGTTCGGCTCGCTCACGTTCCAACTCCCAGTTCGCGTCACTGCATCGGGGGTTACGGTGGAGTAACAGGCACACCCCACCTCGGTCATCTTGTCACCACCGCCGACGAAGCGCGTAGTGAGGTGCCCAACGACACGTCCCCGCCACGTACGCTTGGCACCGTCTTCGATGATGTACGGGGGAGGAGTGGGTGCGGTGGGGCTGTTCCGACGACGCAAGCGGACGGGCGCGGTGAGTCGCGACCGGGTCGCCGAGCGCGCCGATCTGGACCACCTTGAGAACTTCGTCCGCACCCGACGCGGGGTCGAGGCGTATCTGGAGCCACGGACCACGGTCACCGAGACCACCGTCATGCTGATCGCCGACGACGGCGAGTGGACCCGGCGGCGGGTCGGCACCCCGGAGGAGGCACGCCGCTTCGCCCACAAGCTCGCCATCCCGATCTACGACGTCCGGCTGATGGGCTACCCGCAGCGCATGCGCGACTACAACGAACGCCGCAAGCGTCGCCCCGAGCTCTTCTGAGCCGGACACGCGAACGGGGCGCCCCCCGGTAGGGAGCGCCCCGTCGTCGCGGTGGACGACGTCAGCCGTTGGCGGCGACGTCCTCGACCAAGTGGACCAGGGTGCGGACCGGGACGCCGGTGCCGCCCTTGGTCCAGTAGCCGGTCGCCTCGCCCGAGTGGTAGCCGGGGCCGGCGATGTCGATGTGCGCCCAGGCCACGTCCTCGGTGACGAACTCGCGCAGGAAGACGCCACCCTGGAGCATGTGGCCGGCCCGGTCCATTCCCGCGTTGACCTGCGAGATGTCCGCGACGTCGGAGTCCATGCCCTTGCGCACGTCGTCCGGCAGCGGCATCGGCCAGGCCGGCTCGCCGGTGGCCTCACCGGCCGCCTTCACCCGCTCGCACAGCTCGGGGGTGCCCATCACGCCGGCGATCTTCTTGCCCAGCGCGATCACCTGGCCGCCGGTCAGGGTCGAGGTCTCGAACAGGTAGTCGGCGCCGTCCTCGCAGGCCCGGGCGATGCCGTCGGCGAGGATCATCCGGCCCTCGGCGTCGGTGTTGAGCACCTCCACCCTCTTGCCGCTGTACATGGTGATCACGTCGCCCGGCCGGTAGCTGGTGCCCGACGGCATGTTCTCCGCCATCGGCAGGTAGCCGGTGACCGCCACGGACGGCTTGAGCGCCGCGACCGCCAGCATGGCCGCGCCGACCGCCGCCGCGCCGGCCATGTCGGACTTCATCTCCCACATGCCCTGGGCCGGCTTGATCGAGATGCCGCCGGTGTCGAAGGTGATGCCCTTGCCGACCAGCGCCACCCGCTTGCCGTTGCCGCCACCGGACGGGGTGTAGGTCAGCTTGACCAGCCGCGGCGGGGCCTCCGAGCCCTGCCCGACGGCGAGGATGCCGCCGTACCCGCCGGACTTCAGCGCCGCCTCGTCGAGCACCTCGACACCGAGCCCGGCCTCCCGGGCGGCGGCGGCCACGGCCTCGGCGAACGCCGGCGGGCGCAGCTCGTTCGGGGCGGTGTTGACCCAGTCCCGGCTGGTCAGCACCGCGCCGGCGACCGCCTGGGCGCGGACGATCTCCGCCTGCGCGGTCGCGTCGGCGGCGTCCGGCACCGCGATCAGCACATCGGCAACCGGCTCGCGCCGGCCCGGCTGCGGCTTGGTCTTGTAGCCGGCGAACCGGTAGCCGCCGAGCAGCGCACCCTCGGCGACCGCGCGCAGCGCGGCCGGGGCGTCGGCGTCGTCGGGCAGCGGCAGGGCCAGCGCCACGCGCGGCGCGCCGGCCAGGGCGCGGACCGCCGCGCCGGCGGCCCGGCGCAGGGTCTCCGGGGCCGGGGCCGCGCCGGACGGCTCGGGGCCGAGGCCGACGGCGGTGACGACCGGGGCGGTGATCGTGCCCAGCGTGGCCAGCTTGATCACCTCACCGGGGCCGCCGGTGGCACCGAGCAGGGCCAGCGTCTCGGTCAGCTTGCCGTCGAACGCGGCGGCGATGCTCTCCGCGCCGCTGGCCAGCAGGAGGGTGCCGGCGGGTGAGCCGGAACCCTGCTCTGCGGTCTGGCTGTGCACGCCGATCACGATCGCGTCGACGGCGAGTTCGGCGGGGTCGGTGTCGACCAGGCTGAGGGTGGTGCGGGGCGATGTCACTGAAGCTACTCCGGGCGGGCCGGGCCGGCCGCGTGGTCGCGTACCGGCGATGAAGGTCTCCGGCGCAACCTACCCGCCGGACGCGTGGCTGTCCCGCCGATGTCTCCGACGGGTCCCGCCGATGCTAACCAGGCGTTCAGTGGGCGGTAAGTTGCCACCCATGACCGAGGTGACCTCCGACGCCGCCGCGACCCGGCTGCGCCGTTCCCCGCTGCACGAGCGGCACATCGCCGCCGGCGCCAAGTTCGCCCCCTTCGGGGGCTGGGAGATGCCGCTGGAGTACGCCGGTGGCGGCGTGCTCAAGGAGCACACCGCGGTGCGTACCGGGGTGGGTGTCTTCGACGTCTCGCACCTCGGCAAGGCGCGGATCACCGGGCCGGGCGCCGCGGACTTCGTCAACGCCTGCCTCACCAACGACCTCGGCCGGATCAGCCCCGGCAAGGCGCAGTACACCCTCTGCTGCGACGAGGCGACCGGCGGCGTGGTGGACGACATCATCGCCTACCTGCACGCCGACGACCACGTCTTCCTGGTGCCGAACGCGGCGAACACCGCCGAGGTGGTCCGCCGCCTGCGCGCCGCCGCGCCGGCCGGGCTGGCCATCTCCGACGAGCACGAGGCGTACGCGGTCCTGGCGGTGCAGGGGCCGCGTTCGGCGGACCTGCTGGCCGCGCTGGGCCTGCCCACCGAGCACGACTACATGAGCTTCTCCACCGCGACGCTGGACGGCCTCGGGCTGACCGTGTGCCG
Source organism: Micromonospora sp. RTBAU3-60 (assembly GCF_054963695.1). Classification (NCBI taxonomy): domain Bacteria; kingdom Bacillati; phylum Actinomycetota; class Actinomycetes; order Micromonosporales; family Micromonosporaceae; genus Micromonospora; species Micromonospora sp. RTBAU3-60. The sequence goes on along the minus strand of NZ_JBUEGB010000003.1, from coordinate 173,979 downwards.
CACCGGCTACACCGGCGAGCTCGGCTACGAGCTGGTGATCCCGGCCGAGCACGCGCTGGCCGTCTGGGACGCGCTGTTCGCCGCCGGGGCGGCGTACGAGCTGCGGGCCTGCGGGCTGGCCGCGCGGGACACCCTGCGCACCGAGATGGGGTACCCGCTGCACGGGCAGGACCTCTCGCTGGAGATCACCCCGGTGCAGGCCCGCTCCGGCTGGGCGGTGGGCTGGGACAAGCCGGCCTTCTGGGGCCGGGATGTGCTGCTCGCCGAGAAGGCGGCCGGCCCCCGGCGTACGCTGCGCGGGCTGGAGGCGGTCGACCGGGCCATCCCGCGCCCCGGCATGGCCGTGTACGCCGGCGACACCCAGGTCGGCACCATCACCAGCGGCACGTTCAGCCCGACCAAAAAGCAGGGCATCGCCCTCGCGCTGATCGACACCGACCCCAAGCTCCCCGACGGCGAGATCGTCGACGTCGACATCCGCGGCCGCCGCGCCCAACTGCGCCTGACCCGCCCCCCCTTCGTCCAACCCTCGGTCCGGTAGCCCCCGCTCACGGCGATCATGAAGTTGTTGTCCCGACACGCCGTGGTCGACGACAACAACTTCATGATCAACCGGGGCGGGTCGGGGCGCGCGGCAGTGCGCGGTGGCGAGAGCGTGGTCAGTCGGGGGTGGGGGAGTCGCCGGCGTCCAGGACGGCTTGGGTCCAGCCGCCCTCGATGACGCCGGTGGCGTCGAGCAGGGCCCAGTCGACGACATCCGTCGCCTCCACCACGACCGGGGCGCCGATCCGGACGGTGGGGTCGGTGGCGGCGTCGCTGGCGCTGGCGCCGACGATCCGCTCCGGGCTGTCCCAGGACGTCACCCCGGCCCAGACGAACTCGGGGCCCTCGTCGCCGGGCAGGCCGTACTTCACCACGAGCTGCGCCTCGGCGGGCAGCTGACCGCCGAGGAACCGGGCCCGGATGTCACCCAGGCCGGCACGCGCGGTGGCGATCGCCCGGCTCATCGCGTCGCCCGGCCGGGCGTACCGCACGTCCGGCTGGATGCCGTTGAACAGGGTGGCGCAGGCGGCGGCGAAGTAGCGGCCGGCCGGGCCGGGGTGCCCGGGCGGCGGGTTGAGGCTGAGGAACGAGTCGGCGTCCGGGTCGGTCGCCGGGTCCAGCTCCAGCCGCAGCAGCACCGGCGCCGTCGCGCCGTGCTGCTCCGGATTGCCGTACGCCACCGCGATGTCGTGCCCGGTCACCGTGGCCAGCACCGGGAGCTGCACGAACGCGGGCACCTCCTCGCCGGCCAGCCCCTCGGTCCAGTCCCGCAGCAGCCGCCGGGCGGCGCCGGTCATCACCGCGCCCCAGGCCCGGGTCAGATGATCCGGCACCCCCTGGGTCTGCAGCTCCAGCAGCCCGAACCGGCGCAGCCCCTTGGTGGTGAACCAGAGCCCGTCGGCGTCCGACGAGTACGGCACCAGCACCCAGTCGACCAGCCGGATCCGGCCCTGCTCGTCGGGGAGCGAGCGCAGCGCGGCGGCCGGGTCGAGGAACTGGAGACCGAAGACGTCCACCACGTCCCCGTCGACCGTCTCGGCGATCGCCGCGGCCACCGCCCGGGCCGCCCACTCGTGCGCCGGCGGCCAGCCCGGCCGGTATTCGGCCTGCACCACCACCAGGTGCGTGGCGGCGGCCAGCCGGGCCAGCTGGGCCTCGGTGGCGCCGAACGCGGTGAGCAGGTCCGGCGGCAGCTCGGGGAACTCGCCGATCGGTCGGGTGTCGACGCTCATCAGCGGGCTGTCCAGCATCTGCCGCGCCAGCCCGTGCACCGGCTCGGCGAGCCGCCCCGCCAGGCCCGCCACCGCCGTCTTCGGGCTGACCTTCGGCAGCCCGGCGATGGGCACCAGGTAGGTCGCGTCCAGCGACTCCGGCACCGGTACGGGCAGGAAGTCGTCCGTGATGAGCATGTCGTCCCCCTCGACCGTGCCGGTGCCTCGTCCTCGAACGCTACCCGCCCGGACGGGTGACGCTCAGCCGGACAGCACCAGTCCCAGGTAGGCCAGCGTGGTGACGATCTCCACGGTGGCCCCGAGCACGTCGCCGGTGATCCCGCCGAGCCGGCGTACCACGTGTGCGAGGAGCCCGGCCGCGACGGCGAGCGCCGCGACGACGGCGAGCGGCCCCTGCCACGGGCGGCCCGGCACCGCCGGCACGGCCAGCAGCGCGACGGCGACCGCGCCGGCCACCAGGGCGACCGGCCCCACCGTGCCGGCCACCAGCGCGCCCAGGCCCTCCGGCCGGGCGGCCGGCACCCCGCGCCGGCAGGCCAGGCCCACCCCGAGCCGGCCGGCGGCCGTGGCGGCGGCCACTGCGGCGAGCACCGCCGGCCACGACCGCCCGGCCAGCTCCGCGAGCACCGCCGCCTGCACCAGTAGTACGACCACCAGCGCGACCACCCCGAACGGGCCCACGTCCGGCTTCTTCATGATCTCCAGCGCCGCCGCGCCCCGCCGGTACGACCCCAGCGCGTCCACGGTGTCGGCCAGCCCGTCCAGGTGCAGGCCGCGGGTGAGCAGCGCGCCGAGCCCGACGGTGACCGCGGCGGCGACCAGCGGGGGAGCGAGGGCGGCGGTGAGCAGCAGCACCGCCGCGAGGAGCGCGCCGAGCAGGGCACCGACCGCCGGGGCGAGCGCCATCGCGGTGCCCGCCGCGGCCCGGTCGACCCGGCCGCCGCGCACCGGCAGCGTGGTGAAGGTGGTGACCGCCAGCCGGATCCCGTCGGTGAACCGGGACTCAGTCGGCACGCCGGTCGGGGGGCTCCGGCACCGCGACCGGCTCGTCCGGCTCGGCGGTCGCGGGACGGCCGGGTCCCGGCCCGGCCGGCTCCGGCTCGACCGTGGTCGGCCCCGGGCCGGCCGGCTCCGGCTCGGCGAACTCCGGCTCGGTGGCGGGCGTCAGAGGCTCCGGCTCGGTGGTGGTGGGCCCGGGGCCCGCCGGCTTCGGCTCGGTGAACTCCTCGTCGCCGCGCAGCGACGGGTGCACCGGCAGGCCGGCGGCGAGCCCCAGCACCGAGCGCAGCAGCGGCAGGGTGGCCAGTGCCGTCGCTCCCTCGCCGAGGTTGAGCCGCAGGTCCACCAGCGGGGTCAGGCCGAGCACGTCGGCGGCGAGCCGGACAGCGGGCTGCCCGCCGTGGTCGGGCAGCAGGCACCAGTGCCGGGCCTGCCCGGCCAGGTCGCGGCTGACCAGGCCGGCGGCCACGCCGACCGGCCCGTCCAGCAGCACCGGCACCCGCCGGGCGGTCGCCCCGAGCAGCACGCCGGTGGCCACCGCGATGTCACCGCCGCCCAGCTCGGCCAGCACGTCCTTGGCGTCGCGCGGGCTGCGGCGGGTGCGGTGCAGGGCGTCCCGCACCGCCGCGCAGCGGACCATCCAGGCCGCATCGTCGATCAGGCCGTGCTCGTTCACCACCCGGCCCAGCACCGCCGGGGGCTCCGCGCCGGCCGTCGCCGCCAGCACCGCCGCGGCCGCCGCCTCGGTGCCGGCGCCGCACGCCGCCAGCACCAGCAGCTGTACGCCCGCGTCGGCGGCCTGCTCGGCCAGCCGCCAGCCGTAGCGCAGGGCCGACTCGACCTGCTCGGCGGAGAGCGCCGGCCCGTCCTCCATGGCGGCGGAGGCGGGCGCCTCGACCACCTGGAGGCCGGCCCCGCTCTCGGCCGCCAGCCGGGCGAGCGCCCCCTGGCCGGCCCGGGCCTGCCGGGCGCGGCGGGCCGACTCGCCGGGCGCCACCCCGGCCGACGCGCCGCCGGCGTGGTCACCGTGCAGCAGCAGTACGCGCACCGAGCTCCACGGCGCGGGGGTCGAGGTGCCCTGGGTGGCGGCGGCGAAGCTGACCACCCGGTCCAGCACGCCCAGCCCGGCGCCGGGCAGGTCCAGGGTGGCGAGCCGGTCGACCGCCTGCGGGCCCGCGTACTCGTCGGGCATCGGCAGTTCCATGCCGGGCTGGATGGCCAGGCCGGTGGCGACCATCGGCAGCGCCATGGTGGGGGCGGCCCAGGCGGCGTGCTCCGCCACCGGCGCGGGGGCCGGCGCGGGCGGCGCGGCCGGGGTGAGCACCTCGGGCAGCGCCTCGTCTGGCGCGACGCCCGGCGCGGCGGGGGCACCCGCCTGGCCGGGGCCGGCCTGCGCCGGGACGGTGGCGTGCGGCGCGCCGGCCGGCTTCAGCCACGCGGCCTGACCGGCCACCACCAGCACCACGGCGTCGCAGGCGTCGGCGACCGCCCGGTTGGTCGTGCCGAGCGCGTCGGTGAACGCCCGGCCCAGCGGGGTGGTCGGCACCAGGGAGAGCCCCACCTCCGGGCTGACCAGCACCAGCCGGGCGGCGCTGGCCCGGACCGCCGCGGCCAGCTCGGCGATGGTGGCGGAGTCGTCGGCGGGCTGGTGGGCCGGGTCGAGCAGCACGGTCACCCAGCCGCCCAGGTCGTCGACGAGCAGCGTCTCGTTCGGCCCGGCCGCCGCGATCACCTCGGCCAGCCGGCCCGGGTCCGCGGCGGTCTCCTCGGTCGTCCAGCTCCCCGGCCGGCGGGCCCGGTGCGCCGCCAGGCGGGTCGCCCACTCGGTGTCCTCCGGATCCCCCTCGGGGGCGGTGGCCACGTAGCGGACCGTGGGCGCGTCGGCGACCAGCGATTCCGCGAACTCGGACTTGCCGGACCGGATACCGCCGAGCACCAGGAGTGTGTTCCACCCGTCAACGGACATGCCCGTACCTTACGGCCGGCCGGCCGGTCACCGCCTGCCGGCCCGGGCGGGTTCCCAAGTGCCGCCCCCGGCGCCGGGCGGCGTCAGCCGCAGTGTTCGAAGGGACTGCCGTAGCTGGCCCCGCCGACCGACCCGCCCCACTTCACGCAGGCCTTCGCGGCGCCGGCCCGGACCGGCCCGGCGTAGTACTCGAACGCCCCGCTGTCGGTCTCGCGGGTCTTCCCCTGCACCTCCAGGTACGCAGACACCGCGCTCGCCCGGCCGACGTCGGTGTCCTTGAGCGTGACCACGCAGTTGGCCCCGCTGGACGTGTTGTAGAGCAGGTAGACCCGACCCTTGCGGACGCCGCCCGCGGTCAGCGTCGCCGAGTCGATCACCTGGTAGCCGCTGCCGCACGCCTGCCCGGCGGTGTACGGGTTGGACTTCTGCGGGGCGGTCGTCGTGCTCGTCGGCCTCGGTGCCCCGGTGCCGCCGGCGGTCGGTCCAGCCGAGGCGCCGGCCGACGGGGTGGCGGCACCCGGCGCGGCGTGACTCGGGCCGGCCGAGGGTGACCGGCTCGGCCGCCCGGTGGGGCTCGCCGCCGATGCGGACGCCTCCCCGGTGGCCGGCACCTCCGACTGCCCGGGATCGGCGAGCGTCGACTCGCCGGTCAGCGCGGTCGGGCCGCCCGCCGGTGGGTCCTCGTCACCGGAGCGCAGCGCCGCCACCGCCATGGTGGTCGCCAGCGCGACGAGGACGACGCCGGCCGCCCCGGCCAGGGCGAGGATCCGTCCCCGCCCCCGGCGCCCCGTCGGCTCCTCCAGCGTCGGCGGTACGCCCGAGCCGGCGTGCCGGTCCTGCTCCGGGCCGTACCCGCCGGGGCGCGGACCGGGTTGTGCGACCCCGATCGACCAGGCGGGGCCGGCCGGGGGCGGACCCGCGGGCCCGGCGCCGCCGGGCCGCCCGGCGGTGGGGTGGGCGTGCGGCCCGGACGGGCCGCCGGAACCGGCGCCCGCGCCGGGGGCGACACCGGCGGCCCAGCTGACACCCCCGACCGGGCCGGGCTGTCCCGGCCCCGGGGAGACGCCGGCGGCCGGGCCGACCCCGGGGACCGGGCCGGGCTGGACCGGGCCGACTCCCGCGACCGGGCCGGGCTGGGCCGGACCGGCTCCCGCGACCGGGCCGGAACGCCCCTGGCCGGCGGCATCCGGGGCGAAGGTCGGGGCGGCGGTTCCGGCACCGGACGCGGGACCGGGGCGGGCGCTGCCCGCGTCGGCGGTGGCACCGGGCACCGGACCAGGACCGGTGGGGGACCCGGCCTGGGCGTGGCCGCCCGATGGCGTACCCCCGGCGAGGCCCGGGGTGGCGGCGGAACCGGCCGTGGCGTCCGGCGTCGGGAGCACGGCGGGCCCCGGCACGGCCGGGCCGGCCACCGCCCACGGCGGGCGGGGCGGGACGGCCATCCTGGCCATCGTGGCGTCCCGGGCGTCCTGGGCGGCCTCGGCCAGGGCGGCCCCGGTCGGGTACCGGTCGCCGGGGCGCTTCGCCAGCGCCCGGCGGACCACCTCCACCACCGCCGGGGGCGTGCCCGCCGGCAGCGGCGCCGGCTCGTCCTGGGCGTGCCGCAGCGCCACCTGGAGCGGGTTGTCGCCCTCGAAGGGCGGCCGGCCGGCAAGGCAGTAGTAGGCGACCGCGCCGAGCGCGTACACGTCGGTGGCGGCCGAGACGGCCTGGCCGGTGGCCTGCTCCGGCGACATGTACGAGGCGGTGCCGAGCACCATGTGCGCGGCGGTGATCCCCGCCATGGTGTTGGCCCGGGCGATGCCGAAGTCGACCAGCACCACCGTGCCGTCCCGCTTGACCAGCAGGTTCCCCGGTTTGACGTCCCGGTGCACGATCCCGGCGAGGTGGGCGGCGTGCAGCGCGTGGGCGGCCTGCGCCACCACCGACATGGTGGACGCCGGGTCGAGCCGGCCGGCCCGGCGGATCCAGGTCACCAGCGGCTCGCCGTCGACGTACTCCATCACCAGGTAGCTGACCCGGCTGCCGTCGGCGAGGGTGGCGGAGCCGGCGTCGTGCACCTGCACGATGCCGGGGTGCCGCAGCGCGGCCAGCATCCGAGCCTCAGCCTGGAAGCGGGTGGTGAACTCGGGGTCGGCGACCAGCGACGGCAGCAGCACCTTCACCGCGACCTCGCGGCCCAGCAGGGTGTCCGTGCACTTCCAGACGGCCCCCATGCCGCCGGTCGCGATGCGTTCGTTCAGCCGATAGCGGTCGCTGAGCACGACTCCTTCAGTGAGCACCGCGCCACCGTACCGGCCGGCCGGTACCCGGCATGATCCAGCGGGGGCCGCGTCCGGCACGTGGTGCCCGGAGCCGTTGCGCGTCCGGCCGACTACGCTTGCGGGGGTTCCGTCCCAGGGACGACGGCGGCGAGGGGAGACGCGGCATGGCGTGGAGCTGGCGGTACGAGGGCGCGAACGGCGAGTCGGTCGACGGGCCGACCGAGTCGTTCGGCAGCCAGGCGGACGCCGAGTCGTGGATCGGCCAGACCTGGCGGGAGCTCGCGGCGTCCGGCGTCACCTCCGTCGCGCTCGTCGAGGACGACCGGGTGGAGTACCGGATGAGCCTGCTGCCCCCCGCCGAATGATGGGCTACGACCGCCCGGGCGAACCGCTGGTGCTCGGGGTGCCCCGCGCGGCGTTCCGGCCCAGCCCGATCTTCCTCGCCCTGGTCGCGCTCTTCGCGACCAGCGGCGTGATGACCTGGAACGGGTACGGCAACGTCCGGTTCAACGTCTTCCTCTTCGTGGTCTCGGGCTGGCTGGTCTCGCTCTGCCTGCACGAGTACGGCCACGCGGTGGTCGCGTACCGGAGCGGGGACCGGGACATCGCCCACCGGGGCTACCTGACGCTCAACCCGCTGAAGTACACCCACCCGTTGCTGTCGATCGTGCTGCCGGTGCTGGTGGTGCTGCTCGGCGGCATCGGCCTGCCCGGCGGCGCGGTCTGGGTGGACCGGCACGCCATCCCCGGCCGGCTGCGACACAGCCTGGTCAGCCTGGCCGGCCCGGCCATCAACGTGCTGTTCACCCTGGTCCTGCTGGCGGCGCTGTGGCTCGGGTACGGCACCGTCGGCCCGCTGCCGTTCTGGGCCGGGGTGGGCCTGTTGGCGTTCCTTCAGCTCACCGCCAGCGTGCTCAACCTGCTGCCGGTGCCCGGGCTGGACGGCGGCAACATGATCCAGCCGTGGCTCAGCCCGCAGTACCGCCGGATGTACGACCTGTTCGCCCCGTACGGCTTCATCCTGCTGTTCGCGCTGCTGTGGAGCCCGCGGATCAACGGCTGGTTCTTCGGCGCGGTCTTCGGCGTGGCGGACTTCCTCGGGCTGCCGCCCCACCTCTACGCCCTCGGGTTCGAGCTGATCCGCTTCTGGCGGGGCTGACCGGGCGGCGGGAGCCGCCGCGCAGCGGCGGGGCGCCCACGCCTCGGCGTACCCGGGAAGGGGCCCGGGCCGGCGCGGCGGCCGCGCCGGCCCGGGGAGAGCGTCACGGGCGCTGCGCCGGGCTCTCGGTCTTCGCCGGGTCCCGCTCGGTGATCGGCTCGACGATCTCGTCGATCGCCTTGAGCAGGTCGGCGTCGAGCTTCACGCCCGCCGCCTTGACGTTGTCGTGCACCTGCTCCGGCCGGGACGCCCCGACGATCGCCGAGGAGACGTTCGGGTTCTGCAGCACCCAGGCGACGGCGAGCTGCGGCATGGTCAGCCCGGCCTGCTCGGCCAGCGGCTTGAGCCGCTGCACCCGGGTGAGCACCTCGTCGCCGAGCCACTTGGCGATGAACCCGGCACCGGACTTCTCGTCGGTGGCCCGGGAACCGGCCGGCGCCGGCTGGCCCGGCAGGTACTTGCCGGACAGCACGCCCTGGGCCATCGGCGACCAGACAATCTGGCCGACGCCCAGCTCCTCGCAGGTGGGGATCACCTCGGTCTCGATGACCCGCCACAGCATCGAGTACTGCGGCTGGCTGGAGACCAGCGGGATACGCAGCTCGCGGGCGAGCTGGTGGGCCTCGCGGATCTGCGACGCCTTCCACTCCGAGACGCCGATGTAGTGCGCCTTGCCGGAGTGCACGACGTCGGCGAACGCCTCCATCGTCTCCTCCAGCGGGGTGCTGTAGTCGTAGCGGTGGGCCTGGTAGAGGTCCACGTAGTCGGTCTGCAGGCGGCGCAGCGAGCCGTTGATCGACTCCATGATGTGCTTGCGGGACAGCCCGCGGTCGTTGCGCCCCGGACCGGTCGGCCAGAAGACCTTGGTGAAGATCTCCAGCCCCTCGCGACGCTCGCCCTTCAGCGCGCGGCCGAGCACCTCCTCGGCCCGGGTGCCGGCGTACACGTCGGCGGTGTCGAAGGTGGTGATGCCGGTGTCCAGGGCGGCCCGCACACAGGCGGCCGCGGCCTGCTCCTCGACCTGCGAACCGTGGGTGATCCAGTTGCCGTACGAGATCTCGCTGACCATCAGGCCCGAGCGGCCTAGGTGTCGGAATTCCATACCTCGACCCTAGACCCGCCGGATCATGGTCACGGCGAGGCACGACGCGGGTGTGACGATGCTCAGCGAGGGCGTCGCGTACGGGCGGCCGGCCACTCCTCCTCAGCCCAGCCGCACCGCTGCCGGATCAGAGCACCGGGGTGGTGTCGGCGAGCAGCCGGTCGATCTCGGCGATCACCGCCGCGCGTCCGGGGTGCACCGGGTCGATCAGCGGCTCGCCCCGCCGGTCGAGTGCGCCCCAGCGGCCCGACGCGTCCCCGACCAGGAAGGCGACCGGGTGCACGACCAGCGCCGGGTACGCCGGCGCGACCAGCACCCGGCCGCTGCGGTCCACCACCCCCCGGCGACCGGCCAACTCCACCACGGCCAAGCCCTCCTCGGTGAAGCCTTCCACCTGCCGGCCGTCGGCCAGCGCGGTGGTGAAGCCGTGGTAGCGGGTCGGCACCACGACCTGGCCGGTCCGGTCGACCGCGCCCCAGCCGCCGTTCTGCCGGACCGCCGCCAGCCCGCCCCGGAACGGTCGGACCTCCTCGAACCCCGGCGGGACCTTCACGATGTTGGTCGGGTCGACCGCCATCCATCTGCTCTTGCCGTCCATCGACACCCAGGCCAGCCCCTCCGAGAAGGAGCCCACCGCCCGGTAGCCGTTGTTCGCCTCGATCAGCGCCGCGCCCGCGGTGTCGATCAGCGCCCAGCGGGACGCCTCCGGGCGGCGTACCCAGGCCACGCCCTCGTGGAACGGCTGCACCTCGGCGTACCGGTGCTCGACCACCAGCTCGCCCTCGTCGTCCGCGTACCCCCAGAGCTGCTGCTCCTCGTCGAAGGTCGGCACCGGGTACCGCTCGCGGCCCAGGAGCGCCTCCCGGCTGCGCGGCTTCGGCCCGAAGCCGTCGGTCGCGGCCCGCGCGGTGACCGCGTCCAGGGCCACCGCGGTACGCGCGTTCAGCTCGGTGTCCTCGTCCTGGCGCAGGTCCAGGGCCCGCTCGAAGTGCAGGCACGCCTCGGTCAGCCGGCCCTGGTCGTAGCAGGACCGGCCGGCGTGCTCGTGCAGCGCCGCGCGCAGCCGGTCGGGCAGCTCCGGCGAGTTGGCCTCGGCGAAGAGCCGGTCGGCCTCCGCGTGCTCACCCCGCCAGCGCAGCACCTCGGCCAGCCGCGCGCGGGCCAGCGCGGTCCGCCGCAACTCGCCGGTGGCCTCCGCGTACGTGAGGGCGAGCCGGCCGTCGGCGACGGCGTCCTCCAGCTCGCCGAGGATCCGGGACGCCACCGACCGCAGGCTCAGCAACCGGGCCCGGCTGCGATTGTCCAGCGCGCTGCCGAGCTTGGTGGTGAGTCCCTCCCGGACCTCGCGCAGCGCCTCCGGATCGGGAGCCTCCTCGCGGAGCGTCTCCGGGTGCAGCCGCCACCGGAAGGCGGCCAGCGCCTGCTCCGGGTCCGCCGGACGTACCTCCCGCCGTTCGCTCTCCGCCACCGGCTGCTCCGCCGCCGCCTCGACGGCGACCTGTGCCGGCGGTGCGGATACCTGTGCTGGCGCTGTGGCGGCCTGCGCCGGTGGCGCGGATACCTGCGCCGGCGGCGCGGACACCTGCGCCGGTGGCGCGGATACCTGGGCCGGTGGCGCGGATACCTGGGCCGGCGGCGCGGATACCTGGGCCGGTGGTGCGGGCACCTGGGCCGGTGGTGCGGGCACCTGGGCCGGTGGTGCGGATACCTGGGCCGGTGGTGCGGAGGCCTGGGCCGGCGGCGCGGACACCTGGGCCGGTGGTGCGGGCACCTGTGCTGGCGGTGTGGAGGCCTGCGCCGGCGGTGCGGAGGCCTGCGCCGGTGGCGCGGAGGTCTGAGCCGGTGGTGCGGATACCTGGGCCGGCGGGGCGGAGATCTGGGCCGGCGGCGCGGAGATCTGAGCCGGTGGTGCGGAGACTGGCCTGGGCGCCTCGGCCGGAGGTGCCCACGCGGGGGGCGCGGACACCTGGGCCGCTGGCGCCGACACCGGCGGCGAGACCCACTCGGCGGGCGGGCCTGACTCGGGCCGCACCGAGGGCGCGGGGCCTTCCGCACCGGCCGGGGCGGCAGCGCTGGCGGCCGGGGACGGCGTGGGGCTCCCCGACCGGGGCTGAGCGGGAGCGTTCGGTGCCGACGCGGGCGAGGCCGGGGCGTCCTCGGGAGCCGTTGGTTCCGGCGTGGGCGACGCGGCGGCAGGGGCCGTGAACTCGGGCGGCGCGGGGGCGGCGGGGGCTCCGGACCCGGCCGGCGCGGACGCCTCCGGGGCGGGGCGGGCGGCGGCGGGCACCCGGTCGGCCGGCGGCACCCGGTCGTCGGGCGGCACCCGGCCGTCGGGCGGCACCCGGCCGTCGGGCGGCACCCGGCCGTCGGGCGGCACCGGGCCGGCGGGGGACTGGGCCGAGGCGGGGGAGTGGTCCGGCAGGACGGACTCGCCGGCAGGCCCGTCCGGCGTCGAGTCGACGTCGGCCGAGTCGACGTCGGCCGGGTTGGCGCGGGTCGAGGGCGGGGGCGGCACCGGCGCGCTGACCGGCCGCGCGGCCTGTGGGTCGACCGCCTGGGCCGGCGCCACCGGCCCGCTGACCGGCCGTGCGGCCTCCGGCTCGACCTGCCGGGCCGGCGGTACGGACTCGGGTGCGTCCGGGCGCGCCGGGGGAGCCTCGCCCACCGGGGCGGCCGGGGGCGGTACGGGGTGGCTCGGCCGGAACCAGCCGTCCGCCTCCTCGACCGGCCGGCCGGTGGCGGGTGCGCTCGCCGCGTCGTGGTCCGACCGGGTTGGCCCCGTCGCCTCGGGGCGGCCGCCGGTCTCCACCGGGGCGGGCCCCGGGGTCAGCTCGGCCGCCACCGTGGCGGGCGTCGGGGCCACCCCGCCCGTCGGCGGCGCAGACGCCGAGGCCACCGGGGCGCCAGGGCGAGGAGCCGCGGTGGGTGCCGGCTGTCCGGACGGACCGGCGCTCGGTGCCGGTTGCGCGGCTACGTCGACCGACGGGGGCAGGTCAACAGTCGGAGGCGTAGCGGTGCCGGGCCCGCCCGGTGGGGGCGCCGGGGAGACAGGTGGCGCCGACACGGGTGTGGGCGGACGTGTCGCTGCGCCGCCGGGCGAGGCGGTGGGGCCGGCGGCCGGAGTGCCGCCGGGCGCGCTGGAGACCGGAGCCTCGGCGGGCGGCAGCGCCGGGGTGGGCGACATGGCCTGCGCCGGCTCGGCCACACCTGACACCTGGTTCGGTGCGGCGGAGGTCGCCGGGTGTGCCGCAGGCGAGACCGGGGCCGGACGAGCCGGTGGCGCGGAAATCGGTGCCGACTGCGCGGGCGTGGACGCCGAGGGCGGTGGGGCCGGGTGCGCGGGCGCGCCCGTCACTGGTCCGGGTTGCGGGGCCGGCCGGGATGGGGCGGGCGGCACGGACGGCTGCCGTCCGTCGTCGGCGGGCACCGGCGGGGTGGGGCGGTCCCGCGGCTCGTCCGGGCGAGCCGGTGCCGCCGTCGGTTCTTCCCGCACGTCGTCCGGACGGGTACGGGCGGCCGGCTCGGCCGGTGGACGCCAGCCGTCGCCGGGGCGGGCCGGACCGGGCTCGGCCGGGCGGCCCTGCCGCGGCTCCGGGTGCCGACGGAACGCCGGCCCGTCCTCGGCGTGGGGGCCGACCGGTTCCGGACGCGGACCGTCGTACTGGGGGCCGACCGATTCCGGACGGGGACCGTCGTACCGGGGTGTGGCCGGATCGGGGCGCGGACCGTCGTACCGGGGGGCGGCCGGATTGGGACGGCGAGCGTCGTACCGCGTCTCCTCGCCGGGGCGCGGCGGCGGTCCGTCCGGGCGGGGTCGGTCGGGGGAGGTCGGTGGGCGGTGCCGCTCGTCGGGCCGGTACGCGGCCGGCTCGGTCCGGGGCCGCCGCTCGACGACCGGCCACTCCTCGGCGTGCGGGCGCGCGGGGGCGCCCGGCGGACGCTGGCCGTCCCACCGGTCGCCGGGGCCGAAGGCGGCGGGACGCGGTTCGCCGTACCGGCCGGGCTCCGGGCGGTACGGATCCACGGGTCGGCGCGGGCCGTCCGGCGTAACCGGCGCGTCGCGGTACGTCTCGGCCCGCGCGGCGGCCTCCCGGCGTGGGTCCGGCTGGCGGCGCGGGCCGTCGAAGCCCGGGTCGCGCCGGTCCGCCGGGTGCCCGAAGCCCGGGTCGCGCCGCTCCGCCGGTGGTCCGAAGCTGGGGTTGCGGCGCTCGACGTCGGACTCGCGCCGCTCGCCCCGGCCGTCGAAGCCGTGCCCGCGCCCGTCGGCGGGCGGCTCGAAACCGGGGTCGCGCCGGTCCGCCGGGCGCTCGAAGCCGCGCTCCCGGCGGTCGGCCGGTCCGTCGTAGGCCGGCTGCCGCCGGTCCACCGGGCCGGGCGGGGCGGCGGCGGGCCGCCCGTCCGCCGTGCCTCGGCGCTGGTCGGACCAGGGCGGTCGCGGCTGAGGGCGGTGCGGGAACTCGTCGGGCTCCGGGAGCCAGCCGGGTTCGGGGGCGGGGGAGATCGGCCGGTGCGCCTCCGGCGGCCGCCGTCCCGGCTCAGGGCGTACCCAGCGCTGGTCGTACCGGTCGTCCGGCCGGCCCGCGGCGTGCTCCGGCGTCCGCTCGTGCGGGTCGTACCGCTCGCCCGGCTGCGGGGCGGGGCCGCGCCGGGGTCCGTCGCCGGGCGCGCGCCGGTCCGCCCAGGGCCGCCGCCCGTCCGGGTGTGGCTCCCCCGCGCCGCGCCCGTCCGGGTACCCGCGCTGCTCGCCCGGACCGCGCGGTCCCGGGTAGCCCCCGCGCCGCTCGTCCGGACCGGCCGGGCTCACCGGGTACGCGCCGCGCCGCCCGTCCGGGCCTGCCGGGCTGACCGGGTGGCCGCCGGGTCGCTGGTCCCGGTCCGCCGGGCGGCCGCCGGGCCGGTCCGCCGGGGCCGGGCTCACCGGGTACGCGCCGCGCCGGCCGTCGGGGCCTGCCGGGCTGACCGGGTACGGGTCCTCGGCGGGCGCGGGGCTGACCGGCACCTCGGCCCGGCCGACGACGGCCCGGCCGCGTGGCGCGGGTGAGGTCAGGTACTCGACGCCGATGTCACCGGGGTAGCGCTGCCCCGGGAACTGCGGACGCCACTCGTGGGTGGGTTCGGCGGCCCAGGACGGCTCGGCCGGCTCGCGCCAGCGGTCCCAGCCGCTCATCGCGAGATCCTGTCGCCGCCCGCGCGGCGCGGCCCCGGGGCCGGCTCGCGTCGCTCGCTCACGGCGATGTCACCTCGTTGGAAATTGTCGCGCTGGGCGCCCGACGCGCCGGTAGAGTCGCCCGGTCCGGCACGTCGTGGCTGCGGAAGGAGGGTAGCGGCGTGGGCTCTGTCACCGCCACTGTGGCACCGCCCACGGACTCAAACGTTACCCGATGGTTTCGGACATTCAGCGCCATAGTGGGATCTGGGTTTCGGCGTCACGCCACCTACCGCCAGGCCGCCGTGGCAGGTGTGGTCACCAACAGCGTCTTCGGCTTCCTCCGCTACTACATCTTCCTCGCGGCGGCCGGCGCGGCGGGCCAGGTCGCCGGCTACGACCGGGCCCAGCTCGCCACCTTCGTCTGGGCCGGCCAGGGGCTGCTGGCGGTGGTCGCCATCTGGGGCTGGACCGAGCTGGCCGACCGGATCCGGACCGGGGAGATCGCCGCCGACCTGCTCCGCCCGGTCCACCCGGTGACCAGCTACCTCGCCACCGACCTGGGCCGCGCCGGGTTCGCCTCGCTGTCCCGGCTGCTCCCGCCGGTGCTGATCGGTCTGCTCTTCTTCGACGTGTACCTGCCGCGCCGCTGGGCCACCCTGCCGCTGTTCGCGCTCTCCGTGCTGCTCGCCGTGGTGGTCTGCTTCGGCTGCCGTTACCTGGTCAACGCCACCGCGTACTGGTTGCAGGACGTCCGGGGCCCGCTGATCCTCTGGACGCTCTGCTCCGGCGTGCTCGCCGGCCTCTACTTCCCGCTCGGCTTCCTGCCCGGCTGGCTGGAGGCCACGCTGCGCTACGGCACCCCGTTCCCGAGCCTGCTCCAGATCCCGCTCGACGTGCTGGTCGAGCGGGATCCGCCGCCGACGCAGCTCGGCCTCGTCGGGGTGCAGCTGGGTTGGGCCGTCGCGCTGCTCGCCCTGTGCCGCCTAGTGCAGCGCCTGGCCGAGCACCGGATGGTGGTGCAGGGTGGGTGAACACCGGCAGGTGGTGCAGGCATACCGGGCGCTGCTCGGCGCGCAGGCCCGGTCGCAGGCCGCGTACCGAACGTCGTTCGTGGTGGACCTGGTCGGCAACGTCGGGGCGACCGTGTTCGACGTGGTCACCGTGCTGGTGCTCTTCGGGGTCACCCGCGAGCTGGGCGGCTTCACGCTCCGCGAGACGCTGGTGATCGTCGGCCAGTCGTCGTTCGCGTTCGCCACCGCGGATCTGCTGGTCGGCAACATCGAGCGGCTGCCCCGGTACGTCCGCACCGGCCTCTTCGACGCCGTGCTGGTCCGCCCGCTGGCCGCGCTGCCCCAACTGCTGCTGATGGACCTCCCGCTGCGCAAGGTGTCACGGGCGGTCTTCGGGCTGGCCGTGCTCGTGGTGGCGCTCGCCTCGGCCGGTATCCAGTGGACGCCGGGGCGGGCGGCGTTGGCGGTGGTCGCCCCGTTGGCCGCCGTGGTCTTCTTCGGCGCGGTCTTCGTCACCACGGCCACTGTGTCGTTCTACTGGGTCGACTCGGGCGAGCTGGCCAACTCGGTCACCTACGGCGGGCGCGACTTCACCTCGTACCCGATCACCGTCTACGGCGGCTGGTTCCGCGCGCTCTTCGCGTACGGGATGGGGTTCGCCTTCGTCAGCTACCACCCGGCGCTGGCGCTGCTCGGCCGGGCCGACCCGCTCGGCCTGCCGGCCTGGGTCGGCTGGGCCGCGCCGGGCGTCGCGCTGGTCGCCGCGGCGATCGCCACCCTGGCCTGGCGCGTCGGGATCCGCCACTACCGGAGTACGGGGTCTTGACATCCTCCCGGCCCTGGAGGTCGGGATTCTCACGGTCACCCGTGAGGTTTCCTGTTTCATCGCCGACTGCCTTTCCGGGAGGATTTTCCCTTGAGGTCTTACATCAGCTCCGCAGGCGTTTTACCTCTCCGCCAGCCCGGCGGCGAGGATGTTGCGCGCAGCGTTGATGTCCCGGTCGTGCTCGGCTGTGCAACCCGGGCACGTCCAGACGCGCTCGTTGAGGGTGTGGTGTTGATCCGACCACAGGTCGAGCAGGTTTTGGACGTGGGCAGCCACCGGTTGACGGGGATGACCTTACGCCCGTACCACTGGGCTTTGTACTCCAGCATGCTGCGGAACTGACCCCAGGCCGCATCAGAGATGACGCGGGCCAGGCGGCGGTTGCGGAGCATGTTGCGCATGCTGAGGTCTTCGATCGCGACCGTTTGGGTCTCACGGACGAGTCGAGTGGTCAGCTGGTGCAAGTGGTCCCGACGCCGGTCGGCGATACGGGCATGAATCCGGGCCACCTTCAATCGGGCCTTCGCCCGGTTGTGGGAGCCCTCCTGTTTGCGGGCCAGGTTCCGCTGCGCCTTGGCCAGCTTCCGCCGGTCGGCCTGCCCGTAACGCGGGTTAGCCACCTTGCCCTGCTCGTCGCTTACCCCGCTGATCGGGTGGGACAGGGTGAGCAGGCTGGTGATACCTGCGTCCACACCCACCTCCCCCGCGACCGGCGGCAGCGGCTGCACCGTCTGGTCCTCCACCAGCAGGGACACGAACCAGCGGCCCGCAGCATCGCGGGACACGGTGACCGTGGAGGGCTCCACCCCGGCGGGCAGGGGCCGCGACCACACGATGTCCAGCGGGGTGGTCATCTTGGCTAGAGTGAGCCGGCCGTCACGCCAGCGGAATGCGGAGCGGGTGTATTCGGCCGACGCCCTAGATTTGCGCTTGGACTTGAACCTCGGGTACCGGGCCCGCTTGTCCCAGAACGCCGCGAACCCGGCTTGCAAGTGCCGCAACGTCTGCTGCAACGGCACCGACGACACCTCGTTCAGGAACGCCAACTCCTGCGTGCGCTTCCACTCGGTCAGCCACGCCGAGGACTGCACGTACGCGGTGCGGCGGCGGTCAACCGCCCACGCCCGGGTACGGGCTTCCAGCGCCCGGTTGTACACCAGACGCACGCACCCGAAGGTGCGGTTCAGCTGACCAGCCTGTTCAGGGGACGGGTAGAAGCGGTACTTGTACGCCCGCTTCACCACATCACCCACGCCTCACAATTTACCGTCCACGTAAGACAACCATGGGAACGGAGGGAGCGGCGTTTCCTCCCGGCCCTAAAGGGTCGGGTCTACACGCCGCAATTCTGATGAGCGTCATCGAGATGAGTGGGCTGCGCAAGGAGTTCACCGTCCGGGTGAAGGTCGGGCGGCTGCGCCGGGAGCGGCGGACGGTCACCGCGGTCGACGGGGTCGACCTGCGGGTCGAGCGCGGCGAGATGCTCGGCTACATCGGCCCGAACGGCGCGGGGAAGTCGACCACGCTGAAGATGCTCACCGGCGTGCTGATGCCGTCGGCGGGGGAGGCCCGGGTGTGCGGGCTGCGCCCGGTGGCCGAGCGGACCCGGCTGGCGCTGCGCATCGGCGTGGTCTTCGGCCAGCGCTCGCAGCTCTGGTGGGACCTGCCGCTGCGCGACTCGTTCGAGCTGCTCCGGCACGTCTACCGGGTGCCCGCGGGCGAGCACGCGGCCCGGCTGGCCCGGTGCCGGAGCCTGCTCGACCTCGACGAGTTCCTGGACACCCCGGTCCGGCAGCTCTCCCTCGGCCAACGGATGCGCGGCGAGCTGACCGCCGCGCTGCTGCACGGCCCGGAGGTGCTCTTCCTCGACGAGCCGACCATCGGGCTGGACGTGGTGAGCAAACAGGCGGTTCGGGGCTTCCTGGCCGAGCTGGGCCGGGCCGGCGACACCACGCTGGTGCTCACCACCCACGACCTGGCCGACATCGAGCGGCTCTGCCGGCGCCTCGTGGTGATCGATCACGGCCGGGTGGTGCACGACGGCTCGATCGCCGCCCTGCACAGCCGGTACGGCTCCCGCCGCATGGTCGTCGCCGAGCTGGACACCGCGCTGCCCGAGCCGCCGGCGCTGCCCGGCGCGCCGCTGCAGCGGGTGGAGGCGGACGGGCACCGGCTGGTGTTCGCGCTGGAGTCGGCGACCGTCGCCGAGGTGGTGGCCGGGCTGGCCGGCCTGGCAGCGCTGCGCGACATCGCGATCGTCGAGCCGGACATCGAGGAGGTCGTGGCCCGGCTCTACCGCGCCCCCGCTGAGGTCGGCTGACGGCCATGGTGACCGGGCCACCACCGCCTCACGGGTGCTCCATCACCAGCACCGCGAAGGTCCCCGGGGCCAGGGCCTCGTACCGGTGCGGCGCGTCGCCGGGGAACGTGGCGTAGTCGCCCGGCCCCAGCTCGACCAGGTCGGACTCCGGGCCGACGCGCATCCGCCCGGCGGCGACCACGACGTGCTCGACGCTGCGCGGGGTGTGCGGCTCGGCCACCCGGACCGCCCCGGGCTCCAGTTCCATCACGTAGACGTCGCGGCGGGCGTGCGGGGCGCCGGCGGCGAGCAGCGTGGCGGAGAAGTCGGCGTGCTCGGAGCGGATCCGCGGACCCTCGCCGGCGCGGATCACCCGGACGGCGGCGGTGGGTGGCTCGACCAGCCGGCTGAAAGGTACGCCCAGCGCCACGCCCAGCGCCCACAGCGTCTCGACGCTCGGGTTGCCGACCCCGGACTCCAGCTGCGACAGGGTGGACTTGGCGATGCCGGCCCGGCGGGCGAGTTCGGTCAGTGAGATCCCGGCCCGGTCGCGCTCGCGACGCAGGGCGGCTGCGATGGTGGCCAGCGGGGGAGCGGGGTCGACGGCCATTGTTCGCTCCAGAGGTCGGTTTGTTCGGTTTGACGAACGCGTGCGGTCCCGTTCAGGATAATGGACATGCGTACGGCAAATCGAACGGGCGATCGGGGCGTGCTCCGCGACGTCGCCGCCATCGGGGCGGCCATTTTCGCCGTGGGCGCCTCGTTCGGCGCCGTGGCGGTGGCCGCCGGCCTGCCGGTCTGGGCGGCCCTCGCCATGTCGGTGTTCCTCTACGCCGGGGGCGCACAGTTCATGGCGGTGGGCCTGGTCGCCGCCGGCAGCCCGCTCGCTGCGGTCCTCGCCGGCCTGCTGCTCAACGCCCGGCACCTGCCGTTCGGCCTGGCCCTCGGCGGCACCCTCGGCCAGCGGCGCTGGCAGCGGCTGCTCGGCAGCCACCTGATGACCGACGAGGCGACCGCCTTCGCCCTGGCCCGACCGGCCGGACCCGGGCGACGCCGGGCGTTCTGGCTCGCCGGGGCGCTGCTCTTCCTGGCCTGGAACGTGGGCACCCTGCTCGGCGTGCTCGCCGGTGGCGCGGTGGGCGACCCCGGCGCCCTGGGCCTCGACGCCGCCTTCCCGGCCGGGCTGGCCGCCCTGCTGCTGCCGAGCCTGCGCGACCGGGACACCCGCCGGGTCGCGCTGGCCGGCGCCGGGCTGGCGGTGCTGGCCACTCCGCTGCTGCCGGCCGGGATGCCGGTGCTGCTCGCGCTCGCCGCCGTGGTCGTGCCGGCGCTCCGCAGCCGCCGTGCAGCCGGCGCCGACTCGGTGCCCGACGGGACGGCCTCGGCGGGTTCGGGGACGGACGGGGTCGCGCCGAGCGGCGCCGACGACGCCGGGCAGGTCGTCCGGGCCGGGGAGGCGTCGTGCTGATCGCCGTGATCCTCGCCCTGGCCGTCGGCACGTACGGCTTCCGGGTCACCGGGGTGCTGCTGCGCGACCGGCTGGAGTTGCCCGAGTGGTCCCGGCAGTTGCTGCCGGTCGGCGCCGCCGCCCTGCTGGCCGCCCTCGCCGCGACCGCGGCGCTGACCGAGGCCGGCGGCTTCGCCGGCTACGCCCGGCCCGCGGGGGTGCTGGTCGGGCTGGCGCTCGCCTGGCGGCGAGCACCCTTCGTGCTGGTCGTGGTCGCGGCGGCCGGCACGACCGCGCTGTTGCGCCTGCTCGGGGTGGCATGACACGGCCCCTCCCCGCCTGAGCGGGAAAGGGGCCGGGACGGGTCAGATCTTGTCGCCGATGTTCACCTGGGGCGCGGGGGCACGCATCTTGCGGAAGGTGATCGACCGCATGATCGCGTAGAAGTAGAGCGAGCCGAGCTTCTCGGTGCTCTTCGGGTAGCGCTCGCGGACCAGCTTCTTGATCTTGCGGGAGATCAGGATCGAGTCGATCACCAGGCCGAGCGCCAGCGCGCCCCACAGCAGGTTGGAGATCAGCCGCACGATCGGCGGCATGGCCTGGTTGGAGCCGAGCAGCACGATCAGCGCGCCGCCGAAGAACCAGGTGCCGACGGTACGCCGGGAGTCCACCACGTTGCGGGCCAGCAGCCGCTCCGGGCCCCGGTCGCGCGGGCCGCCCTCGCGACGGAACTCGGCCGCCGCCTCGGCGCGGGCCGCCCGGCGCTGCTCCCGCGCCTCCTCCTTGGTCAGCGGCTTGGTCGGCGCGCCCGGCCGGCGGCCGGCGGTGGGCCGCTTCGGCGTGGCCACGCCCAGCTCCTTCTTGCTCGGGGTGTAGCCCCGGGAACGGGCAGCGGCGGGTGCCTCGTCGGTCGTCACCGTGGTGACGGACTCCTCGACGAGGTCGGCGGGCTTACGACGAAACAGCGACGGCACTCGTGAAGGGTAGCCAAACGGCCGCGCCCGGTGCACATCGCGGGTGCACCGGGCGCGAAGAAAGACGGTGTGATGTTACGGACGCTCGACGTGTGCGCCCAGGTCCGCCAGCTTGGCCTCGAAGTCCTCGTAGCCCCGGTTGATCAGGTCGACGCCGTACACCCGGGAGGTGCCCTCGGCGGCGAGGGCCGCGATCAGGTGGCTGAAACCGGCCCGCAGGTCCGGGATGACCAGGTCGGCCGCGTGCAGCTTGCTCGGGCCGGCGATCACCGCGGAGTGCTTGAAGTTGCGGCGGCCGAAGCGGCACGGGGTGCCGCCCAGGCAGTCCCGGTAGACCTGGATGTTGGCGCCCATCGAGTTGAGTGCCGTGGTGTAGCCGAGCCGCTGCTCGTATACCGTCTCGTGGACGATCGACAGCCCGCGGGCCTGGGTCAGCGCGACCACGAGCGGCTGCTGCCAGTCGGTCATGAAGCCCGGGTGCACGTCGGTCTCGAGGGCGACGGACTTCAGCTCGCCGCCGGGGTGCCAGAACCGGATTCCGCCCTCCTGGCCCGGCTGCCCGGCCCGCGGCGGCCGGAGGTCGGTCACCTCGTACTCGCCGCCGACCGAGCGGAAGATGTTCAGGAAGGTCATCATGTCGGCCTGCTGGGCGCCCAGCACCTCGACGTGGCCGCGGGTGGCCAGCGCCGCAGCGGCCCAGCTCGCCGCCTCGATCCGGTCCGGGATCGGCCGGTGGGTGTAGCCGTGCAGCTTCGGCACGCCCTGGATCTCGATCACCCGGTCGGTGTGCACCTTGATGATCGCGCCCATCTTCTGCAGCACGCAGATCAGGTCGATGATCTCCGGCTCCACGGCGGCGTTGCGCAGCTCGGTGACGCCCTCGGCCATCACCGCGGTGAGCAGCACCTGCTCGGTGGCGCCGACGCTCGGGTACGGCAGGGCGAACTTCGTGCCGTGCAGCCCGTTCGGGGCGGACAGGTGCAGCCCTTCGGGCCGCTTGTCGACCGTCGCGCCGAACTCGCGCAGGGCCTGGAGGTGGAAGTCGATCGGGCGCGGACCGATGTGGCAGCCGCCCAGGTCCGGGATGAACGCGTGGCCGAGCCGGTGCAGCAGCGGGCCGCAGAACAGGATCGGGATCCGGCTGGAGCCGGCGTGCACGTTGATCTGGTCGGTGCTGGCGCTCTCGACGTTGGACGGGTCGAAGACGAGCTCGCCGTCCTCCTCGCCGTCACTGACCTTGACCCCGTGCAGGCCGAGCAGCCCGCGGACCACCTCGACGTCCCGGATCCGCGGCACGTCGAACAGCCGGCTGGGGGTGTCACCCAGGAGGGCGGCGACCATCGCCTTGGATACGAGGTTCTTCGCGCCGCGCACGCGGATCCGCCCTTCCAGCGGAGTGCCTCCGTGAACGACCAGGACGTCGTCGGTCAACGCAACCTCCAGCGCGTTGGTACTGCCGTGCAGATGGTCGGGGCTCACGATGTGCATCGCTACCCGCAATGCGGCCACGGGAAAACCGCCCGCGTGTGTCGTCGCCCCGGCAGCATAGCCCTCCGTGACGAAAATGGAATCGGTCACATCACCAGCGAGGGCACGAACCGGGGTGTCCCGTGCGTTTCCGTGCCAGTGATGTGACCGAGGGTGATCAAGCGCCGGGGAGCGCCAGCATCTGGTCGAGCGCGGCCCGGGCGTGGTGCGCGGTGTCCGGGTCGACCGTGATCTGGTTGACCACCCGGCCGGCCACCAGCTCCTCCAGGGCCCACACCAGGTGCGGCAGGTCGATCCGGTTCATCGTCGAGCAGTAGCAGACCGCCCGGTCCAGGAACATGATCTGCTTGTCCGGGTGGGCCAGCGCCAGCCGGCGGACCAGGTTCAGCTCGGTGCCGACCGCCCACGCCGTGCCGGCCGGGGCCGCCTCGATGGTCTTGATGATGTACTCCGTCGAGCCCACGAAGTCGGCGGCCGTGACCACTTCGTGCCGGCACTCCGGGTGGACCAGCACGTTGACCCCCGGCACCCGCTCCCGGACGTCGTTGACGCTGTCCAGCGTGAACCGGCCGTGCACCGAGCAGTGCCCGCGCCACAGGATCATCTTCGCGTCGCGGAGCTGCTCCGGGGTCAGCCCGCCGTTCGGCTTGTGCGGGTCGTAGAGGACGCAGTCGTCCAGCGAGAAGCCCATCTCCAGCACGGCGGTGTTGCGGCCCAGGTGCTGGTCGGGGAGGAAGAGCACCTTCGACCCCTGCTGGTACGCCCAGTCCAGCGCCCGCTTCGCGTTCGACGAGGTGCAGACCACGCCGCCGTGCCGGCCGACGAAGCCCTTGATGTCCGCCGAGGAGTTCATGTAGGTCACCGGGACGGTGTCCTGCGCCACGCCCAGCTCGGTCAGCACGTCCCAGGCCGTCTCGACCTGCGACAGCACCGCCATGTCGGCCATCGAGCAGCCGGCGGCGAGGTCGGGCAGGATCACTCGCTGGCGGTCCGAGGTGAGAATGTCCGCGCTCTCGGCCATGAAGTGCACGCCGCAGAAGACGATGTATTCCGCGTCCGGGCGGGCCGCCGCCTCCCGGGCCAGCTTGAACGAGTCGCCGGTCACGTCGGCGAACTGGATCACCTCGTCGCGCTGGTAGTGGTGGCCGAGGACGAAGACCTTCGTGCCGAGCGCGGCCTTGGCCGCCGCCGCCCGGGCCACCAGGTCCGGGTCGCTCGGCGCGGGGAGGTCACCCGGACACTCCACGCCACGTTCGGTGGCGGGGTCGCTGCCGCGGCCGAGGAGCAGCAGCGCAGTGGCGGTGTTGGAGGGCTCAACCCAGGTCGAAGTCACGCCCCCCATGCTCCCACAGCGCCACCGGCGTACGGCCGCCGTCGGTGTGGCCTGCCACACTGCTCGGCATGCGCGTGCTGCTCTGCCCCGACAAGTTCGCCGGCACGCTGCCGGCCCAGGAGGTGGCCGCCGCGGTGGCCGAGGGCTGGCGGTCGGTGGCGCCCGACGACGAGGTGCTGCTCCGGCCGCTCGCCGACGGCGGGCCCGGGTTCGTCGCCGTGCTCGCCGAGGCGCTCGGCGGGCGGCGGCTGCCGGTGCCGACCGTCGACCCGCTCGGCCGTCCCGCCGCCGGTGAGATCCTGCTCACCGACGACGGCACCGCCTACCTGGAGAGCGCCCAGGCGTGCGGGCTGCACCTGCTGTCGGCCGCCGAGCGCGACCCGAAGGCGACCACCTCGTACGGGCTGGGGCTGCTGGTGGCCGCGGCGGTCGAGGCGGGGGCGCGGACCCTGGTGATCGGGCTGGGCGGTTCCGCCACCAACGACGGGGGCGCCGGGATGCTGATCCCGCTCGGCGTCACCGCACTGGACGAGGCGGGCCGGGCCCTGCCGTACGGCGGAGCGGCGCTGAGCGCGGTGGCCGCGCTGGACGGCGCGCCCCGGGTCCGCGGCGTCACCCTGGTCGCCGCCACCGACGTGGACAACCCGCTGCTCGGGCTGCACGGCGCCAGCAACGTCTACGGCCCGCAGAAGGGCGCCACCCGGGAGGACGTCCTGCTGCTGGACGCCGCGCTGGAGCGCTGGGCCGGGGTGCTGGAACGCGAGTTGCCCGGCTGCCCGCCGGGGTTCGCCGGGCTGCCCGGCGCCGGGGCGGCCGGCGGGCTCGGCGCGGCGGTGCTCGCCCTCGGCGGCCGGTGTGAGTCCGGCATCGGGCTGGTCTCCCGGGCCATCGGGCTGGACGCCGCGCTGGACGCGGCCGACCTGGTGGTCACGGGGGAGGGCTCCTTCGACCACCAGTCGCTGCGCGGCAAGGTGGTCGCCGGGGTGGCCAACGCCGCCCGGGACCGGGGCGTGCCGTGCGTGGTGCTGGCGGGACGGGTGAGCACCGGGCGGCGGGAGGCCGCCGCGGCGGGCGTGACCGAGACGTACAGCCTGGTGGAGCACTTCGGCGGCGAGGAGCGCGGCGGGGTGGCGGCGGCGATGGACCGCCCCGCCGAGGGGCTGCGCGCGCTCGGCGCCCGACTCGCCCGCCAGTGGAGCCGGTGACCGCTGTCTGGCCTGCGGCGCGGCTCACCCGGCAGGGATCACGCCACCGGAGGTGACGCACCGCGGGGCGGCGTACGATCGGATCTGGACCACACCGGGAATGACTGGGCGACAGGAAATGTTGGCCAGTGCGTCCGGACCCATAGCGCGCAGGGAGATTTCCACGTGACCACGCCAGCGCAGACCGAGTCGACCGAGGCCAAGGCCCCCAGCACCGTCGTCCTCACCGACGTCGCGGCGCAGAAGGTCAAGGCCCTGATCGAGCAGGAGGGCCGCGACGACCTGCGGCTCCGGATCGCGGTGCAGCCGGGCGGCTGCTCCGGCCTGCGGTACCAGCTCTTCTTCGACGAGCGGTCGCTCGACGGTGACATCGTCACCGACTACGACGGTGTCGAGGTCGTCGTCGACCGGATGAGCGCCCCCTACCTGGCCGGCGCGACCATCGACTTCGCCGACCGGATCGACGCCCAGGGCTTCACCATCGACAACCCGAACGCCGGCAACTCCTGCGCCTGCGGCGACTCGTTCAGCTGAGTCGACGCCGGCCGGCCCCACGGGCCGCCGGATGACATACGGACACGGCGGGACCGCCCCTCACCGGGTGGTCCCGCCGTGCTGTCTTTCCCGCCGGCACGTGTCCGCGCGGTGACCTTCGTACGTGCGGAGTATGGCCGGTTGTCGACCGACCCCCGTCCGCCCCGGCGGAGCGACCGGTAGGCTGACCCGCGCCGTGCTCCCGACCCCGAGGGTTGACATGAAGATCGCCGTGACCGGCTCGATCGCGACCGACCACCTGATGAGCTTCCCGGGCCGGTTCGCCGAGCAGCTGATCGCCGACCAGCTGCACAAGGTGTCGCTGTCGTTCCTCGTGGACGACCTGGTGCTGCGCCGCGGCGGGGTGGCCGCGAACATCGCCTTCGGCATGGCCCAGCTCGGGCTGCGCCCGGTGCTGCTCGGCGCGGTCGGCGCCGACTTCGCCGACTACCGTTCCTGGCTCGAGCGGCACGGCGTGGACTGCGAGTCGGTGCACATCAGCGAGGTGGCGCACACCGCCCGGTTCGTCTGCACCACCGACACCGACATGTGCCAGATCGCCTCGTTCTATGCCGGCGCGATGAGCGAGGCCCGCAACATCGAGCTGGCCCCGGTGGCGGAGCGCCTCAACGGCCTGGACCTGGTGCTGGTCGGCGCCAACGACCCGGAGGCGATGATCCGCCACTCGGCCGAGTGCCGGGAGCGCGGCTACCCGTTCGTCGCCGACCCGTCCCAGCAGCTCGCCCGGATGGAGGGCGAGCACGTGCTCGGGCTGATCGACGGCGCCGACTACCTGATGACCAACGACTACGAGAAGTCGCTGCTGCTGAGCAAGGCGGGCCTGACCGACGCGCAGCTGCTGGACCGGGTGAAGGTCCGGGTCACCACGCTGGGCAAGGACGGCGCGGAGATCGCCGGCCGGGACTTCGAGACCATCCACGTGCCGATCGCCCGGGAGATCGAGGCGGTCGACCCGACCGGCGTCGGCGACGGTTTCCGGGCCGGGTTCTTCGCCGCCCTTTCCTGGGGGCTGGGCCTGGAGCGGTCCGCCCAGGTCGGCTCGCTGCTGGCCACCCTCGTGCTGGAGACCGTCGGCACGCAGGAGTACCAGGTTCGCCCTGACCTGTTCGTCAAGCGGCTCGCCGAGTCGTACGGGGACGCGGCCGCCGACGACGTCCGGCCGCACCTGCTGCCGTGACCTCCGGCGTACCCGGCCCGGACGGCGGGGTCGCCCCCGACGCGGTCCGCCCGGGTGTGGGCGGCCCGGTGCTGGTCGCCTTCGCCGGGCTGCCGGGCGTGGGCAAGACCACCCTCGCCGTCCGGGTCGGTGCCGCCCTGCACGCCCCGGTCCTGCCGGTCGAGCCGGTGGAGCGGGCCCTGCAGCGCTACGGGCTGGTCGGCGACGTCCCCGAGCTGGCCGTGTACGGCGCGGTCGCCGGGCTGGCCGAGGTGCAGCTCGGGCTCGGGCTGAGCGTGGTGGTGGACGCGGTGAACCCGGTGGCCAGCGCCCGGGGAATCTGGCACGACCTGGCCGAGCGGTCCGGCGTGCCGCTGCGGATGATCGAGGTGCACTGCGGGGACGAGGCGGAGCACCGCCGCCGGGTCGAGGCCCGGCTGCCCGACGAGCACCTGCCCAGCTGGGAGCAGACCCTGGTCAGCCGGGCCGAGTACGAGCCGATCATCGGCCCCCGCCTGGTGGTGGACACCGCCGTCGACACCGACCCCCTGCCGGGCATCCTCGCCTACCTCCGCTGACCCCGCCGCGGGTGTCAACAAGATGCCCCTGCTCTGCCCGTGGCGTTGCGAAGGGGCCGCTCAGCCGGCGCGGGTCATCTCGTCCTCGACGATGGAGCGCAGCCGGCGAGCCTCGGCCAGGTAGGCGTCGCCGAGCCGTCCCCGCCCGGCGTCGTGGTGCAGTTCACCGAGGCGCCGAGCGGTCTGCTCCTGACCGCGGCGGTCGCCGATCTGCTCGAAGATCTCCAGTGCCCGGCCGAGGCCGGCGATCGCCGCGTCACCGTGCTCCAGTTCGGCCAGGTCGCTGAGGCAGTACGCCTGGCCGTGCGTGTCGCCGAGGGCGGTGAACCGGTCGAGCGCGGCGGTGAAACAGTCGCGGGCGGCCACCGTCTCGTCGAGCGCCACCCGGACCAGCCCGAGCCGGTGCAACAGGTGCGCCACCCGGTGCTGGTCGTCCAGTTCGGTGGCCAGCGGCAGGCCGGCGTTCAGCGCGCGGAGCGCTTCGGCCGGGTTCCGGCGGGCCAGCCACACCTGGGCCAGCGCGCCCTGCACGTACGCCTGGCCGTGCTGATCGCCGACCGCCAGGTAGGACGCCAGCGCCTGCTGGTAGCAGTCGTACGCGGTGTCGTGGTCGCCGCGCAGCCGGTGCACGGAGCCCAGCCCGGCCAGGGCCCCCGCCTCGCCGTACGTGTTGCCCAGCCGGGCGTACGCCAGCCGGGCCCGGCTGAACGCCTCGGCGGCGGCGCCGTAATGGTCGCGGTAGAGGTGCAGCTGCCCGAGACCGCGCAGGCTCACCGCCTCGCCGAGCAGGTCCCCGGTGCGCCGGCAGACGTCGAGCGCGGTGCGATGGCTCTGCTCCCACTCGGCGCTGTGGCCGCCGAGGTCGCACCAGGGCAGCATGGCGTGCGCGAACTCCCAGGCCAGTGCGGAGCGGCCCAGCCGGGCGGCGAGGTCGACGGCGGCGAGCAGGGCCTGCCGTTCGACGGTGAACCAGGCGACCGGGTCCTTGGTCAGCTCCGCGGCGGCCGGCACCGGCCAGCGGGCCGCGACGCTCACCCCGGGGCCGAAGACCTGGGCCGGCAGGCCCCGCGCGGCCCGCCCGGCCAGGTCGAGGTAGCCGCCGAGCACCCGGCACAGCATCGCCTCGTCGGCCGGCTCGGGCAGCTCCGGTGCCAGCAGGCTGGCCGCGATCGACAGCCGGAACCGCGGTTGCCCCAGCTCGTCCCGGCCGACCCGGCGGACCAGCCGGCCGAGCTCCAGATTGTCCACTACGGCCTGGGCGTCGTCCCGGTCCACCAGGGCCGCCGCCACCCAGCCGGGTGCCGGCCCGAGGTTGAGCAGGGCGAACCCCCGCAGCATGGTGGCCGCGACACCGTCCAACCGGGGCGACTCGGCCCGGGCCGCGGGCGCACCACCGGTCAGCAGGCTGCGGTGCAACCGGCGGAGCGGTTCGCTGGGCTCGATGCCCAACTCCTCCAGCAGGAAGCGGCGGGCGCTGGAGTACGTCGACAGCGCCTCCGCCCGCCGGCCGGTCGCCTCCAGCGCGGTGACCAGCAGTCGCCAGGCCTCCTCCCGCAACGGGTCCTCGGTCACCAGCGCCCGCAGGTCGGCGACCGCCCCGGCCGGATCGCCGGACTCGATGCGTACCCGGGCCCGCTGCTCCCGCAGCCGCCGCCAGCGTTCGACCAGGCGCTCCACCTCGGGCCGCCACAGTGCCGAGTGCGGCAGGTTCTCCATCGGGTCGCCCCGCCACAGCGCCAGCGCCGCGTCCAGCCGGGCCGGGTCGGTGGCCCGCTCGTCCTCGTCGAAGCGGGCTACGTCGAGTTCGGCGGGGCCCAGCAGCAGCCGGTAGCCGGGCGGTTGCCGGCGCAGCCGGGCCACGCCGAGGTGGCTGCGCAGGGCGTGGACGTACGTGTGCACGTTGGCCACCGCCGAGCGGGGCGGGTCCTGCGGCCAGAGCACCTCGATCAGGTGCTCCACCCCGACCGTGCGCTGGTTGCGGAGGGCGAGCGTGGCGAGCAGTTGGCGGGGCTTGACCCCGGCCAGCGGGACGGGAATGCCGTCGCGCAGCAACTCCACCGGACCGAGGATGCGCAGCTCGAGTCCTTCTGGCAGGGGCGACGGCCGGTCGGACATCGATCGATTGTAGGAAATGTGGAGTCGGCCTGGAGGAGCCCCGCCCACCCTGGAGGGCCTACAGCACCTACGGAAAGGACGGCCAGATGCGACTACGCCACCTGCTGCGGGCCGTGAGCGCCTTGGTCATCGGCATCGCGGGGACCCTGCTGATCGCGAACCCGGCGCAGGCCGCGCCGGCGTTCCAGCTGCCCTTCCCGTGCGGGCAGACCTGGCAGGGCAACAGCAGCAACAGCAGCGCCCACGTGTCCTGGGAGATCGACTTCAACCGCGGGTCCACCGCGTCCGCGGACCTCGGCGACACCGTGGTGGCCGCGGCCGCCGGCACGGTCGAGGTCTCCGCGCACCAGGGCGAGACCAACGGGTACGGCAACCTGATCGTGATCAACCACGGCGGTGGGTACTACACCTACTACGCGCACCTCGACAAGCGGGCGGTGCTCGCCGGCGAGTCCGTGCTGCGCGGCCAGGCCATCGGGGCCGTCGGCAACACCAGTAGGTCGGGCAACAACATCTCCCCGCACCTGCACTACGAGGTGCGCTACCCGGACCGTTCCCAGTCGCACATCATCAAGGCCGTCTTCAACGGCGCCACCTTCGGCTACCCGGACGCCTCGGTGACCAGCAGGAACTGTGCCACCTCGTACGACCCGGCGGCGGTGTGCGGCGGCGGCTTCGAGGTCACCGACTCGAAGCCGCTCGGTTCGGCCGGCACCACCAACCTGCTGTGGAACGGCTCCACCAGCCAGAACTGCGTGGTCACCCTGAAGATGGCGAACGTCGGCACGGCCACCGCCACGAGCGCCTTCCTCGAACCGGAGGGCAGCACGAGATCAACGGACTCCGGCAACTACTCGTACTACGCCGGGCCGGTCATCCGCACCGCGCCGGGCTGCGTGAAGTGGGGCGGCAGCACCGGTGGCGCCAGCTACACCTCCCCCTTCGAGCACTGCGGGTAGCACGGACGCCCCGTGTTGTTCGCGGCATGCCGCCTGTGACGTGGACCTCCTGGTCGACGGGGTGACGGGCCGTCAGCGGATGCGGCGGACGTCGTAGGCGGGGGAGTCGGGGTGCGCGGCCAGGAACTCCTGGCCGCGCATCCGGCACCAGGCGGGGATGTCCACGGCGGCGGCCGGGTCGTCGGCGAGCACCCGGACCACCGCCCCGACCGGCAGCTCGGGCAACCGGCGGGCCAGGTTGATCACGGGCAGCGGGCAGCGCTGGCCCCGGCAGTCGAGCACCTCGTCCGGCTCGCTCCGCTCGCTCACAGCCCGCTGACCCCCGCCTCGGCACGCAGGTCGGCGACGATCCCGGGCAGCTCGGCGAGGAAGCGGTCCACGTCCGCCGCCGTGGTGTCCCGGTGCAGCGACACCCGGACGTTGCCGTGCGACAGCACCCCCATCGCCTCCAGCACGTGCGACGGCCGGAGCGTGGACGAGGTGCAGGAGGAGCCGGAGGAGACCGCGAAGCCCCGCCGGTCCAGCGCGTGCAGCAGCGCCTCGCCGTCCACGTACAGGCAGGAGAAGGTGACCAGGTGGGGGAGCCGGTCCACCGGGTCGCCGACCACCTCCACGTCCGGCACCTCGGCCGCCACCCGGGCCCGGATCCGGTCCACCAGCGGCGCCAGCCGGGCCGTCTCGGCCGCCGCCTCGGCCGCCGCCGCGCGCAGGCTCGCCACCGCGGCCACCACCGCGGGCAGGTTCACCACCCCAGGGGTACGCCCCGACTCCCGCTCGTCGGCCGGGAACGGCGACTCCCATCGGGTGCCCTTGCGGACCACCAGCAGCCCGACGCCGGGCGGCCCGCCCCACTTGTGCGCGCTGGCGCTCAGCACCGACCAGCCGGCCGGCAGCGGCGCCCGACCGACCAGCTGCGCCGCGTCGACGTACAGCGGCACCCCCGCCTGCGCGCACGCCTCGGCCGCCGCCGGCACCGGCTGCACGGTGCCCACCTCGTGACTGGCCGCGATCAGGGCCGCGAGGGCCACCCCCGGCGCGGCCACCGCC
This sequence comes from Micromonospora sp. RTBAU3-60, assembly GCF_054963695.1. Taxonomy (NCBI): domain Bacteria; kingdom Bacillati; phylum Actinomycetota; class Actinomycetes; order Micromonosporales; family Micromonosporaceae; genus Micromonospora; species Micromonospora sp. RTBAU3-60. The sequence goes on along the minus strand of NZ_JBUEGB010000003.1, from coordinate 142,573 downwards.
GCCGACCAGGCGTCCAGGTCCAGCCGGCCGAGCCGGTCCACCGGTACGGGCACCGCGTCGCCGCCGGCCGCCACGTGCCGCTCCGCGGCGTGCAGCACCGCCGAGTGCTCGATCGCGGAGTGCACCAGGGTCGCCCCGGCCCGGCGCCGCCCGGCCAGGCCGCCCAGCACGGCCGCGTGGGCGGCGGTCGTACCGCTGGGGGTGAAGGAGAGCTCGTCGGCGCGGACGCCGAGGGTCTGCGCGGCGGCCTCGCGGGCGGCGTCGAGGAGCTGGCGGGCCCGGCGGGCCTGCGTGTAGAGCTTGCCGGGGTCGGCCCAGCCGTCGTCGAGCGCGGCCAGCAACGCCTGCCGCGCGACCGGGTGCAGCGGGGCGGCGGTGGCCGCGTCCAGGTAGACCGGGGACGTGCTCACGTCGCCGCCCCGCTCCGCTCCGCGGCGGCGCGAGGCGCCGCGCTCCTGAGCCTGATGGTTCGCTCGCTCACGACTGCCGACGCTATCGTGCCGCCCCGTCCCCGGACCCCCCCGATGGGGGCGGACAGTGACCCCAACACGGTCAGGCCCGTCATGGTCGAGTAATCTGCGACCGTCGGTGACGCCTTTGCCGTCGGTATGGAGAGAAACCCCCACCGCGGCGCGCTAGGGAGGCAGGACCAGGTGGTCGCAAGGAGTTCGGAGGTACGGTCGTCGGCCGTACGGCACAGCGCTTCCCCGGGAGCCGGTGGGCACCGGCGGCGTGGTGCTGGTCGGCTCGCCGGGCTCGGTCTCGGCGGAGCCGCGCTGCTGGTGCTGCTCACCGGCTGCGACGTCGGCAAGACGTTCGCCGGCTTCGGGTGGCCGCAGGGCGGTATCACCCCCGAGTCGCACCGGATGTACGACCTGTGGATCGCGTCCTGCATCGCGGCCCTGGCGGTCGGCGTCTTCGTCTGGGGCCTGATCTTCTGGTGCGTGATCCGCTACCGGAAGCGGGGCAACGCGCTGCCGGTGCAGACCCGCTACAACATGCCGATGGAGTTCCTCTACACGATCGCGCCGATCCTGGTCGTCTCGGTGCTCTTCTACTACACGGCGATCGTGCAGACCGACGTGGACAAGACGTCGAAGAACCCGGACGTCACGGTCGAGGTCGTCGCCTTCAAGTGGAACTGGCAGTTCAACTACCGCGACGGCCAGGGCCGCGACGCCAACACCGTCGCCTCGGTCCTCGGCACCAGCGAGGTCATCCCGGTGCTGGTGCTGCCGACCGGCAAGTCGATCCGGTTCGAGGAGCAGAGCCGCGACGTCGTGCACTCCTTCTGGGTGCCGGAGCTGCTGTTCAAGCGGGACGTCTTCCCGGGCAACGTCCGGAACGTCTTCGAGGTCAGCAGCCTCGACCAGGAGGGCGCGTACGTGGGCCGCTGCGCCGAGCTGTGCGGCACCTACCACGCCTTCATGAACTTCGAGCTGCGGGTCGTCTCGCCCGACAAGTACGAGCAGTTCCTGGCGGCCAAGAAGGCCGGCAAGTCGACCCAGGAGGCGCTGCAGGCCATCGGCCAGAAGCCGTACGCCGAGACGACCGAGCCGTTCGACACCCGGCGCGACAAGAACAACTTCAACCCGAGCGGCGAGACCGCCGGCACGAGAAGGTGAGAGGGCCGGCATGAAGACCGAGTGGAAGATCTTCCTGACCGTCGGGGCGTTCCTCCTCGGCGTCAGCATCCTCTACGGTGCCTGGACCAACGGCACGGGCGGTCGGGTCGAGTGGGTCGGCACGGTGGCGCTGCTGCTGTCGTTCCTGCTCTGCTCGATGTGCGGTGGCTTCTTCTGGTTCGTCTCCCGCCGGATCGACCTGCGCCCCGAGGACCGGCCGGACGCGGAGGTCGCCGACGGCGCGGGTGAGGTCGGCTTCTTCAGCCCGGGCAGCTACTGGCCGTTCGGCCTGGCCCTGGCCGCGTCGATCGCCGGCCTGGGGCTGGTCTACTGGCAGATGTGGCTGCTGGGCGTGGGCCTGGTCGCGGTGATCTTCGCCGCCTGCGGCCTGCTCTTCGAGTACTACTCCGGCACCCGGCGGACCGCCGAGCACTGAGTTCACGGCTCGTCCCGAGGCCCGCGTCCCGTTGGGACGCGGGCCTCGGCGCATAGGTCCAGGGGTGTGCGGGCGGGTCCCGCCCGGGACCGAGCCCGGTGGGCGGGGGTCGCCGGCTGCGTCTCCCCGCCGTCCGCGCTGTAGGGGTCGGCCCGGGTGCCGGGCGCGCTGCCGTTCGGCTGCGCCAGCATCGAGTCTCGGTGCTTGATCGACTCCGCTGCGCCGACCTGGCGGGTCCAGCCACCCGGGATCCTCACGTCGGCGACCTGGCGCCGAGGGAGCCGCCGTCGGGTCAGGCGGCGCGGCGGTGGATCGGGCGGGAGCCGCGGCGGCGGTGCTCCAGCCGCGGGGCGCGGAAGGCGAACGTGGCGATCAGCACGGCCGCGCCGCAGTCGGTGCACACCAGCTCAGGGCAGTCGGCGCCGTGGGCGTCGACGCAGGGCGGAGCCTCGAACAGCGCAACGCCCTCGCAGATGTCGCAGTAGAGCTCGCGGTCCGACACGGGCGTCTCCTCTCGTTCCGGTGCCCGCCGGGGGCGGTGCCCGCATGGGCGGAAAACGGAAAATTACTCCCGTGTAGTTTGGCACGCCGGTCTGACACTTCCGGGCGTGGGCCCGCCCCGGCGTGCCGGCCCGGGACGCCTCCAGGCGTACCAGCGGGGTCCGACAACCCCCGGGATTCCGGGCGTCAGAGGGAGCGGGCCACCGCGAGCCAGCGGTCCAAAACGCCGGCGGCGGCACCCGAGTCGACGGACTCCGCCGCCCGGGCCATCCCGGCCCGCAGCGCCTCGTGCAGGTCGCCGTCGAGCGGGCCCTGGGTGGCCAGCGCCACCGCGGCGTTCACCAGCACCGCGTCCCGGACCGGGCCGGTCTCGCCAGCCAGCAGCCGCCGGGCCACCCCGGCGTTGTACGTGGCGTCCCCGCCCCGCAGATCGGCCAGGGTGGACCGGGGTACCCCCAGCTCCGCCGCGTCCAGCAGCGCCTCCCTGACGGTGCCCTGCTGGGCCACCCAGACGCGGGTCGGCGCGGCGGTGGTGAACTCGTCCAGCCCGTCCTCGCCGCGCATCACCACCACCGAGTCGCCGCGGGCCGCGAAGACGGCCGCCATCACCGGCGCCATCCGCAGGTCGAAGCAGCCGACCGCGCCGGCCCGGGGACGGGCCGGGTTGGTCAGCGGGCCGAGGAAGTTGAACGCGGTCGGCACGCCGATCTCCCGGCGTACCGGGCCGGCGTGGCGCATGCCCGGGTGGAAGCGGCCCGCGAAGCAGAAGCCGATGCCGGCCTCGGTCACGCACCGGGCCACCTGCTCGGGGGCCAGGTCCAGCGGTACGCCCAGGTACTCCAGCAGATCGGCGGTGCCGCACGAGGAGGAGGCGGCGCGGTTGCCGTGCTTGACCACCCGGACGCCGGCCCCGGCCACCACCAGCGCGGTCATCGTGGAGATGTTCACCGTGTGCGCGAGGTCGCCGCCGGTGCCGACCACGTCCAGGGCGGTCGCCCGGATCTCCTCGGGGAGCTCGACCTCGACCGACCGGCCGAGCATCGCCTGCACCAGGCCGGCCAGCTCGGCGGGGGTCTCACCCTTGGCGCGCAGCGCCACCACGAAGCCGGCCACCTGGGCGGGGCTGGCCGAGCCGGTCATGATCTCGTCCATCGCCCAGGCGGTGTCGGCGGTGGAGAGCTCCTCGCCGCGCAGCAGCGCGTTGAGCAGCAGCGGCCAGGTGCGTTCGCCCATGGCGGCCCTCCCGTGCGGGGTGAGAGCGGGTATGGAACGACGCCACGGCCTCGTCGCCGTGGCGCCGCAGGGTCGCTCAGGCCGCGGCGTGCGTACGCCGCAGCAGCTCGGCGACGGTGGTGCCGGTGGTCACCGGGTCGAGCGGGTGGGTCAGCGTGGCGTCGACCTCGGCGTACGCGGCCAGCCAGCGGTCGGCGGCGCGGGCCAGCACCACGCAGGTCGGCGGGGCGTCGTCCCGGTCGTCCCTGATCTGGCGGGCGATGCCGAGGCCGCCGCCCGGGGTGGCCTCGCCGTCCAGCAGAAGCAGGTCGATCTCGTAGTCGTCGACCAGCCGGACGCACCCGGCGTAGTCGGCGGCCTCCACGAACTCGATCTCGAGCCCGGGCGCGGGCCGGGTGCCGACGGCGAGTCGCATCCGGTCACGGACCTTCGGGTCGTCGCTGTAGAGCAGGACGGTGCAAAGACGATCGCTCACGCTGGCTCCCACCTCGTAGCTGCCCGCTGATCGTAGCGGGCGTCACATCCGGCCGGTCGGCCCGCCCTTGGGGGCGTACCGCCGACGGCTCCCGGTCCCGGCGCGGCGTCGGGCCGGCCTTCATTCGGTCCGGAGCGCCGCCTGGCGGCGCGGAGGCCGAATTATGGCCGTCAGCCGCGCTGGAGTTGCCGCCGGGGCAGTCAGGCGGTGGCCTCCGCGGCCCGCTCGCGGGCCTCCTGGCGGTCGAGCTCGCGGTCCAGCCGGCGGGCCTCGCGCTCGGAGTGCTTGATCCACTGGACGACCAGCACGGCCAGCATGGTGACGCTGACGAACTCGCCGCCGGCCCACAGGACGCCGCCGGCGACCACCTGGTCGTTCCGCGGATCCGACCAGGCCAGGTGCAGCGACGGGTACCAGTCGCCGCCGAGCAGCGTGGTGCTCTGCATGATGGTGAGCCCGAGCACGGTGTGGAACGGCACGGAGAGCAGCATCAGCAGCGCCCGGGCCGGGTGCGGCCAGCGGCCGGGCAGCGGGTCGAGGCCGAGCAGCGGCCAGAAGAACACGCACCCGGTGGCGATGAAGTGCGCGTGGGTCAGCTCGTGCGCCCACTCGTGCTGCAGGGTGTAGTGGTAGAGGTCGGTGAAGTAGAGCGCGAACGGGTTCACCACGAAGATGGCGAACGCCACCAGCGGGAAGGTGTAGATCCGCGCGATCCGGCTGTGCACGATCGCCAGCAGCCGCTTGCGCGGGCGCACCGGCAGCGTACGCAGGGCGAGCGTCACCGGGGCGCCCAGCGCCAGGAAGATCGGCGCGACCATGGACAGCACCATGTGCTGCACCATGTGCACCGACAGCAGCGTGGTGTCGTACGCCCCCAGCCCGCTGACCGTCACCGCCGCGATGCCGCCCAGCCCCGGGCCGAGGAAGAAGACCGTGCGGAGCACCGGCCAGTGGTCGCCGCGCAGCCGCAGCCGGTATACGCCGTAGAGGTAGAGGCCGGCGGCCAGCACCAGCCCGACGGCGAGCCAGTTGTCCAGCCGGGTCTCGGTGAACACCCGCGCGACGGTGAAGGGCGGCGGTACGCCCTCGCCCCCGGCGGCCAGGGTCGACGAAGCGCCCGAGGTGGCGGCGAAGATCGGATCGACGTGCAGCACGCTTTTCAGGGTAGGTCAGGCGAAGCGGACGACCTCGATCGGGCCACTGATGGCACAGGTTTGCCACCCCGCTGATCGTCGGTCCCGGTCAAGGGCAATAATGACCGCGTGACTGCGGCCCCAGCCATTGACAAGAGCCGGATCCACTCCCTGACGCGCCCCAACATGGTCAGTGTCGGGACGATCGTGTGGCTCTCCAGCGAACTCATGTTCTTCGCGGCGCTGTTCGCGATGTACTTCTCGATCCGCGCGGCAGCGCCGGAGCAGTGGGAGAAGCACACCGAGATTCTCAACATCCCCTACGCGACCACCTTCACGGTGATCCTGGTGTTGTCCTCGGTGACCTGCCAGCTCGGTGTCTTCGCGGCCGAGAAGGGTGACGTCCACGCCCTCCGCCGGTGGTTCACCATCACCTTCGTGATGGGCCTGATCTTCGTGCTCGGCCAGGCGAACGAGTACCGCAACCTGGTGCACGAGGGCGTCAAGATCAACGCAGACGGGTACGGGTCGATGTTCTACCTGACCACCGGCTTCCACGGTCTGCACGTGACCGGCGGTCTGATCGCCTTCATCATTTTCATGATCCGCACCACCATGGGCCGGTTCACCCCGGCGCAGGCCACGTCGGCCATCGTCGTGTCCTACTACTGGCACTTCGTCGACGTGGTGTGGATCGGGCTCTACGCCATGATCTACTGGCTTCAGTGATCTTGGCGCGTCACGTACCGCGCCGCTGCTCCGTCCCCTGAGACAAGGTCCAACCGGTTAAGGACACAGGTCATGACTTCTGACAACGACCGCCGACGCGGTCTGCTCGCGCGGCTGCGCGGGCGGCCCGTAGCGCGCAGCAGGGGCCGCCGCCGGCTGGGTGCCGCGGTCCGGCTGGCCGCCGCGCTGATGCTGGCCGGCGGTGCCTACACCCTCTTCGCCCCGGGCGTGCAGGCGCAGGAAAACCCGCCCCTGAGCGCCGCCGCCAACGAGGGCAAGGCGCTGTTCGACGTGAGCTGTGTGACCTGTCACGGTCGCAACGCCCAGGGCGTCGCGGGGCGTGGTCCGAGCCTGGTCGGCGTCGGTTCGGCCTCGGTCGAGTTCCAGGTGAGCAGCGGTCGGATGCCGATGGCCCGGCAGGAGGCCCAGGCCCCGCGGAAGAAGCCGCAGTTCACCGACGAGCAGGTGCGCCAGCTCGGCCAGTACATCCAGGAGCTGGGCGGCGGTCCGGAGGTCCCGCAGGGCAACCTGCGCGAGGGCGCCGACCTCGCCGCCGGCGGCGAGCTGTTCCGGATCAACTGCTCGCAGTGCCACGCGTTCAGCGCCGGCGGCGGTGCCCTCTCGTCCGGCAAGTACGCGCCGAGCCTGTACCCGGCCACCGACCGGCAGATCTACGCCGCGATGCTGAGCGGCCCGCAGAACATGCCGGTGTTCGGGGACAACCAGATCTCCCCGCAGGAGAAGGCGGACATCATCGCCTACATCCAGGAGAACCTGAAGGGCACCCAGGACCAGGGCGGTTTCAACCTGGGCCGGTACGGCCCGTCGACCGAGGGTCTGGCGGCCTTCCTGGTCGGCATCGTCGCGCTGGTCTTCACGAGCCTGTGGATTGCGGGCAAGTCGTGACCGAGCGGACCATTCGTTTCAGTGCTGTGGCGTCGACCCCCGGCGCCACCCGTAGCGAGGTGACGGCATGAGCACCCACACCGAGCACCAGGCCCCGGCAGGCCGGGAGCCGCTCGACGTGAACGACCCGCGGCTCTCCCGGTTCGACATCGTCCAGGAGGGCGCGCGGCGGGACGACATCGAGATCGTCCACTACGAGCCGCAGGTGGTCCCCGGCAGCAAGGCGGAGCGCCGGCTGACCCGTACGGTCGCCACGATGTTCTGGATCACCTTCGTGGCCGGCGTCACCTTCCTCGTGGTCTACATCGCATGGCCCTGGAAGTGGGAGCCGGGCCGCGGCGGCGACAAGTACTTCACCCCGCTGCTCGGCCTGACCCTCGGCATCGCGCTCCTCGGCATCGGCTTCGGCATCCTCACCTGGGGCAAGAAGCTGCTGCCCAAGGAAGTCTCGATCCAGGACCGGCACGACCAGCCGGGTTCGCCCGAGGATCGCCGGATCACCGGCGAGACGATGCTCTACATGGCCGACGAGATGGGTGTCCGGCGCCGGCCGCTGCTCGGCGTCTCGCTGCTCGCCGGCCTGGTGCCGGTCGGCGCGGTCGCCGCGGCGCCGCTGGTCGGTGGCCTGATCTCCGACCCGCACAAGAACAACCAGATGTTCACCACCGGCTTCAAGCCGGAGAACGGGAAGAAGATCCGGCTGGTCCGCGAGGACGGCCGGCCGATCCGCCCGGCGGACATCAGCGCCGGTGGCCAGCTCACCGTCTTCCCGGGCATCGACGGCGGCGTGAGCAACAAGCACGCCGACTCGCCGACCCTGCTGATCCACCTGCGTGAGGAGGACGCGCAGAAGTCGCGGGCCAACAACGCGCGGATCGGCCACGGCGACTTCATGTGGGGCAACTACGCGGCGTTCTCCAAGATCTGCACGCACGCCGGTTGCCCGGCCAGCCTCTACGAGCAGCAGACCAACCGGCTGCTCTGCCCGTGCCACCAGTCGCAGTTCCTCATCACCGACAACGCCAAGCCGGTCTTCGGGCCGGCCAGCCGGCGGCTGCCGCAGCTGCCGATCGAGGTGGACGGGGAGGGCTTCTTCGTGGCGAGGTCCGACTACACCGAAACCATCGGTCCCGACTTCTGGGAGCGGCCATGAAGCGCCGAAAGTTTGACGTAGCCGCGGTGCCCGCCAAGACCGCGGGCGCGCTGGACGACCGCTTCCAGGCGGCCACCCCGCTGCGGAAGCTGCTGAACAAGGTCTTCCCGGACCACTGGTCGTTCCTGCTGGGCGAGATCGCGCTCTTCTCGTTCATCATCCTGATCCTGACCGGTGTCTTCCTGACCTTCTTCTTCGAGCCGGCGATGACCGAGGTCATCTACAACGGCAGCTACGCCCCGCTGCGGGGCACCCCGATGTCGGCCGCGTACGCCTCCAGCCTGAACCTGTCGTTCGACGTTCGGGGCGGCCTGATCATGCGGCAGATGCACCACTGGGCGGCCCTGCTGTTCATGGCCTCGATCGTGGTGCACATGCTGCGGGTCTTCTTCACCGGCGCGTTCCGCAAGCCGCGTGAGACGAACTGGATCATCGGCTCGCTGCTGTTCTGGGTCGGCTTCCTGGCCGGCTTCACCGGCTACTCGCTGCCGGACGACGGCCTCTCCGGCACCGGTCTGCGGATCGCCTCCGGCATCATGCTGTCGATTCCGGTGATCGGCTCCTGGGTCACCTCGTCGATCTTCGGCGGGGAGTTCCCCGGCACCATCATCATCAGCCGGTTCTTCATCGCCCACGTGCTGCTCATCCCGGGTCTGCTGCTGGCCCTGATCAGCGCCCACCTGGGCCTGGTCTTCAAGCAGAAGCACACCCAGTGGCCCGGCCCCGGCCGGACCAACGAGAACGTGGTCGGCGAGCGGATGTTCCCGCGCTACGCGCTCAAGCAGGGCGGCTTCTTCATGGTCGTCTTCGGCGTGATCGCGCTGATGGGTGGTCTGTTCCAGATCAACCCGATCTGGTACTTCGGCCCGTACGAGGCGTGGGTGGTCTCGGCCGCCAGCCAGCCCGACTGGTACGTCATGTTCCTCGACGGCTCGACCCGACTGATGCCGGCCTGGGAGATCAACATCCCGATCGGCGACGGGTACGTCATCCCGCCGCTGTTCTGGCCGACGGTCGTCCTGCCCGGCATCCTGGTGGCCCTGTCGCTCCTGTACCCGTTCCTGGAGGCCCGCCGCCTGAAGGACTACCGTCACCACAACCTGCTCCAGCGGCCCCGGGACGTACCGGCCCGGACCGCGGCGGGCGCGATGGCCGTGGCCTTCTTCATCGTGCTGACCCTCTCCGGCGGCAACGACGTCATCGCCGACAAGTTCCACATCAGCTTGAACGCGATGACCTGGGCGGGCCGGGTCGGTCTGCTGATCCTCCCGCCGCTGGCCTACTACTTCACCTACCGGATCTGCCTGGGCCTCCAGCAGCACGACCGGGAGGTGCTGGCCCACGGCGTGGAGACCGGCATCATCAAGCGGCTGCCGGACGGCCGGTTCGTCGAGGTGCACCAGCCGCTCAGCGAGGCCGACCACGACGGACACGGCGCGCTGGACTACGTCGGCTGGGTGGTCCCGAAGAAGATGAACCGGCTCGGTGCCCTGGGCCCGGCCATCCGGGGCTTCTTCTACCCGATCGAGAGGCCGGCCGAGGCACCGGTCTCGCCCGGGCACCCGCCGGTCGAGACCCGACCGGAGCGGGAGGAGATCACCAGCGGCGAGAGCCGCCGCTGACCCGCCCGCGCACGACTGACCGTGGCGCCCGCCGGATTCCCGGCGGGCGCCACGGCCGTTTCCGGGCCGGGCGTCCCGTCCCGCCCGCCGCGTGCCGGACGCTCCCGCTCCGGCGGCCCGCCACCCCCTGACACGGACGGGTGGAATCGCAGGAATAACCCCGGTCAGCCGGGTATCCGTGCGGTCCAACGAAAAAGGGGGGGAAACATGTTGGGTATCAAACGCCTCGGACTGCTCGCCGCCATGGTGGTGGTCGGGCTGGCGCCCGCGGCGGCGGCGCAGGCCGCGGCGCAGCCGTCGACGCAGGACACCCAGTACCTGCAGGCGCTGCACCAGGTCAACCTGTTCGAGATCACCTCGGGCAACCTGGCCCAGCAGAAGGGCCAGAACGCGCAGGTCAAGGACCTGGGCAAGCAGTTCGTGACGGACCACACCCAGCTGGACCAGACGGTGAAATCCACCGCGCAGCAGCTGAACGTGCAGCTGCCGAACAACCCGACCGCCGACCAGCAGAAGGTCCTCGACCACCTGAACACGCTCAGCGGCGCCGCGTTCGACAAGGCGTGGGTGACCGCCGAGCTGGCCGGCCACGTCCAGGCCATCCAGGCGACCCAGACCGAGATCTCGCAGGGGTCCGAGCAGTCGGTGATCACCGTGGCCCAGGACGCGCTGCCGGTGCTCCAGGCGCACCTCGACGCGCTGACGGCCCTGGCCCAGACCCTGGGCATCCCGGTCCCGCAGACCAGCGCCAGCGGCACGCCCAGCCCGGGCGGCAGCGCGACGACGGGTCCGGGTGGCACCGAGTCCCCGGCTCCGGGCGGCACGAGCACCGAGACGCCGGCCCCGGGCACCACGGAGACCCCGGCCCCGGGCACCACGGAAACCCCGGCGCCCGGCACCAGCTGACGCCGTACGGCCGACGGTGGCCGGTCCGCCCCACGGGGTGGGCCGGCCACCCGGCGTACGGGCCCTAGTCGGCGTTCGCCAGGCCGATCGCGAACGCCTCCTCCAGGTCGTGCTGGGAGTACGCCCGGAACGCGATGTGCGACTCGGTGTTGATCACCCCGGGAACCTTGGAGATGCTGCCCGCGATGACCTGGGCGATCTGCTCGAACTCGCGGACCCGGACCATGGCGATCAGGTCGACGTGGCCGGCCACCGAGTAGACCTCGCTGACGCCGGGGAGGTTGGCCAGGGTCTCGGCCACCTCGGGAATGGAGTCGGTGGCGCAGTCGATCAGCACGATCGCGGTGATCACGGGACATTTCTCCGTTCGTCGACGTCGTGGCCCATGCTAGAGGCTCGTCCGGTCAGGCCGTCCCCGGCTCGGGGATCCCGCCGGCCGGGACGGTCAGGTCCGTGCCGGCGCGGATCGCCTCGGTGAGCCGTTCGTCCGGGCCGACCGTCGCCCCGGGCCAGACCACCGCCCGGGTGGCCGTGCCCCGGACCACCGCGCCCGGGCCGACCACCGACCGCACCACCCGCCCGGTGACCGTGGCGCTCGGGTCGAGCAGGCTGCCGTCGCCGGCCGCGTGCAGGTTCGCCGCCAGGTAGTCGGCCGGGGTGCCGGTGTCGTAGAAGGTGCCCCGGTAGGGCACCACGGTCAGCGCGCCGGCGGCCTCCGCCGGCCGCCACACGGCCCGGACCAGGTCCCCGAAGGTGGCCGGCAGGTCGCGGACCAGCCGCCAAGGCAGCAGCGAGAACCCGACGAACACGTGGCCGCTGAACGTGCCGGGGGCCGCCGGGTCCGCGGCGGGCTGGCCGAGCAGGCGTACGCTCCGCCCGTCCCAGCCGTCCAGCAGCGCCGCGACGTCCGGCCCCGGCGGGGCGTCCGGGTCGGCCAGGTACGCGTCGGCGTTGCCGACCAGCACGCCCCGCCCGGCGATCCAGTCCCGCAGCCGGCCCAGCCCACCCGCGGTGCCCAGCGGGGCGCCCGGCTCGACCGACAGGTGCGCCCGCCCGCCCACGTGCGCGACCACCTGGTCGCCCAGGTAGCAGGCGTTCACCGCGACCCGCTCCGGGCCGGCCAGGCCCAGCGCGGCCAGCCGGTCGAGGGCTCGGTCCAGCAGCGGCACGTTGCCGACCGGGCAGAGCGCCTTGGGCAGCCGCTCGGTGAGCGGGCGCAGCCGGGTGCCCTCACCCGCGGCGAGCACCACCGCGCAGACGTCCACCGCGGCACGCCAGCCGGCACCCGTCGCGCCGGTCGGAGCGGCCGCCCCGGTGGGGCCGGGACGCGGGCCGGTCACGCGGCCGGCGGCGCCGCCGGCGGGACCTCGCCGGCACGCGGGCCGATGCCGTAGTGGCCGAGCAGGTTGGCGGTCGCGCGGCTCAGCCGCGGCAGGTCGTCCAGCGGGTGCCAGGCCGCCTCGAAGACCTCGGCCCCGTCCACGGTCAGCTCCGTGGTCGAGGCCGGCACCTCGGTCTCGAAGACCACGTCCACCCAGCCCTTGGCGTGCACCACGGCGTTCGGGACGGCGGGGCGGAGCCGGTCGGGGGAGAGCCGGATGCCCGACTCCTCGTACAGCTCGCGGGCCGCGCCGACCACCGGAGCCTCGCCGCGCTGTAGCAGGCCCGCCGGGAGGGTCCAGCTGTAGCCGGGCGGCTGGCGCAGCAGCAGGATCCGCCCCACGCCGTCGGCCTCGGCGTCCCGGACCAGCGTGACGGCACCGACGATGTATTTCGGCACGGCGAGACGTACCAGCCGACGGCGCAGCGGGACGGGGAGACGATAGAAGAGCTGGTAGCCGATGGCCCGTCCGGTGGCACGCGCGCGGGGGATCATGCCTCCAGGCTAGTGGCCGGGCGGCCCCGCCGGATGAGCGGCGTTCACCTACTGCCGGTGGTCGACCAGATCGATGAGTTGCTGGACCACCGTGTCCGGCTCGACGGCCCGGTCGAAGACCGCCACCAGCATGGTCTCCAGGTCGGGGTAGCCCAGTTCCTCGGAGAGTCGCAGCAGCGGCAGGTCGCTGGCCAGCCCCCGGTCGTGCTGGCGCAGCGCCAGGCCGATGCTGGCCCGGCCGAGGCGTACCTTGTCGGCGATCGAGATGCCCGGCTCGGTGTGCTCGGCGAACCAGCGGCTGATCTGCATCTGGGCGTGCGGCGACTTCACGAAGCGCAGCCACTCCCGGCGCGGTCCGCGCGGCGCGACGTCGGCCTCGAAGCCGCTCTCCGCGTCGCTCTCGGTGAAGATCTCCACGACGTCGCCGTCCTCCAGCTCGGAGGAGAGCGGGGCCAGCCGTCCGTTGATCCGCGCGGCCAGGCAGTGGTCGCCCCGCTCCCGGCCCAGCTCGTACGCGAGGTCGACCGGGCTGGCGCCGGCCGGCAGGACGATCTGCCGCCCGTCGGCGACCACCTGGATCTGCGCCTCCGCCAGGTCGCAGCGCAACGACTCCATGAACTGCATCGGGTCGACCGTCTCCTGCTCCCAGTCGAGCACCCGGCGCAGCCAGGCCAGCTCGTCCGCCCGGTCGGCGGCGCGCCCGGTGGCCCGGGGGAAGCGGTAGTGGGCGGCGATGCCGTACTCGGCGGAGCGGTGCATCTCCGCGGTGCGGATCAGCACCTCGACCGTCCGGTCCTGCGGGCCGCAGACGCTGGTGTGCAGCGAGCGGTAGAGGTTGTTCTTGGGGGAGGCGATGAAGTCCTTGAAGCGGCCCGGCACCGGCCGCCAGAGCCCGTGCACCGCGCCGAGCGCCGCGTAACAGTCGGTGGCCGGGCCGTCCACCACGATGGCGATGCGGGGCAGGTCGTACGGGGCGGTGTGGCCGCCGGCCACGGTGTCCTTCCAGATCGAGTAGAGGTGCCGGGGGCGGGGGGAGACCTCCGCGTCGACCCGGCTGCGGCGCAACGCGACCCTGGTCTTCGCCACCACGTCGTCGAGGTACGCGTCCCAGCCCGGCCGGTCGTGCACGTGCCGGGCGATCCGGGCGTGCTCCTCCGGCTGCAGATGCAGCAGCACCACGTCGTCCAGCTCGCGTTTGAGGGTCTGGATGCCCAGCCGGTCGCAGAGCGGGACGAGCACCTCCTGGGTCTTGCGGGCGATGCGTTCCCGGGAGGCGGCGGAGCGTACGCCGAGGGTGCGCATGTTGTGCAGCCGGTCGGCCAGCTTGATGATCAGCACCCGGACGTCCTTGCCGGCCGCGACGATCATCTTGCGGACCGTCTCCGCCTCGGCGGCCTTGCCGTAGAACGCCTTGTCGAACTTGGTCACCCCGTCGACCAGGTGGGCCACCTCGCGGCCGAAGTCCTCCTGCAGCGCCTGGAGGGTGTAGCGGGTGTCCTCCACGGTGTCGTGCAGCAGCGAGGCGACCAGGGTGATGGTGTCCATCCCGAGGTCCGCGCAGATCTGGGCGACCGCCAGCGGATGGGTGATGTACGGCTCGCCGCTCTTGCGGAACTGGCCGCGGTGCATGTTCTCGGCGATGGTGTACGCCCGCCGGAGCACCGAGGCGTCGGCGCTGGCGTGGATGCCGCGATGGGCGCGGACCAGCGCGGTGACCGGGTCGCTGTCGGTGGTGGGCCAGGTGAGCAGGGAGCGCAGCCGGCGGGTCAGCGGCAGCTCCCCGGGCTGGGTCGGAAGCGCGCCGCCCAGGGCGGCGCCGTGTCCGGCGTCGACGTCCACCTGGGACACCTCCTCACCCCGGCCCCGGGTCGCCGGGACCGGCGACCGGGAGCAGGCCCGCGAAACGGGCAGGACTGCACTTCTCTAACAGACTAAGGGAGGTGACGTCATCCGATCGGACAGTTGGTCATGGGCGTTCGGTCGAGAGTTGATGGGATGCCCCGTTCTCCGCCTTGGTCAGCAGGTCACGGAACCGGCCCGCGCCGGTGATCGGTGACGCCCAGCCGGAGGAGATTTCCACCAGCCGGGTCTCCGGTCGCTCCAACCAGGACAGGATGCGTTCGGTCTCCTCGGCGGAGGCCCGGGGCACCGGACCGTGGCCGGGCAGGACGGTCTCGGCGGTGGCCCGGATCGTGTTGATGGTCGGTCGCGGATGGACACCCGGCGGGGAGACGCCGGCGCCGGCGAGCCGGCCGTACCGGACCAGGGCCAGCTCCCAGCCGCCGCGGGCGGCCGGGCGGGCGGCGGCCAGCTCGGTGATGCCGGTCAGCGCGGCCAGGCGTTGCATCCGTACCGCCGCGCGCAGCACCGCGGTCAGCCGGCCGCGGACCACTGCGGCCTCCTCGTATCGCTGGGCACGGGAGAGAACCTCGATCCGGGCGAGCAGGGCGTCCACCACCACCTGCGGGTCGCTGGTGGTGGCGGTCCGGAACGGGGTGGCGGCGCGGTGGTCGTATTCCTCCGGGGTGATCCGGTGCTCGCAGGGTGCCGGGCAGCGACCCAGCTCGGCCAGCGCGCAGGCCGGCATGGTGGTGCGCCGGGAGAGCCGGTGCGTGCACTGGCGCAGCGGCACGGCGTCGTGGAAGCCGGCGGCGGCCAGCTCGGCGGCCTGCTTCGAGCGGAAGGGGCCCAGGTAGGCGGTGTCGGTGGGGGCGAGGTCGCGCACGATGGACAGCCGGGGGTACGCCTCGTCGGTGAGCTTCAGCCAGACCTGCCGTTCCGGGTACTTCGAGCGCCGGTTGTACGGCGGCGCGTGCGCGGCGATCAGCCGCAGCTCGCGGACCTCGGCCTCCAGCGAGTGGGCGCACTCCACGGCCTCGACCCGCTCGGCGGCGGCCAGCATCTCGGAGATCCGGGCCCGCTTCTCGGCGGCGGTGAAGTAGCTGCGGACCCGGGTGGCGATGTCGCCGGAGGTGCCGACGTAGAGCGGCCGGTCGTCGGCGGCCCGGAAGATGTAGACCCCGGGCACCTTCGGCAGCCCGTCGGCGAGGTGCCGCTTGCGGCGCTGGGTGGGGGTGACCGCCCGGGCGAACTCGATCGCCTCGCCGATGGTGTCGACCCGGTGCCCGCCGAGCCGCCCGATCAGCCCGTGCAGCACGTCGACGGTGGCCTTGGCGTCGTCCAGTGCGCGGTGGGTCGGCTGGGTGGCGGTGCGGAAGTAGGCCGCGAGGGTGCCCAGCCTGCGGTTGGGCACCTCGTCGCGGGTGAGCACCCGCCGGGCCAGCGCCGCGGTGTCCAGCACCCGCGGGTTGGGCCAGCGGTAGCCGTGCTTCGCGCAGGCCGCCTTGAGGAAGCCGACGTCGTACGGGGCGTTGTGGGCGACCAGCACGGCGTCGGAGATGAACTCCAGGAAGCTCGGCAGCACCTGCTCGATCGGCGGGGCGGGGAGCACCATGGCCTGGGTGATGCCGGTCAGCACGGTGATGAACGGCGGGATCGGCGCCCCCGGGTTGACCAGGGTGGCGAGCACACCCAGCTCCTCGCCGCCGCGGACCTTCACCGCGCCGATCTCGGTGATCCCGCCGCCGTCCGGCGCGCCGCCGGTGGTCTCCAGGTCGACCACCACGAAGGTGGTCGCGTAGAGCGGCAGCGCGGGGTCGACCCCCGAGCCCGCCGCCCGGTCCAGGCCGGCCAGCGCCTCCTGGACGTACTCCGCTCGCGTCACCCGGGGCACGCTAGCGGCCGGGTCCGACACTCCCGTCCCTCCGGCCCCAGGCGTCACCACGGGGCTTAGGATGAGAGATCGGCTCACTCACCGGGCGGTGAGCCCGTCCGCGGTGGGAGACTTGCCACATGCCCCTCACCGAGCCGTACGACGACCACTCCTCCGAGGAGGAGCTGGTGGCCGCCGTGCACGCCGCCGGTGAGGACCCGGACGCGCCGGACCCGGCCACCGCGGACGTCGGCGGGGCCCACGCCGGTCAGGGGGCACCGCCCGAGCCGGAGCCCAGCCTGCCCGAGCCGGTCCGGCAGCGGATTGTGGCGCTCACCGCCGCCGTGCTGCCCGGGCTGCCTGCCGACGAGGTGCCCGTCCCGCTGCGCCGGATCGCCAAGTTCGCCCCCAACCGGCGGGCCCGCCTGGGCGCCCCGGCCATCGCCGCCCAGCTCACCGCCGACCCGCTGTTCCGGCAGCGGGTCACCGCGCGGGTGCTGGCCGACGCCGGCGATCTCGGCACGGCCGTGGTGGAGGGGACCGCCCCGGCCGCCGCCGACCCGGTCGAGGTGGCCGCCCTGGCCTACCTGGCCCGGCCGCGCGGCTGGCGGGACCTGATCGAGGCGAGCGGCGCGGCGGTGCGCGCCGAGGCGGACAGCGCGGTGGTGGCCGAGCTGGTCCGGGAGGCCGAGCAGCGGGCCACCCGCGCCGAGCACGACCGGGCCGTGGCCCGGGTGGAGGCGGAGAAGCTGCGCGACGAGCTCGCCCGGGTCCGCGAGGAGCTGGGGCAGCTCCGCGAGGAGGCCCGCCAGCTGGCCCGGGCGCTGCGGGAGACCCAGGCCCGGGAACGCAGGGCCAGCGAGCTGCTCGCCACCGAGCGGGGCCGGGCGGCCCGGGCGGCGGCCGACGCGGACGCCGAGCTGCGTCGGGTTCGGGCCCGGCTGGCCGAGGCGGAGGCCGCGGCGGGGGTGGCCAGGGCCACCGCCAAGGAGGCCCGTTCGGTCGACGACGCGAAGCTGTGGCTGCTGCTGGAGACCATCGGGCAGGCGGCGGTCGGGCTGCGGCGCGAGCTGGCCCTCGACCCGGTGGACAAGCTGCCCGCGGACTTCGTCGCGGACGCCTTCGCCGACCAGGCGGCGGCCACCCCGGCCGGTGCGGCGGCCCGCGCCCGGGACACCGACGACCCGGCCCGGCTGGACCAGTTGCTCGCTCTGCCCAAGGCGCACCTCGTGGTGGACGGCTACAACGTCACCAAGCGCGGCTTCGGCGAGATGTCACTGGAGCAGCAGCGCAAGCGGTTGATCAGCGGGCTGGGCGGGATCGCCGCGCAGACCGGGGACGAGGTCACCGTGGTCTTCGACGGCGCGGAGCGGATCCACGGGCTGCCGCCGGCGCCGCGCGGGGTGCGGGTGCTCTTCTCCCGCAAGGGGGAGACCGCGGACGAGCTGATCCGCCGGCTGGTCCGCGCCGAGCCGCCGGGCCGGCCGGTGGTGGTGGTCTCCTCCGACCGCGAGGTCGCCGACGGGGTACGCCGGCACGGTGCGTACCCGCTGGGCGCCGACTCGCTGCTGCGGCGACTCGCCCGGTCCTGACGCTTGATGATCGGGTTCGAGGCGGCTGCTGCCTCGTTGTCCGGTTCTGTCACACCCCTGCCGTAGCGTCACGGTGACCGAAGGTGGCCGGTGGGCGACGGTGACGTCCCCCGCCCGCCGCCGACGCCGCGCGTCAGGAGGACGGATGCTGATCGACTGCGACAGATGCCGGATTCGCGGCGCGGGCTGCGCCGGCTGCCTGGTGACCGCGCTGCTCGAGGCCGACCCGGCCGGAGCAGCCCTCGGTGCCGCCGAGCGGCGGGCGATCGAGGTGTTCGCCCGGGCCGGGTTCGACGTCGAGGTGCTGCCGGCTGAGCCGGCCGCCCGGCCGCGCACCGCTGGCCGTCGCGTCGCCTAGGGCACATCGTGGGCCCAGACTACGTACGCTGACTGCTTACCCCGGCCGGACTAGTGCCGCCATTGCGTCCACATCGGATTTATGGTCGGATTTGAAATCGTTTACAGGGGGCACCGGGGGAGGTATGTGCGATGCCAGGCGGACACGACCGACGATCACTGCTACGCGGGGCCGCGACGGTCGGGGCGGGTGTCACGGCCGGCGCGCTGGCGGCCGGCGGCCCGGCGTACGCGGCCGGGGCGGGCGACGATCCGTACAGCGTCGACGTCATCAGCAAGGGCGCGGACCCCACCGGCGCAACCCCGAGCGACACCGCGTTCCGGGCGGCCGCCGCCGATGTCCTCGCCTCCTTCCAAGCGGCCCCGATTTCCGGCGCGATCCCGAAGAAGGTGCTGGTCATCCCGCCGGGCACATACTTGCTGACCCAGCCCGACTCGTTGCTGCCGAGCGTGGACGGCGCGGGCAACGGCGGCATCATCGACGGCATCGCGATCACCGGGTACGGCAAGCGGCTGTCCCGTATCGTCTACTCGCCGTCGACCAATGACACGACGTTGTGGACGAACTACCAGCGCTACAAGAACGTGCGCATTTCGGGCCTCACGTTCACCAGCACCAACGCGACATCGAGCTTCTGCTACGCGTACTCCTCGGCCTCCTACGGCGTGCAGGACACCTGGTACACCGACGTGGAGTGGCGCGGATCGTGGAAGCGTGGCATCGGGCTGGACGGCCCGACCACCACCTCCAACCTCAACAGTGAGATGGGCTGGGATCACTGCCAGGTGGGCGGCACCTACTCCGACGCCTTCCTGGTCATCGGCATGACATCGAGCGCGAGCCAGCAGGACCAGTTCCTCAACTTCTGGTTCCGAGACTGCAAGATCGAGTTCCAGTCCGGAGTGTTCGTGAAGAACATCCGGGGCGGCTCGATGAACTTCACCGGCGGCTCGTACATCCTGACCGACGCCGCGGCGGCCGGGACCTTCTTCCAGCTCACCGCGGACGCAACCAGCCGGGCGGATTCGGTGATGCGCCTGTACGCCCAGGGAATCCGCTTCGAAGTGCGCGGGACGGGCCACAAGGTGATCGACTCCAACTGGTACAAGGGCACGATCACCTTCGTCTCCTGCGACGACACCGCGCATTCGTTCAAGAGTTGGGCCGCCAGCGCGGTTCCACACGTCTATGCGTTCAACGCCAACGGCAATCGCGGGCCGATGGTGCGCTACCTCGACTGCCAGTTGATGGGCTCGCACTCGGTGGCGACCGGATCGGCTCCGACAACCGCGGGCAAGATCTTCTACGAGGGCTGCCGGTTCATCAACATGGCCGCCGCGACCGGCACGAGCGGATTCCTGCGCTGGACCGGGACGGTGGCGCCGCGTTACGAGGTCAAGGACTGCCTGGGCGGGGCGGTCTACGTCGCCGACGTCAAGAACCCGGCCTGAAGCAGACGGGGGCCCGGCCGCCTCATCCTTGCGCCCGAGAAGAGGTCACCCCCAGGGCTCCCGCCAGGTAGAGATATGGGCGGACAGCCCGATATCGGGCATTAATCCCGGTCCGGTCGGCGCCATCAACATCCTCCGGGTGGGCCTCGCCCGTCAGGCTGCGGCTGCGGTCTGAGAAGCTGACGCCCTCAGGCATCAGAGGAGTCACCGGATGAGCGGTCACGGGCAGGCAGGGCAGGAGGGACAGATGCCACGGGTACGACGTGACGGCGGCGCGCGTGGCGTGCTCGTGGCCCGCCCGTGGCGTGCCCCCGGCGGTTTGCTTGCCACCGGTACCGGGGCGACGCGGTGACGCCGCGCGGGTGGGCCGTGCTCACCCTCGCCGGGCTGGCCGTCGTGCTGGCCGTCACCGCGGCGCTGCTGATTCCGTGGCACCGGCCACCGGCGCCCCGCGCCGACCAGTTGGCCGCGTTGCGGGCGCTCCCGGTCGAGCAGGTGGCCCGCGGGCGGGCGTTCCACGGCGCGCTGCGGCCCGCCGGCTGGTCGGCGCTCGTCGTCGGCCTGGCGGTGGCCCTGGTGCTCGGGCTCACCCCGGTCGGTGGTCGCCTGGTGGAGTTCGCCGGCCGGCCGTTCGGCGGGCACTGGATCGCCCAGGCGGTGCTCGGCGGGCTGGCCGTGATGCTCCTCGCCGACCTGCTCACCCTGCCCTTCGCCGCCTGGCGGCACACCGTGCTGACCCGGTACGGGCTGAGCACCCAGGGTTGGGGCGGCTGGGCGGTGGACCTGCTCAAGTCGTACGCGGTCAGTGCGGTCATCGGCGCGCTCGCCCTGCTCGGCTTCTACGCGGTCGTCCGGCTCGCCCCGCGCTGGTGGTGGGCGTTCGGCGCGGCCGGCGCCGCCGCGCTGGTGGTGCTGCTGTCGTTCGTGCTGCCGGTGCTGGTGGAGCCGGTGTTCAACCGGTTCACCCCGATGGAGCCCGGCCCGCTGCGTACCGAGCTGATGAGCCTGGCCGCCCGCGACGGGGTGCCGGTCCGCGACGTGCTGGTGGCCGACGCCTCCCGGCGGACCCGGGCGGTCAATGCCTACGTCTCAGGGCTCGGGCCGACCCGGCGGGTGGTGGTCTACGACACCCTGCTGCGCGAGGCGACCCCCGCGGAGGTGACCAGCGTGGTCGCGCACGAGCTGGGGCACGCGCGGGACCGAGACGTGTGGATCGGCACCCTGCTCGGGGCGCTCGGCGCCGCCGCCGCGGTGGTGGCCCTCTATCTGATCGGCTCCTGGCCGCCGCTGCTGCGGCTGGCCGGGGTCGACTCGGTCGCCCAACCTCGCGCGTTCCCGCTGCTGATCGCGCTGATCACGCTGGCCGGGCTGGTGGCCACCCCGGCGCAGGCGTTGGTGTCGCGGCGGGTGGAGGCCCGGGCCGACGCGCACGCGCTCGCGTTGACCGGCGACCCGGCCACCTTCGAGGCGATGCAGCGCCGCCTGGCCGGGGTGAACCTCGCCGACCCCGACCCGCCCCGCTGGGAGTACCTCTGGTCGGCGTCCCACCCGTCCACCGTGGAGCGGATGGCCGCCGCCCGCGCCTACGCCAGGGAGATCGGCAGATGAGCCGGACCTTGCTGATCACCAAC
Organism: Micromonospora sp. RTBAU3-60; assembly: GCF_054963695.1. Taxonomy (NCBI): domain Bacteria; kingdom Bacillati; phylum Actinomycetota; class Actinomycetes; order Micromonosporales; family Micromonosporaceae; genus Micromonospora; species Micromonospora sp. RTBAU3-60. The sequence continues at coordinate 121,234 of NZ_JBUEGB010000003.1, read as the reverse complement.
GACTTCCCGCCCCGGCCGGGTGGCATCCAGTCCTTCGTGCACAACCTCGCCGTCCGCCAGCCCCCGGGCTCCCTGGTGGTGTATGCGTCGAGCTGGCGGGGTGCCGCCAAGTTCGACGCCGACCAGCCCTTCGAGGTGATCCGGGAACGCACCAAGGTGCTGCTGCCCACCCCGCTGATCGCCCGCCGCGCGGCGAAGCTGGCCCGGGCGTACGACTGCGACACGGTGTGGTTCGGCGCGGCGGCCCCGCTGGGGCTGCTCGCGGCGAGGCTGCGCCGACGGACCGGGATCCGGCGGGCGGTGGCGTTGACCCACGGCCATGAGGCCGGCTGGGCTGCACTGCCCGGCGCCCGGTCCGCGCTGCGCCGGATCGGGCGGGGCGTGGACGTCACCACCTACCTGGGGGAATACACCCGGGTCCGGCTGGCCCGGGTGCTGGACGGGGTGACCGAGCTGCGCCGGCTCGCACCGGGCGTCGACGTCGAGACCTACCACCCGTCCGTCGACGGGGAGCGGGTACGGCTGCGGCTGGGCCTGGCCGACCGCCCGGTGGTGGTGTGCGTCTCGCGCCTGGTGCCGCGCAAGGGGCAGGACATGCTCATCCGGGCGATGCCGGAGATCCGCCGCCGGGTGCCGGACGCGGCCCTGCTGATCGTCGGCGGCGGGCCCTACCGGGCGACACTGGAGAAGCTGGCACGACAAACCGGGGTGGAACGCGAGGTGGTCTTCACCGGCTCGGTGCCGTCGGCCGAGCTGCCCGCCCACTACGCCGCCGGTGACGTGTACGCCATGCCCTGCCGGACCCGCAACCGTGGCCTGGACGTCGAAGGGCTGGGAATCGTCTACCTGGAGGCCAGCGCGACCGGGCTGCCGGTGGTGGCCGGCGACTCCGGCGGCGCGCCGGACGCCGTCCGGGAGGGGGAGACCGGGTACGTGGTCCGGGGCCGGGACGTGGCCCAGCTCGCCGACCGGGTGGCGACGCTGCTCGCCGACCGGGACCTGGCCCGGCAGCTCGGTGGCGCCGGCCGTGCCTGGGTGGAGAAGGAGTGGCGCTGGGAGGCCCAGGCGGAACGGATGGCTGCCCTCCTCGCCAGCTGACCCGGTCGAGGCGCGACCAGGAGTGGGTCGGCGTCGGCCTGGGGCCGGGATTGTCCGCCGGCGACGGCCGAGTTCCCGCGGGCAGCCGCCCGCGGCTACGGCCACGGAGGTCGCGGCGCTGCTGGTCCGCCTTGCCCTGACCCCGGCCTTCGGACCCCGCGCCTTCGCGCCCACGCACCCTGCGGCTTCGCATCCCGCGCCTTCGCGCCCCGGGCCTTCGCGCCTCGTGTTTGCGCGCGTCGTGCTTTCGTGCCTCGTGTTTTTGCGCCTCGTGTTTGCGCGCCTCGTGCCTCGTGCCTTCGCGCCTCGCGCTTTCCCACACCCGGGCCCTTCGCGTCCCCGGCGGCCGCGGGTCTCTTTTGGACGCTACGAACTTGATGGCGTGAACGATTCAGGTCGGGGTGGGGTGGTGTGGTTGGGTCGGGCGTCTGGTGCTGAGTCGTCTGCGTCATCAAGTTTGTAGGCGGGGCTGGGTCGTCTCGTCGTGGGTGGCGGTGATGGTTCGTTGGGGTGCTGTGGAGCTGATAGCGGCAACGACTCTCGCGGGGCGCGGGGCTCAGGCCGGGTGGGCGAGGAACTGGCCGGCGGGGGCGGGGCGGCCGAAGTGCCAGCCCTGGCCGGCGTCGCAGCCGATCGCCCGCAGCCGGTCCGCCTGCTCGGCGGTCTCCACGCCCTCGGCGGTGACGGTCAGGCCGAGGGCGTGCGCGAGGGACACCAGCGAGGCGAGGATCCGCTCGTCGGTCCGGCTGCCCGGGTCGTCGGCCGGGGCGCGCAGCCCGGCCACGAACTCGCCGGCCACCTTCAGCTCGGTGACCGGCAGGTCCCGCAGGTACGCCAGGTTGCAGTAGCCGGTGCCGAAGTCGTCGATGGCGATCCGGACCCCGAGCTCCTTGAGCACCCGCAGGGCGCGGACCGGCTCGGCGACGGTGCTCATCATGGTGCTCTCGGTGACCTCCAGCTGGAGTCGGTCCGGGGGCAGCCCGGTCCGCCTCAGCACGGCCTCCACCTCCTGCACCAGGCCGGGCCGGTGCAGCTGACGGACGGCCAGGTTGACGCTGACGAACGGGGCGTCGGGATGCCCCGCCGACCAGCTCTGCGCCTCCCGGCAGGCCTCGGCGAGCACCCAGCTGCCGAGCCGGACGATCAGCCCGGTCTCCTCGGCCAGCCCGATGAAGCTGTCCGGCCGGAGCACCCCCAGCTCCGGGTGGCGCCAGCGGACCAGCGCCTCCATGCCGAGCACTCGGCCGTCGCGCAGCGACGTCAGCGGCTGGTAGTCGAGGTAGAACTCGCCCCGGTTCAGGGCGGTGGGGATGGCCGCGGAGAGGGCGTACCGGGCCAGCTCCCGGCGGTTGCGGTCGGCATCGAAGACCGACCAGCGGGCCCCGCCGGCCGCCTTGGCCCAGTGCAGGGTGCTGTCCGCGGCCCGCATCAACTCCATCGGCGTGGTGCCGGCCACCTGCCGCTCCACGATCCCGATGCTGGCCGACACGGTCAGCTCGTGCCCCTCCACGAGAGCCGGCTCGCTCACCGCCGCGAGGGCCGCCTCGGCGACCTTGACCACGTCCTCGATGCAGGCGGTGCGCTCGATCAGGATGACGAACTCGTCGCCGCCGAGGCGGGCCACCAGGTGCTCGCCGAGGGCCCGGCGCAGCCGTCGCGCCACCGCCACCAGCAGTGCGTCGCCGACCTGGTGGCCGAGCGAGTCGTTGACCACCTTGAAGCGGTCCAGGTCGAGGAAGCAGAGCCCGATCCGGGCGGCACCCCGGCCCGGATCGTCGATCGCGGCGGTGAGCCGCTCGGTGAACAGGATCCGGTTGGGCAGGTCGGTCAGCGGGTCGTGGGTGGCCTGGTAGCGGAACCGCGCCTCGCTCTCCCGTAGCGCCCGTTCGGCCTGCGCCCGGGCCATCATCGCGGCCCGCCGGATCGACTCCTGCTCGTCCAGGGTGCGGTCGCGCAGGGCGCGGGCGTACCCGGTGGCGACCGTGGCCAGCAGCCGCGCCATCCGGTCCTCGACGTCGTCGACGACCAGCCCGAGGTCGCGTACCAGGCGGAGCTGGATCACCTCGATGGTGCGGCCCAGCCCTTCGGCGGAGGCGATGTGCGCCTGCACCAGCTCCGCCCCGACCTGCTGGCCGATGCGCAGGTCGAACGGCTCGGACCGGATCGCCACGGCCAGCCGCTCGGCGAGCCGTTGCAGCAGCGCCTCCAGCTGCGCCTGGGTCATCGGCAGGTAGCTGGTGCCGGAGACCGCCTTGGCCCACGCCCGGGCGAAGGTGCCGGGGCGGGAGCGGATCGTGGCGGCGGCTCCGTCACCCACCGAGCCGCCCGACGCCGCCGAGGAAGACCGACCGCTCCGCGTCCTCCGCCTGCTCCGGCGACTCCGGACGCCACTGCGGCACCCAGACCACGCCCGGGTCGACCAGCTCGAACCCGTCGAAGAGTGTGACCAGTTCGGCTCGGCTGCGGATCCAGAGCTGGTTGTCGGTGCGGCGGTAGACCCGCTCGGCCTCGGCCCGCTCGCCGGTTTCGCGGCGGCCGTCGTCGCTGGCCTGCGACAGCACCAGATGGCTGCCGGGCACCAGCGCGGACCGCAGCGTCCGCAGGATCTCCTCGGGCCGGTCGGCGGGCGGGATGAAGTGCAGCACCGCCACGACCAGCACGGCGACCGGCTGGGAGAAGTCCAGCAGCCGGGAGACCTCGGGGTGGCCGAGGATCGCGGCCGGCCGGCGCAGGTCCTCCTGGATCACCGTGGCCCGGTCGTTGCCGGCCAGGATCTCCGTGCTGTGCGCGACCGCGACCGGGTCGACGTCGACGTAGACCACCCGGCACGCCGGGTCGGCCCGCTGGGCGATCTCGTGCACGTTGCCCACCGTCGGGATGCCGGAGCCGAGATCGAGGAACTGGCGTATCCCGGAATCGGCCAGGAACTGCACCGCCCGGCGGAGGAAGGCCCGGTTGGCCTGGGCCATCAGCGGGGCCTCGGGCACGGCCTCCACCATCGCCCGGGCGGCCGCCCGGTCGGCCGCGAAGTTGTGCGAGCCACCGAGGTAGTAGTCGTACATGCGGGCCACGCTGGGGCGCTCGATGTCGATCGTGTCAGGTGCCCAGTCCGGCCGCTGCATGCCCCTGCCCCTTTTGTGTCAACAACGCGCGGGTCGTCACCCGCACGGACCACCCGGGTATTCTGCCCGCCCGCTGTCGCGGTGCAAAGACCGCCGTCGCTGCGCGATCGGCCCCTCACCGTACGCGTTCAGCAGGCGCCCGGAATGCCCGAGAGGCCCGCATCCGCAGCACGGACGCGGGCCTCTCGGCCGATGGACGGGACGCCTCAGAACTTGGGCGCGTCCGGGGCCTCCAGCAGGCCGAGCCGCAGCGCCGTCATCAGCGCCTGGGCCCGGTTGGCGGCGCCCAGCTTCTCGTAGAGCTTCGAGATGTGCGTCTTGGCGGTCGACTCGCTGACGAACAGCTGCTTGGCGATGCCGGCCACGCTCATGCCGTCGGCCAGCAGCCGCAGCACCTGGCCCTCCCGCGGGGAGAGCTGCGGGCCGGAGGGGGCCAGCCGGCGCTTCATCGCCTCGGCCAGGTCGGCGGCGGTGAACGCGCTGGGCGACGAGGCGGCGTGCCGGGCGGCCGCCACCACCTCGTCGGCCGGGGCGGTCTTCGGCACGAAGGCGCTGGCCCCCGCCTCCAGCGCTCCGAACAGCTGGTCGTCACCGGCGTACATGGTCAGCACGACGATGCCCATCGACGCGCTGGACTTGCGGAGGGCTCGGGTGGCCTCCAGGCCGCTGCCGTCGGGCAGCCGCAGGTCCATGATCACCACGTCGGGCTGGAGCGCGCCGGCCTGCCGCACGCCCTCGGCGGCGGTGGCGGCCTCGCCCACGACCTCGAACTGCCGGTCCCGCTCGAAGGCGTGCCGCAGTCCCTTGCGGATCAGGTCGTGATCGTCGACAAGGAGAACCTTGGTACGGGTGGCCGGTGTCGGGCTAGTGGTCATCCTCGGGTTACTCCCCTTCTGCTGCTGCGCTGCCGCGCACCTTATCGCGCCGGGGCGAGGAGCCGATCACCACCGCCACGGTCGTGCCGCTGGGCTGCCGCGGTCTGATCTCCAGCCGGCCCCGGATACGTTCCGCCCTCTCGGCCATGATCGCAAGCCCGTAGTGCCCGTCAGGCCGCTGGTCACCGATGCCGTGACCGTCATCCGACACTTCGATCTGGGCGTACGGGGGGTCCACCGCGCACGTGACCCACAGGTTCGCCGCCCCGGCGTGCTTGCGCGCGTTGGTGACCGCCTCCTGCGCGATGCGCAGCAACTCGGCCTCGGTTGCGGCGGGCAGCCGGGCGGTCGACTCGTCCAGCGACAGGTGCACCCGCAGCCCGCCGGACGCGCCGACGGTGCGGGCGTACTCGGCGATCGCGGCGGCCAGGCCGCCGTGCCGGTCCACCTCGCTGCGCAGCTCGAACAGGCTCAGCCGCAGCTCGGTGATCACCCGGGTGACCTCCTGCCGCAGGGTACGCAGCGAGTCGGCGGTCTCCTCGGCGTCCTCGTGCACGGTGGCCAGGGCGTTGTCGATGCCGTACCCGACCATCACCAGCTCCTGGGCGACCCCGTCGTGGATCTCCCGGGCCAGCCGCTGCCGCTCCTCGTTGGTGGCCAGCGACCGCACCTCGTCGAAGAGCAGCGCGGCCTCCAGTCGCAGCGCCGCCGGGCCGGTCAGCGCGGTCACCCGGGACACCACCGGCGGCGGGTACGCGTGTGCGGTGTCCGCCTCGATGACCACCAGGCCGACCGTGCGTACCCCGGCCACCAGCGGCACGATCAGCGCCGACACCTCGCCGGACTGCTGGGAGCGGGCCTGCGAACGGGCCGCGGTCTGCGGCTGCTGGCTGGCCCAGGCGTCGGCGATCGCCGAGTCCGCGTCGAGCGTGGTCTCCCAGTCCACCCGGTCCGCGCCGATCTGCGCGAGCACCACCAGCCGGCCGCCGCCGCTGGCGGACAGCACCGCGCCCCGGTCGGTCTTCGCCACCACCCGCAGCTCCTCCAGCAGGTGCTCGGAGATGCCGCCCGGGTCGAGCGTGGCGCCGGGCAGTTGACGGGCGACGGTGCGCAGCTGGGTCAGCAGCCGGGTGGCCTCCGCGTACGGCTGGGGCTTGCCCTCGCCGCGCACCCGCATCACCCGCTGGAGTGTGCCGGCCGTGTAGAGGCCGAGCGCGGCCAGGATCAGCCACTGCGCGCAGACCGCGAGGTAGCCGACCTGGCCGAGCTGCCGCCCGCCGCCGACCGCGGTGAAGGCCGCGCTGACCAGCAGGGTGGCGGCCGCCACGGCGAGCAGCGCCGCGCCCTCGTGGAACCGGCGGCGCAGCGCCGTCACGGTGACCGGCACGGCGAGGTACGGCAGCACCGCCGAGGCGCCCAGCCCGCCGGTCACCCCGGTCAGGTGGGTGTCGGCGGCGATCTTGCTAGCGGCCAGGCCGAGGACGACCACCTCGGCGAACCGGCTGAGCGGCCCGAGCAGCGGGTGCTGCGGGGCCAGCACGGCGGGCAGCCCGGCGAGGCCCAGCAGGGCGATCCACCAGAGCTGGGTGACGTCCCCTGTGGCGAACAGGGTCAGGACGGCGACCAGGGCGAGCAGGACCGCCCGCGCGAGCGCGGCGAGGGGCTGCGTCGGTGGCTGGCTGGGTGTCGAGGCGGGCACGTGACGGATCGTAGTCAGCGTTGGTAGATGTCCGCGATCTCCGCCGCGTACGTCTTGTGCACGACCTGCCGCTTCACCTTGAGCGAGGGGGTCAGCTCGCCGGTGTCCTCGGTGAAGTCGTGCGGCAGGATCCGGAACACCTTGATCGCCTCGGGCTTGGAGACCGACCGGTTGGCCTCGTCGATCGCGCCCTGGACCTCGGCCCGCAGCGCCTCGTCGTCGCGCAGATCGGCGACGCTGGTCGTCTCCGGCCGGCCCTGGGCGGCCAGCCACCTCGGCAGCGCCTCCTCGTCGATGGTGACCAGCGCCCCGATGAACGGCTGCCGGTCGCCGACCACCACGCACTGGCTGATCAGCGGGTGGGCCCGCACCTGGTCCTCCAGCACCGCCGGGGCCACGTTCTTGCCGCCGGCGGTCACAATGATCTCCTTCTTGCGGCCGGTGATGCTCAGGTAGCCGTCCTCGTCGAGCTGGCCCAGGTCGCCGGTGCGGAACCAGCCGTCGGTGCTGAGCGCCTCGGCGGTCGCCGCCTCGTTGTGCCAGTAGCCCCGGAAGACCAGCTCGCCGGAGATCAGGATCTCGCCGTCGTCCTCGATCCGGATGGTCACGCCAGGCAGCGGGCGGCCCACGGTGCCGATCCTGGTGGCGCTGGGCAGGTTCGCGGCGGCGGCGGGGGCGGTCTCGGTGAGGCCGTAGCCCTCGGCGACGTTCACCCCGACGCCGCGGAAGAAGTGCCCGAGCCGGGCGCCGAGCGGGGCGCCCCCGGAGATCGCGTCCCGGCACCGGCCGCCCAGCGCCGCCCGCAGCTTGCGGTAGACCAGCTTCTCGAAGAGCGCGTGCTGGGCGCGCAGCCCCAGGCCCGGGCCGTCCGGGTTCTCCAGCGCCTCGCTGTAGGCGATGGCCACCTTCTCGGCCCGGTCGAAGATCTTCCCCTTGCCCTCGGCCTCGGCCTTCTGCCGGGCGCCGTTGTACACCTTCTCGAAGACCCGGGGCACGGAGAGCACGAAGGTCGGCTTGAACTCCTGGAGCTCGGCGACCAGGTTCTTGGTGTCCGCGGTGTGGGCCATGGTGGCCCGGGCGTGCACCACGCCGATCTGGATGAGCCGGGCGAAGGCGTGCGCGAGCGGCAGGAAGAGCAGGGTGGAGGCGCTCTGCCGGAACAGGTTCGGCAGCACCGGCACGGCGTTGGCGATGTCGGCGTACATGTTGCGGTGGGTCAGCACGCAGCCCTTGGGGCGGCCGGTGGTGCCGCTGGTGTAGATGATGGTGGCGATGTCGTCGGCCTTGACGGTCGAGCGGCGTACCTCGACGTCGGCCGGGTCGACGGACCCGCCGGCGCTGACCAGCTCGTCCACCGCGCCGCTCTCGATCTGCCAGACCTGGCGCAGCTCGGGCAGCCGGTCGCCGACCCCGGCGACCACTTCGGCGTGCGCGGCGGTCTCCACCAGGGCGGCGACCGCGCCGGAGTCGGCGAGGATCCAGGCGGCCTGCTCGGCGCTGGACGTCTCGTAGATCGGCACGGTGACCGCGCCGACGGTCCAGATGGCGTAGTCGAGCAGGGTCCACTCGTAGCGGGTGCGGCTCATCAGCGCGACCCGGTCACCGGGGGAGATGCCGGCGGCGACCAGGCCCCGGGCCACCGCCACGACCTCGTCGCGGAACTGCCGGCAGGTCACGTCCGTCCAGCGGCCGTCGGCGCCGGCACGCCGGACGAACTGCACCGCGTCGGGGGCGACCTCGGCGTTGTCCCAGACCGGGTCGGTCAGGTTGGCCGCGTCGCCGACGGTGACGATCGGCGGTACGGAGAACTCGCGCACAGGCACTCCCTCGTGCTCACACCGGCCGACCGACCGGGTCGGCTCTGTCGAAACCTACCCGCCCGTTCGCGAAGGTGAGGTGGGGAGGTTGCCCGCCCGGCGGGCCGGACACACCCGGTTCGGGCCCACCGTGCCGCGCCCGCCGGGGTGGAGCGGCGCGCCCGGACCCGCCGCCGGGTAGCCTCCCCCCATGGCGGACTCCTCCACCCAGTCGATCCTCGTCGGCGCGTCACCGGACCGGGTGGCGGCGGTCATCTGCGACTTCCCCCGCTACCCGGAATGGGCCGAGGCGGTACGGCGGGCGGAGGTGATCGAGGAGTACGAGGACGGTTACGCCAGCCAGGTCCGGTTCACCATCGACGCCGGCGTGATGGCCGACGAGTACGTGCTGGCCTACGAGTACGCCGAGGACGTCTCCCGGATCGAGTGGCACCTGGTGGCGCCCTCGAAGATGCAGAAGGCCCAGCGGGGGTCGTACGACGTGACCGGTAACCCGGACGGGACCACCACGGTGACCTACACGCTCGAGGTGGAGCTCTCCGTGGCCATGCTCGGCATGTTTCGCCGCAAGGCCGAGAAAATGATCATGGATGCGGCGTTGAAGCAACTCAAGCGCCGGGTAGAAGCACTCGGTGCGGCCCACTGACCCGACCGGCGTCCGGTCGTCACGGTAGAGGAGCCGACCCATGGCCACCACTGATCCCGGTTCGGCCCGGGAGGAGGCGGAACGCCTCGTCGCCATGTTCCTGGCCGCCGCCCGGCTGGCCGCCGCCACGCCCGGGGGCGGCCAGTGGGGCCCGCTCGGCGGGATCCTGTCGGGTGTCCTCGGTCACACCTCGGACGGCGCCAGCTCCGGCGACCGGACCGCCTCGGCCGGTGGCGGCGGTTTCGCCACCGGCTCGCCGGAGTGCAGTGTCTGCCCGATCTGTCGAGGTATCGCCGCGCTGCGGGACCCGAGCCCGGAATTCGCCGAGCGGCTCGCCACCGGCGCCGGCGACCTGGCCGCCGGCGTGGCCAGCCTGCTGCGCGCGTTCGCCCCGGCCGAGCCGGCCCGCCCCGCCGGGGCCGACGAGCCGGCCGCCGGGAGCCCGACCGGAGATCACGTCTGGCGCGCGGCCACCCGCACCGGGCATGATTCTCAGCCGGCACCCGAGCAGGACGTCTGGTCCGCCGCGACCCGGGGGGAGGGCGTGGCCGACCCGGGTGCCGCCGTGCCGCCCGCCGACGCCGCCGGGCCGGACGTGCCGGTGTCCCACCGGCCGCCGGCCGGCCGTCCCGTGGTGCCCGTCGCCCGGGCGTCCGGCGAGGTGGCCGAGGAGGCACCAGGCGACGGGGCCTGACCACCGGACATCCCGACCTCACCCGGCCGCGCCGGACGAGGTCAGGGAGCACAGCAGAGGGGAGTGGCGGCGGTGACGCTGACCATCGGAGTCGACGTCGGTGGCACCAAGGTGGCCGGCGGTGTCGTGGACGACACCGGCAAGGTTCTCGTGCAGGCCCGACGGGACACCCCCGCCGAGGACGTGGCCAAGACCCGGGACACCATCATCGAGGTGGTCACCGAGCTGGCCACCGGCTACCCGGTCGAGGCGGTCGGCATCGGCGCGGCCGGCTGGATCGACGCCTCCCGCTCCACCGTGCTCTTCGCCCCCAACCTGGCCTGGCGGGACGAGCCGCTGCGCGAGTACGTCAGCAACGCCATCGGGGTGCCGGTGATCGTGGAGAACGACGGGAACGTGGCCGCCTGGGCGGAGTTCCGCTACGGCGCGGCCCGGGCCGCCGACGACTCGATGGTCATGTTCACCATCGGCACCGGCGTCGGCGGCGGCATCGTGCTCGGCGGCGAGCTGCTCCGCGGCGCCAACGGCATCGCGGCCGAGCTAGGGCACATGCTCACCGTGCCGGACGGTCACCAGTGCGGCTGCGGCCGGCTGGGCTGCATCGAGCAGTACGCCAGCGGCAGCGCCCTGGTCCGCTTCGCCCGCGCCGCCGCCCGCCAGGAACCGCACCGGGCCGCCGCCCTGCTGGAGCTGGCCGGTGGCGAGGCCGACGCGATCACCGGGCCGATGGTGACCGCCGCCGCGCAGGGCGGCGACCCGGTCTCCGCCGAGGCGTTCGCCCAGGTCGGCCGGTGGCTGGGCACCAGCCTCGCCGACATGGCACAGATCCTCGACCCGCAGGTGCTGGTCGTCGGGGGCGGCGTGGTCGAGGCCGGTGACCTGCTGATGGGCCCGACCCGCCGGTCGTACAGCCAGGCCCTCGCCCAGCGCAGCCGGCTGCCGGTGGCCGAGATCCGCCCGGCCGAGCTGGGCAACACCGCCGGCGTCATCGGCGCCGCCGACCTGGCCCGGCGGATCTGAGGTGCCCGGCCCGGGCGTGCCGCTGCGGGTGATGTCGTACAACGTGCACAGCCAGCGGGACGACACCGCCGCGCTGGCCGAGGTGGTCCGGGCGGCCGCGCCGGACGTGGTGATCGTCCAGGAGGGGCCGCGCCGGTTCCGGTGGCGGCAGAAGTGCGCCTCGCTGGCCGACTCGTTCGGCCTGGTCGTGGCGGCCGGCGGCCTGCCGGCGCTGGGCAACCTGCTGCTGACCAGCCTGCGGGTGCGGGTGCTGGCCACCCGCTGCCAGCGCTACCCGCTGACCCCCGGACGGCACCTGCGCGGCGCCGCGTACGCCGAGTGCCTGGTGGGTGGGAGCCGGTTCCTGCTGGCCGGATCCCACCTCGCCACCGACCCGGCGGAGCGGCCGGCGCAGGCGGCCGCGTTCAAGCGGGAACTGGCCGCCGCGACGCTGCCGGTGGTGGCCGGCGCCGACCTCAACGAGGAGCCGGACGGGCCGGCGTGGCGGACGGTGGCGGCGGGCCTGACCGACGCCGCGGTGGCCGCGGACCGGGCGGACCGGCACACGTTCTCCTGCGCCCACCCGCACCGGCGGATCGACGCCCTCTTCGTCGACCCGCGGATCACCGTGGTGGACTACGACGTGGTGGACACCCCGCGCACCCGCCGGGCCAGCGACCACTTCCCCCTGCTGGTCGACCTGCTGCTGCCCGCCGACGGCTGAACCGGCGGCCCGCCGGGAACATCGGGCGGGCTGGACAACCGCGGGCATTGTCGGCAGGATTTCGCACCGACCGGCACTCGTGCCGCACAAAGGAGAATTCCCCGGTGCCCTCCTCCACCGACCTCGGCCGCCCCGATCCGGACCCGACGATCGCCCTGACCCGGGACGGCCGCCCGGTCTCCGACCGCGGCGACACCGTCTGCGTCATCGGCTCCGGGGCCAGCGGCCTCACCGCCGTGAAGAACCTCCGCGAGCACGGCTTCGGCGTCGACTGCTACGAGCGGGAGACCGGCATCGGCGGAGCGTGGAACTGGCGGCACGACCGCAGCCCGGTGTACGCCAGCACCCACCTCATCTCGTCCCGGCCGTTCACCCAGTTCCCCGACTTCCCGATGCCGGACGACTGGCCGGACTACCCGCACCACGCCCAGCTGCTGTCCTATTTCGAGCGCTACGCCGACCACTTCGACCTGCGCCAGCACATCTGGTTCGGCACCGAGGTGGTCCGGGTGGAGCCGGTCGAGGGAGACCGGTGGGACGTCACCACCCGCAGCACCGGCGGCTACGGCCCGGAGCGCACCTCCCGGTACGCCGCCGTGGTGCTCGCCAACGGGCACAACTGGTCGCCGAAGCTGCCCCGCTACGAGGGCCTGGAGCAGTTCCGGGGCGAGGTCATGCACGCCTCGTCCTACAAGGACCCGGCGCAGCTGCGCGGCAAGCGGGTGCTGGTGGTGGGCGGCGGCAACACCGGTTGCGACATCGCGGTCGAGGCGGCCCAGCAGGCCTCCCACTGCTGGCACTCCACCCGCCGCGGCTACTGGTACGCCCCGAAGTACGTCTTCGGCCGCCCCGCCGACCAGGTCAACGACACCCTGCTCGCGCTGCGGGTGCCGCTGCGGGTACGCCAGTGGCTCTACCACCGGACGCTGCGGCTGACCGTCGGCGACCTGACCCGGTTCGGCCTGCCCAGACCGGACCACCGGGTCTACGAGACCCACCCGATCGCCAACAGCCAGCTGATCTACTACGTGGGCCACGGAGAGGTCACCCCGGTGCCGGACCTGACCCGGTTCCACGACCGCACGGTGGCGCTCAGCGACGAGCGGGAGATCGACCCGGAGCTGGTCATCTTCGCCACCGGCTACCTGCCGCGCTTCGAGTTCCTCGACGGCGCGGTGCTCGGCGACGCCGACGGGTCGGGCCGGCCGCGCCTGTGGCTGAACGCCTTCGCCGCCGGGCACCCCACGCTGGCCGTGGTCGGCCTGGTGCAGCCGGACTCCGGCGTGTTCACCATCGCGCACTGGCAGAGCGTGCTGTTCGCCCGGCTGCTCGCCCTGCGTACCGCCCGGCCGGACCGGGCCGCCGCGTTCGGCCGTAAGGTCGCCGCCGGCCTCGGCGAGCGGTACTCGCCGAAGGTCAAGGACAGCAGCCGGCACTGGTTCGAGGTCGGGCACGCCGACTACCTGCGGGCGCTCCAGCGCGCCCTGGACGAGCTGGAGGGCAAGTGAGCGAGCGGAGCGAGCGAACCATTCGGTTCAGCAGCGTGGCGCCTCGCGCCGCCGGGGAGCGAAGCGAGGCGGCGGCGTGAGCGAGCGGGTGCGGATCGTCCGGGCCTGGGAGTGGGCCCGCCCGGAGCGCCCGGCCCGCCGGGAGGTGCTGTCCGTGGTGCCGGAGTTGGAGGAGGGGAAGCCGCCGCTGCTGTTCGTACCCGGGTTCGGGCACGGGGCGTGGGCGTTCGCCGAGCACTGGCTGTCGCACGCCGCGTCCCGCGGCTTCCCCGCGTACGCGCTGAGCTTGCGCGGGCACGGGGGCAGCGAGCCGGCGCCGGCGGCGACGCTGCGGTCGTACACCCATGACGTGGTCCAGGCGGCGGCGGGCCTGCCGCGGCAGGCGGTGCTGGTGGGGCACGGCGCCGGTGCCCGGGTGGTGGCGCACGCGCTGGCCCGCTACCCGGCTCGGGCGGCGGTGCTGGTGGCGCCGGTGTTCGGCGGCTGGGGGACGTTCGGTACGGCGTTGCGGCGCAACCCGGTGGGCACCCTGCCGGCGGTCTTCGGTGGCCGCCTGCGACTCAACCGCCGGCAGCTGTTCAGCCGGGAGCTGCCGGACGGCGAGGCCCGCCGGCACGTCGCGCGGCTCGGCCGGGCCGGCCGGCGGGCGCAGTGGCAGCTGCTCACCGGCCGGCAGCCGGAGCCGGCGGTGGGCCGCCCGCCGGTGCTGGTGCTGGGCAGTCCGGACGACCGGGTGGTGCCGTCGGCCGCGCTGGCCCGGGCCGCGCGCCGGTACGCCTCGGCCCCGCTGCTCTTCCCGGGCATGGGCCACGACCTGATGCTCGACGCCCGCTGGCGGGAGCCGCTCGACGCGATCCTCGACTGGCTGGAGAAGGACCCGGCGCCCGCCCGCGGGTGACACCGGCACCGGTCAGTCGGTCGCGGCGAGCCGGCGCAGCAGCGAGCCGCTCTCGTCCAGGGCGCTCAGGTACGACTGGGCCCAGGCGTGGATGTCGTTGCGGCGCAGGTGCGCCCGCATCGCGCGCATCCGGGCCGAGACGTCATCGGGTCCGGCCCGCAGCGCGCTGCGCAGCGCCTGTTTGAGCCCGTCCAGGTCGTGCGGGTTGACCAGGTACGCCTGGGTCAGCTCCTCGGCGGCGCCGGCGAACTCGCTGAGCAGCAGCGCGCCGGTGCCGTCCACCCGGGCGGCCACGTACTCCTTGGCGACCAGGTTCATCCCGTCGCGCAGCGGGGTCACCGCCATCACGTCGGCGATCCGGTAGAGGGCGACCAGTTCGGTGCGGTCGAAGGGCTGGCTCAGGTAGTGGATCGCCGGCTCGCCGACCCGGCCGAACTCGCCGTTGATCCGGCCGACCTGGTGCTCCACCCGGTCGCGGAGGATCTGGTACTGGGCGACGCGTTCCCGGCTGGGCACCGCGACCTGGATCAGCACCGTGTCCCGGACCTTGACGTCCCCGCTGGCCAGCAGCTCGCGGTACGCCTTGAGCCGCTGCTCGATGCCCTTGGTGTAGTCCATCCGGTCCACGCTGAGGATGACCTGCTCCGGGTCACCGAGGTCCTTGCGCAGCCGGTGGGCCCGGTCGGCGACCTCGGGCCGGGCGGCGAGCGCGGCCATCTCGGCAGTGTCGATGGAGACGGGGAAGGCGCCGACCCGGACCGTCCGGTCGCCGACCTCGACCCGCCGGTCGGTGGCGGGCAGGTCGAGCACCCTGGCCACCAGTTGGGCGAAGTTGTGCGCGGCGTGCGCCCGCTGGAAGCCGATCAGGTCGGCGCCGAGCATGCCGCGCAGCAGTTCGGCCCGGCGGGGGAGCTGCATGAACAGCTCCGGCGGCGGGAACGGGACGTGCAGGAAGAAGCCGATCCGCAGGTCGGGGCGGAGCCGCCGGAGCAGCCCCGGGACGAGCTGGAGGTGGTAGTCCTGCACCCAGACCAGGCCGCCCGGCTCCGCCACCTCGGCCGCGGCGTCGGCGAACCGCTGGTTGACCCGCTGGTACGCCTCCCACCAGCGGCGGTGGTACTCGGGCTGCTCGACGGCGTCGTGGTAGAGCGGCCAGAGGGTCGCGTTGGCGAAGCCCTCGTAGTGGTCGCGCAGGTCGTCGGCGGTCAGCGGGACGGTGTGCATCCGGACGCCGTCCACCTCGGGCAGGTGCGGCGCCGGGCCGGTGCCGCCGGCCCAGCCGACCCAGGTGGCCGGGGTGTGCCGGAGCAGGGGGTGCAGGGCGCTCACCAGGCCGCCGGGGCTGCGGCGCCACTCGCAGGCGCCGTCCGGCGCCACGCTGTCGTCGACGGGAAGGCGGTTGGCCACCACCACGAGGGGACTCGGTCGCATCTCGGGCAATCCGCTCAGCAGAGGGCCGGCGACCGGAGCGAGGAACAAACCGGACAGCCGGTGCGGGACGTGACGTACGGTATTCCTACTGACCGTAAGTTACACCCTTGTTACGCGAGTGCGGCCGGGGCGACAGGCGTCCCGGTATCCGGGCGACGGCCGGGGCGGAGCGGTCAGACCACCGCGCCGTCGTCCGGGTCCTGCTCGTCGGAGTCGCCGGGCCGCAGCCGCCAGATCAGCATCACGAAACCGGCCAGGATCCCGGTGAAGCCGAGCAGCGTCACCACGGACGGGTCGGTGACCGGGAGCACGGTGGGGGACAGGAAGAGCACGAACCCGGCCACGATGCAGAGCACGCCGATCACCGCGTACTTGGAGAAGCGCGGCAGCGGGGGCGGCGGGGGCGGGGTGTAGTGCTCGTCCTGGTCGTCGGGCAGGTCGGCGCCGAAGGTGTCCAGGCCGTCCAGCAGCGACGGCTCGTCGGGCCGGTCCCGGCTCACCGAGATGCCGGAGACGTCCGCCGCGTACGGCAGGCGCCGGACGTCGGTGGCGGTCGGACCGCCGGTCTCCTCGGCCCGCCCCCCGGCGCCCCCGGCCGGCCCGGACGGGTCGACGGAGTCGTCGTCCACGTCCTCGGCGGCGGGCCACGGGTGGCTGCCCGCGGTCGGGGCGTCGAACCCGGCGACGATCTTCGCCCACTCCGCCTCGATGTCCGGCTCGTCGCCCCGGGCCGGCTCACGGCCCCCCTCGTCGGTGAGCTGGGTGAGGTAGTCCCGGGCGGTGGTCAGGTGCGACCGGTCGACGTAGAGCCGGTCGACCGGGCGGGACGGGACCGTGGTGGTGCGGGTGATCGGGTTGAGGTCGGCGGAGGGCTGGAGGTAGGCGGCGATCCCGCCGGCGGCGAGCACGTCGAGCAGATGTTCCCCGATCCGCGGATCGACGTCGCCCGCGACCGCGTACTCGGCCGCGTCGAGCCCGTTGTCCCGCCGTCCCCGGCGGGGCCCACCCGCTGACACCGGACACCCCTCCTCGCCGCACCTCGGTGCGTCCCGACCCGGCGCCCCGTACGCCGTGCCCTGAATCGTGACACGTCGGGACCCGGTTCCGGGAGTGCGTTGTGGCGTGCCGCTCCCGGTTCGTAGGCTCTTCCCGGACAGTCCCGCTCGCCGACGGCGCCCCGGGCGCGGTCCCGGGCGGCGTCCCGGCGGCCCGTTCCGGGCTCCCCGGCGACGACGGCTCCAGGTCGCTGCGCGGCGTCGAACCGGCCCTCCTTCGGTCCGGAGCGCCGCCTGGCGGCGTGGGGGTCGAACTGTGGCCGCCAGCCGAGCTGGAGCCGTCGTAGGGTGCCGCCACCCCCGCCTGGAAGGACCCCGGTGCTGTACTGGCTGTTGAAGTACATCGTCCTCGGCCCGCTGCTGAGGCTGATCTTCCGCCCGCAGGTGGAAGGGCTCGAGCACGTCCCGGAGACCGGGCCGGTCATCCTGGCGAGCAACCACCTCTCCTTCTCGGACTCGATCTTCACGCCGCTCATCGTCAAGCGAAAAGTCACATTCATCGCCAAAGCGGAGTACTTCACCGGTAAGGGGATCAAGGGCTGGCTGACGAAGATGTTCTTCGTCGGCTCCGGCACCATCCCGGTCGACCGGTCCGGCGGCCAGGCGGCCCGGGCCGCGCTGGACACTCAGCTCAAGGTGCTGCGGGCGGGCGGGATCGCCGGCATCTATCCCGAGGGGACCCGCTCGCCCGACGGGCGGCTCTACCGGGGCAAGACCGGGGTGGCCCGGCTCGCCCTGGAGAGCGGCGCCCCGGTGGTCCCGATGGCGATGCTCAACGCCGACGAGATCCAGCCGCCCGGCCAGCTCATCCCCACGATCAAGCGGGTCCGGATCCGCTTCGGCACGCCGCTGGACTTCTCCCGCTACGCCGGGATGGCCGGCGACCGGTTCGTCGAGCGGGCGATCACCGACGAGATCATGTACGAGGTGATGGAACTCTCCGGCCGCGAGTACGTCGACATGTACGCGCAGAAGGCCAAGAACCAGTCCCCCGAGCCGGTCCCGGCCTGAGCGTGCGAATCATCCGGCGCAGCCGCCCCGGCGCCTCGCCCCGGCGCCCCGCGCCGTCGGCCGGCCGGAGCGAGCCGGCGGCACGAGTGCCGTCAGCGCGGGGCGGCCAGGCGGAGCAGGCCCGGCGCCCCGCTCCGGGCGGCGAACGTGCGGACCCGGTCCAGGGCCTCGGCCGCGGCGGGCGGATCCACCTCGGCCAGCGGTCCGACCAGCAGGGCCGACGCGATCATCTGATCGGTGACGTCGGCCATCCCGGCGTAGCTGCGGGCCGCCGCGGCGAACAGGTCGGCAGCGCGCCGGGCGTCGCCGTCCCGCCAGGCCAGCGCCGCGTCCGCGGAGCACCCGGCCGCCTCCGCCCACCGGGTCGTCCTAGGGGAGTACGCGAGCAAGTCCCGGACCAGCCGGGCCCCCTCCTCGCCGAGGATCCCGGCGACGTGCCCGACCGCCGGCACCCACTCGGCGAACGGGATCATCCGGGTCTGCCGCCAGTCCTCGTCCAGCTCGGCCAGGAGGGCCAGCGCCTCGTCCCGGCGGCCCTCCACCGCCCGGCACAGCGCGGCGTGCGCCACCGTCGAGCGCAGCACCCGGTGGAACCCGCTGCGCCGGGCCGCGGCCAGCGCCTGGTCCACCAGGTCCGGCCCACCGCCGTCCGCCCCGCCGCGCCCGTCGTCCGGCGTCGCCGGCTCGCCCAGCACGCGGATCCAGCCGGACACCGCCACGATGTGCAGGTCCCACTCGGCGGTCGGCTGTCGGGTCGAGCCCTCGGCCATGGCCAGCGCCGCCGGCCAGTCGCCGGCGTAGTACGAGCGGCTCCACTGGTCGGCGAAGCTGATCGTCAGCCCGTGCTCGCCGGCCAGGTCCAGCGAGTGCTGCTCGTCGACCAGGCGGGCCGAGCCGGTCAGGTCGCCCTCCTCCTGGAGCACCCAGGCCAGGTTGCCCACGGCGCGACGGCGGCAGCTCAGCCGCTCCACCCGGCAGTCCTCGGTGACCTCGGCCAGCTCCGCGTACGCCGCCTCGACACCGGCCATGTAGCGGGCCACCGCCAGGGTGATCCGGGCGTTCGCTCGCACCTCGCGCAGCTCCAGCCGCTCGGCGAGCTCGGCCGCCGCCTGGGCTGCCGTGCAGGCCGGCTCGGTCTCCGCGTTGAGCATGTGCACCCGGCCCAGTTCGAGCAGCGCGCCCGCCTTGTCCTGGCTGTCCGGCAGCGCGGCGTGCAGCCGGATCGCCTGGTCCAGGCAACGCAGCGTCTCCGCCCGGTCGGCACGGCTCCAGGCAGCGGTGGACAGCAGGGTCCACGCCTTGGCCGCGCCCGCCTGGTCGCCCGCCTCGGTCAGCCGCTCCGCCAGCCCGGTGAGCGTCTCCGTACCGCCGCCCACCAGGAATCCGTCGCTGTCCCGGTAGAACGCCAGCTCCGCCTCGAACAGCTCCAGCGTCGGGTCCGGCCCGCAGTCCACGGCGAGCGCCCGCTCGACCAGCGTGGCGGCGGTCGCCAGGGCGTGCAGCTCGTACGCCCGGCGCGCGGCGCGGTGCAGCGCGGCGCGGGTGGCCGAGGCGTACGGGGTCGGGTCCAGGCCCACGCCGCGGGCGAGTTCGTACGCCGTCCACCGGTGGTTGGCCAGCACCTCGGCCAGGTCGTGGTGCCGGCCGCCGGCGACCTGCTCCAGCCAGTCCGCGGTGCCCTGGTGCCGCGCCACCCGCTCCGCCCGGGGCAGCCGCCGGTAGCACACGTCGCGGACCAGCACGTGCCGGAACCGGTACTCGGGCTGGCCCGGCATGGTCGAGGTGGCCAGCTCGTAGACCAGGTCCCGGCGCTGGAGCCGGTTCAGCGCGCGCTCGACCCACTCCGTCGGCCGGCCCAGCGCCAGAGCCACCGGCGCCGGCCAGAACTGCACCCCCACCACCGAGGCGGCCTGCAGGACCGCACGGTCGGCCGGGTCGAGCAGGTCGAGCCGATTGGCGATCACCGCCTGCACGGTGCGGGGCATCCCGGGCCCGGTGGCCGCGTCGAACCGCAGTGCGCTGGCCGCCGCGTCGGCGAGCCCGCCGTCGAGCAGCATCCGGGCGTACTCCTGGGCGTAGAGCGGGTTGCCGTCGGCGAACTCGATCAGCGGCTCCCGGGCCGCCGCGGGCAGGGTGGCCTGCCCGAGCAGCAGCGAGTAGAGGGCGTCGATGTCGGTGTCGTGCATCGGCGGCACCGAGATCGACATGGCGCCGCTGATCGTGCCGGTCCAGGCCGGGTGCCGCTCGCGTAGTTCAGGGCGGGCGGTCGCGAGGACCAGCAGCGGCACGCCCCGGGCGGCGGCCCCGAGCTGCTCGACGAAGGAGAGCATGGCGGCGTCGGCCCAGTGCATGTCCTCGAAGACCAGGACCGTCGGGCCGGTGGCGGCCAGGGCGATCAGGAAACGTCGCCACGCCGCCTCGGTCTCGGCCGAGGTGAGCCGCTCGCCGGGCACGCCGACCAGCGGGCCGAGCGCCTCGGCCAGCCGCACGGCGTGCGGGTCGGCGAGCCGGCCCAGCCGGTCCCGCAGGTGCTCGCGCATCGCGGCCGGGTCGCCGGAGTCCGGCGGGCCCGTCCACGCCTTCACGATGTCGGCCAGCGCCGCGTAGGTGACGTTCTCGCCGAACGGTGGGCAGTGGCCGGTCAGCCAGGTGACCCGGGCGCCCGGCAGGTTTGCCGCGTGCCGGGCCAGCTCGCGCAGCAGCCGGCTCTTGCCCACCCCGGCTGGCCCGAACACGGTCAGCAGCTGCGAGGTGCGCTCGGTGACGGTGCGGTGCAGCGCGCTGACCAGCAGCCCGCGCTCGTGGTCGCGATTGATCATCGGGGTCAGTTCGGCCGCGTGCGCGTCCCGGGCGGGCCGGGCACGCAGCGCGAGCCAGATCCGGCTGACCGCTGAGCGTCCGCGCAGGGTCACCGGTGGCTGGTCGGCGTACTCCAGCTCGTGCCGGGTGGCGGCCCAGGTGCTCTCGTCCACCACCACGCCGCCGGACGGGGCCAGCGCCTGCAACCGGGCGGCGGTGTTGACCACGTCGCCGGTGACGAACGCCTGCCCGCCGTCGCGGGCGGCGGAGAGGTCGACCAGGGCTTCGCCGGTGGCGATGCCCACCCGGAAGCCCAGCGGCGGGTGCGGACCGCTCGGCTGCCGGGCCAGGCTGCGCTGGAGTTCGAGCCCCGCCCGCACGCAGCGCAGTGCGTCGTTGTCGGTGGCCACCGGCGCCCCGAACAGCGCCATCACCGCGTCGCCGATGTACTTCTCGACCACCCCGCCGTACTGGTGCACCAGCCGGCGGACCGTGGCGAAGTACGCCTGCTGGAGGTTGCGGGCCTGCTCCGGGTCGGCGCGCTCGGCGTAGGCGGTGAAGTCCACCATGTCGATGAAGAGCACGCTGACCTGGCGGCGGTCCTCCTGCACCGCGACGCCGTGGTCGCGCAGCGGCTGCCCGCACTTGGTGCAGAAGTTCTGTTCGGCGCTGTTGGCATGGCCGCAGCCCGGGCAGATCGCCGCCAGGGGGCGCCCGCATCCGCCGCAGAAGCGGTCGTCCGGCCCGGCTGCCCGGGAGCAGTGTCCACAGGTGAGGTCGATGTCCAGCTCCGTACGCATGAGGTGTCCCCAGTGTCCCGCCCGGCCGGACAGTCGGGTACCCGACGGGCGGGCGGCCCTTACCGCCGACCGGCCGGGTCTAGTCTTCCGTACCAGAGAGATTCACTGGCAGGGAGAGGGCCGCGAGGTGCGGCCGCCGGACGTGCCGGTCCGGCCATCAGGGACGGTCCGGGTCCGGGCGGGCGTCGCCGCCCTCGCCCGTCGAAACGGGAGGATTAGGGGCATGGCAGAGCAGTCCGGGGGCAAGAGCAGCAGCTCGACCACGACGACCACGACCACCGACCCGCAGAAGATCGGCCCGGGCCCGACGTCGCCCCCGGCCGACGACACCGAGAAGTGACCGTCCGGTGGGGCCGGCGGTTGTCCCGCCGGCCCCACCGGACGTCCGGAGTCCGTCTCAGCCGACCGCCGCAACGTCGGCCCGGCGCCGCGCGCGGAGGCCGAGAGCCCGGGAGAGCAGGGGTGCGACCACCGCCAGGGTGCCCAGGATGCCGACCGCGGAGACGACCAGCAGCCAGCGCGGGCCGAGCGCGCCGAGCAACGAGGCCCCGGCGAGGTAGGCCAGCACCTCGGCCGCGTACGGGAACATGTAGACGGTCCCGAAGACCACACCCAACCGTTCGGTCGGCACGTTCTGCTGGATGAGCGTGTCCGCCGCCACATGGTGCCAACCGGCTCCCGCCCCGGCCAGCGCCTGCCCGAGCAGGACGACCCCGATCACCGGGCCCACGCCGGTGGCCAGCGTCCCCACACCGAGGGCGAGCAGGGCCGCGTAGAGCACCAGATCCATCCTGGTCCGTCGGCCGGTCCGGGTCAGCAGCGCCGGCCCCAGCACCATGCCGACGCCGTAGGCGGTGCCGAGCAGGCCGATCATGACCTCGTTGGCGGCGAGTTCGGTCCGGCCCAGGGGCACCACCGCGAGGTTGTCCAGGGCCGCGAACGTCACCAGCACCAGGAACCCGACCGACACCGCACGCACCACCCCGTTGCCGCGCACGACGCGCAGCCCGGCGCCGAGCACCTGACGGAGCGGTTCGGTCCGGGACGTCGCCGGTGCGGACAGCGGCCGTACCCCGCCGATCAGCAGCGCGGACAGGACGAAGGTGGCCGCGTCGAGCAGCAGCGTCGTGGATAGCCCGGTGGTGGCCAGGAGCACGCCGCCGATGGCGGGACCGGCCGCGAAGCCGATGTTCATGCCGACCGCGAGTTGTGCGTTCGCCGCCGGCAGCCGGTCGGGGTCGACGAGGCGGGGCAGCAGGCTGCGACCGGCCGGGGTGAAGGCGGTGGCCGCCACCGTCGCCGCGGTGACCGCCGCGAGCAGCACCGGCAGCGGCGGCATGAGCAGCGCCACCGCCAGGTAGAGCAGCGCCTGGGCGACGTCGCAGCAGACGATCAGCCGGCGCTGGTCGAAGCGGTCGGCGAGCGCGCCCAGCAGGGGGCCGAGCAGCCTCGGCGCGGTGGTGGCCAACAGCAGCAGGGCGACGGCTGTCCCGCCGTGCGCGTCGAACGTGGCGATCAGCAGGGCGGTACGCGCCAGCTGGTCTCCGGCGTACGAGACCAGCCGTGCGGACCAGTAACGACGAAAGGCCATATTGCCGCGGATCAGTGACATGCCCGTCAACTCCTTGCTTCGGCAGGTCTGTCCGGTGGGGCCCCACGGCAGGGGCGTGCCGAGCAACCTTGGCGGTGGGCGAGGGGGCAGGACAAGGGCCCTTCAGGCAGTGATTTATGGAGATATGTCTATTTTGCCCTGACCCTCCTTCTCGTAGCGTCTGTTCTGCGCCAGCAACCACGACGACAGCCAGGAGGCATGATGTCCACCTCGACGAACACCACGGCCGGTACGACGACCACCGGTTGGGCCGGGCCGGGCTACTGGGCGGGCCCGGGCTACTGGGCGGGCCCGGGCCGTGGCTGGATGGGCCCGACCCGCCGCTGGGCCGGTCCCGGCTACTGGGTGGGTCCGACCCGCTGAACCGCGCATCACGGGTAGGCCGGCTGCCTCGGCAGCCGGCCTACCCGTGTGCGGAGACCGGGGCGGGACGGCGCGCCCGCGCCACCACCGCAGCCCCGGTCGGATACGCGTCCTTGTGGCGCGGCCGCGGGCCGACGCCGGCCCGCCGTGGAGCTGACCTCATGGACGCCCCGCCCCGACGCCCCGCCGCCCCGGCACCCCTGCTCCGCGCGGGCCTCGGCGCGGCGGGTCGCGAGGTCACCGGCGATTCAGCTCGACCGACGCTTCGTCGCCGGTCGCCGCTCGGCAGGACCGGGCCATCGCCCGGAGTGGGCGGATCGCCGCCCCACGGGGGCACCGCCCGCCGTTGCCGGCCGGGCTGGGGCCGCTGCGGTCACCGGCCGGGATGGCTCAACGATCGTTCATCCCGGCGCGGCGGCGCAGCGCGGCCACATCCGTCACCACGATCCGGCGTCCCTCAGTGCGCAGCCAGCCCCGGCTGGCGAACGAGCCGATCGCCTGGTTGACGCTCTGCCGGGAGCCGCCGGCCATCTCGGCGAGCTGGCTCTGGTTGAGCTCGATGGTGATCATCGGCGCCTGGCTCTCGCCGGCCAGCCGGACCAGCGTCTTGGCCACCCGGCCGGGCAGGTCGAGGAAGACGTGGTCGGCGTTCTGCTCGGTGAGCCGGCGGATCAGCCCGCCGAGGGAGCGCATCACCGCGTCGAGGATGCGCGGGTTGGAGTGCACCAGCTCCATGAAGGCCGGCCGGGACAGCGCCAGCGCGGTGCAGTCCTCGATCGCCTCGGCCGAGGCGGACCGGGTGGAGGCGTCCAGCAGGGAGACCTCGCCCAGCACGTCCGGCGGACGGATCACCGACAGCACGGCGCGCTCGCCCGTCGGCGCGGTGCGGAACACCGCCACCGCCCCCCTGCGCAGCACGATCAGCGACTCACCCGGATCGTTCTCCACGAAGAGCAACTGACCCTTGCGGTAGGTGCGCGGCACCGCAGCGGCGATGACCCGCTGCCGCACCTCCGGCTCGAGCCCGGCGAACATCTCCACGCCAGTGAGCGCGTCACCCGGCTCCGGCAGGCGAACCTCCACGGCCCAACCCCTCCCCGGTCAAGGACCACAACTCGCTCACCGGGTGGCCCTGACATCCCGGTACGAGGCATCTGAACCGGTTCGGCGTCCGGTAGCGGTACACATCAGATCATGACGCTCCGGTCGCGCGGTGTACACCCCTGGAGACACTTCCGTGACACTCCTGACCTGCCTGTCCGAAACGGCGCCGACCTCGGCGGACGCCCCGGCGACGGGCCGGCCGCGGCGGTGGGCGAGGATGGCGGGGATGGTCTACCGCTACTTCTACGACTGCGAGTTCATCGAGGACGGCCGGGTCGTCGACCTGGTGTCGATCGGCGTCGTCGACGAGTACGGCCGCGAGTTCTACGCGGTCTCCACCGAGTTCGACGACTCCCGGGCGGTGCCCTGGGTGCGCCGCAACGTGCTGGACAAGCTCCCCTCGCCCGCCGACCGGGCGTGGCGGTCCCGGGAGCGGATCCGGGACGACCTCTACGAGTTCCTGCTGGAGCCGGTCCGGGACCGCCCGGGCGAGCAGTTGGAGCTCTGGGCCTGGTACGCGGCGTACGACCACGTGGTCCTGGCCCAGTTGTGGGGCGCGATGCCGGCGCTGCCCCGGGAGATCCCGCGGTTCACCAAGGAGCTGCGCCAGCTCTGGGACGAGCGGGGCCGGCCGAGGCTGCCGGACGCCGACGCGGACCGGCACGACGCCCTGGTCGACGCCCGGCACAACCTGGCGCGCTGGCGGGCGATGACGCGGCGGTGACCGGCGCGGGCGGCGTGGTGGAGGTTTGACCAGTTCTGTCCGGGGCGCGGTTCGCGTGAGCCGGATGGCCCGTAGCCCGTCCGGCGGGCGGGTAGGGGCCGGGGCGCGGTGTCGCCGCACCCCCACGCCGACTACAGTGCGCACTGACGGCCCGCCCCGGGCCGGCAACGGCGCCGATGGTCTGATCTGACACCTATCCTGGGGCTTATCCGGGCTTCACCTGATGCTCCAGGAGGATGAGCAGATCATGCGTATCGGCGTGCTCACCGGCGGCGGCGACTGCCCTGGTCTCAACGCGGTGATTCGGGCGGTGGTCCGCAAGGGCGTCGCCACCTACGGTCACGAGTTCGTGGGCTTCCGGGACGGCTGGAAGGGCCCGCTGGAGGGCCTGTCCAGGCCGCTGGGCATCGCGGAGGTCCGCGGCATCCTGCCGCGCGGCGGCACCATCCTCGGCTCGTCCCGGACCAACCCGTTCAAGATCGAGAACGGCGTCGAGCGGATCAAGGAGAACCTCGCCGCCCAGGGCGTGGACGCGCTGATCGCCATCGGCGGTGAGGACACCCTCGGCGTCGCCACCAAGCTGCACGAACTGGACGTCAAGGTCGTCGGCGTGCCGAAGACCATCGACAACGACCTGGGTGCCACCGACTACACCTTCGGCTTCGACACCGCCGTCAACATCGCCATGGAGGCGATCGACCGGCTGCACACCACCGCGGAGAGCCACCACCGCACCCTGGTCGTCGAGGTGATGGGCCGGCACGCCGGCTGGATCGCCCTGCACGCCGGCCTCGCCGGCGGCGCCAACGTGATCCTGCTGCCCGAGCGGCAGTTCGACGTGGACCAGGTCGCCGGGTACGTCGAGAAGCGCTTCCAGCACCAGTACGCCCCGATCGTCGTGGTGGCCGAGGGCGCGCACCCGCTGGAGGGCCAGATGGTCCTGCACAACAAGGAGCTGGACTCGTTCGGTCACGTCCGGCTCGGCGGCATCGGCCAGTGGCTCGCCGAGCAGTTGGAGGCGAAGACCGGCAAGGAGGCCCGCACCGTGGTGCTCGGCCACATCCAGCGTGGCGGCACCCCGACCGCCTTCGACCGGGTGCTCGCCACCCGGCTCGGCCTGCACGCGATCGACGCGGCGCACGAGGGCGACTGGGGCAAGATGGTCGCGATGAAGAGCACGGACATCATCCGCGTCCCGCTGGCCGAGGCCACCCGGGAGCTGAAGACCGTGCCGCTGGAGCGGTACGCCGAGGCCGAGGTCTTCTTCGGCAGCTGATCGACGCGGTGCGGCGCGGCGGGCCCGGGCCGGGTCCGCCGCGCCCCGCCTCGACCGAGAGGGGTACGGCCCATGGCACCCAAGGTGCACACCGTCGCCGTGATCGGCGCCGGCAAGATCGGCGAGCTGATGCTCTCCGGCCTGCTCCGCTCCGGCTGGCCGGTCGAACGGCTGCTCGCCACCGCCCGGCGACCCAGCCGCGCCCAGGAGCTGACCGCCCGGTACGGCGTACGGGTGGTGGACAACCTCGTCGCGGTGGACGAGGCGGAGGTGCTCGCCATCTCGGTCAAGCCGCAGGACGCGGCGGCGCTGCTCGACGAGATCGGCCCGAAGGTGCCGGCCGACAAGCTGGTCATCTCGCTCTGCGCCGGCCTGCCCACCACGTTCTTCAGCCGCCGGCTGCCGGAGGGCACCCCGGTGATCCGGGTGATGACGAACACCCCGGCGCTGGTGGACGAGGCGATGAGCGCCATCTCCGCCGGCGAGCACGCCAACGGCGCGCACCTGGCCCTCGCCGAGGAGATGTTCAAGCCGCTCGGCGCCACCATCCGGGTGCCCGAGTCCCAGCAGGACGCGGTGACCGCCCTCTCCGGCTCCGGTCCCGCCTACTTCTACCTGCTGGTCGAGGCCATGATCGACGCCGGCATCCTGCTCGGCCTGCCCCGGCAGGTGGCGCACGAGCTGATCGTGCAGACCGCCATCGGCTCGGCGGTGATGCTCCGCGACTCCGGGGAGCACCCGGTCAAGCTCCGCGAGGCGGTCACCTCGCCGGCCGGCACCACCATCTCCGCCATCCGTGAGCTGGAGAACCACGGCGTACGCGCGGCCATGCTGGCGGCGCTGGAGGCCGCCCGCGACCGCGCCCGGGAACTGGCCGCCCAGGCCGACTGAGGCGCGGACCCATGGCCGCCCGGGCTCGGGCCGGCCGGTTGATCCACTCCAGGTCGTCGATGTCGGGGTGTCCGGCGGCGGGGACACCCCCACGTCGGCGACCTGGCAGCGGACCGGCCCGCTGCGGCCGGCCACCCGCCCGGACCGGGCGCCCCCTGCCGGCGCTGGCCGGGTACGGTGCCGTTCATGGTCGACGCACGCCCGGCGACGCCGGATGACGCCGCCGAGCTGGTCCGGTTGCGTGGGCTGATGCTCGCCGCGGTGCGCGGCACGGATCCGCAGCCGGGCCCGTGGCAGGACGTCGCGCGGGCGCAGCTGCGGGAGTGGCTGGCCGAGCCGGAGCCGTCGCTGGCGGCCTTCGTGGTCGACGGGCCGGACGGGACGCTGGCCGCCTGCGCGGTCGGCACGATCGAGCGCCGGCTCGGCGGCCCGGACAACCCGAACGGCCTGGTCGGGTACGTCTTCAACGTCAGCACCGATCCCGCCCACCGCCGGCGCGGCCATTCTCGTGCCTGCCTGGTGGCGCTGCTGGGCTGGTTCCGCGAGCGGGGCGTGCGGCGGATCGACCTGCGGGCCTCCGCGGCGGGGCAGCCGCTCTACCGCTCGCTCGGCTTCCAGGAGACCCGCGACCCGGCCATGCGCCTCAGCCTCCCGCCGCAGGCGGTCTGACGCACCCGGAAATCGGGGTGGCGCCGACGGTGCCCGGAGGGCGGGGAGCTCCCCACCCTCCGGACGGACGTGAGGGTCAGCTGTCGGCGTAGCGGCGGGCGGCGGCGAGGGCGGTGCGCAGCTTGTCCGCATCGACCGGCGCCGGCCGCTCCCAGTCGTTGGCCGGGTCGGCCGAGTAGAGGGCCGCGTACGCGGTGGTGTCGCGCTGGAACCGCCAGCCCTCGGCGAGCGGGCCCACGTCGACCGCGTCGTAGCCGAGGGAGTCGAGGAACGCGACGACGGTGCTCTTGGCGGCCGGGTCGTCGCCGGCGATCGGCAGGGCGGTGCGGTCCGCCGCGCCGGCTGGCCGGGCCAGAGCGAGCAGGTGCTTGAAGTAGATGTTGTTGAAGCCCTTGACCACCCGCGACTGGGGCAGGTGCCGCTGGAGAAGTTCGCTGGTGGTGGTCGACTCGTCGTCCAGCTCCGGGAACCGCCCGTCCCGCTCCGGGTAGTAGTTGTTGGTGTCGATCACGATCTTGCCGGCGAGCGGTTCGGCCGGCACCGACCGGTAGGCCCGCAGCGGGATGGTGATCACCACGAGGTCGCCGGCCGCCGCCGCCTCGGCCGGGGTGGCGGCGCGGGCCCGAGGGCCCAACTCGTCCACCAGCTCCTTGAGCGTCTCCGGGCCGCGGGAGTTGCTGAGTACCACGTCGTGACCGGCGGCCATCGCCAGCCGGGCCACGGTGCCGCCGATGTTGCCGCTGCCGATCAGTCCCACAGTTGTCATGTCCGTTGCCAACCACTCGCTGGGGGCCGGCATTCCCGACCAAGGTGGTCGGTTATTTGGCAGCCCGCCATCCGGTCGGTGTCCACGCGTCGACCCGGCGAAAACCTTCAGTGATGAAGATCGGTTTGGTAATGATTTGTATCTATAAGGGTCTATCGGCTGCGGGTGCGAATCCTTGACCTTCCGCCCGGGTCCGATCTATTGATATCTATCTCCCACCACCACTTCCAACCCCAGGAGTGCGACGTGCGGAGATCCCGTCTTGCCACCCTCGCCCTGACCCTGGCGTCGACGCTCGGTGTCACGCTGGCGCTGGGCACCCCCGCCCAGGCCGCCGCCACCGACCGGTACGTCGCGCTCGGCGACTCGTACGCCTCCGGCGTCGGCGCCGACAGCTACACGTCCGAGAGCGGGTCCTGCATGCGCAGCACCAACGCCTATCCCGCGCTCTACAACACCAACATCAGGCCGGCCGCGTACCGCTCGGTGGCCTGCTCGGGCGCGACCACGACGGACGTCATCAACAGCCAGCTCTCGGCGCTGTCGTCGACCACCACGCTGGTCAGCATCACCGTCGGCGGCAACGACGTCGGCTTCGCCAACATCATGACCACCTGTGTCCTGCAGGGGGAGAGCCAGTGCGTGGCGGCCGTGCAGGCGGCCGAGGACAAGGCCCGGACCGAGCTGCCCGGCAAGCTCGCCAACGTCTACAACGGCATCAAGAGCCGGGCGCCCTCGGCCCGCGTGGTGGTCGTCGGCTACCCGGTCTTCTATCAGCTCGGCACCGTCTGCGTCGGGCTCAGCGCGACCTCCCGAGCGAAGATCAACGAGGGCATCAACCTTCTCGACGACATCACCAGGACGGCGGCGACCTCGGCCGGCTTCAAGTTCGCCGACGTCCGGTCGATCTTCGTCGGCCACCAGTTGTGCAGCTACGGCGAGAAGTGGCTGCACGCGTTGAACTACCTCAACCTGACCGTCTCGTACCACCCCACCGCCGCGGGGCAGTCCGGCGGCTACTACCCGGTCTTCCGCTCCGTCGCGGGCTGACCGTCCAGCGCCGCGCCGATCCTGATCCCGAGGGTCGGCGCGGCCCGCCACATCCGGCTGCCGGGTCGCGGGTGCTGCGGGAACGCGGCGACCCGCGGCACCGTCCGCACCGGCGCCAGCAACCTGGCCGCCGACCCGCGGGGCCCGCGGGCTGAGCTGACCGGTCCCAACGGCGGGCCCGGGGCGCGGTGCGCCCCGGGCCCGCCGCTGTCGGGTCAGGCCGGCAGCACCTTCTCGATCGCGGCCCGCAGTTCGGGGGAGTCCGGGGTGACCTGCGGGGCGAATCGGGCGGCCACCGTGCCGTCCGGGGCGACCAGGAACTTCTCGAAGTTCCACCGCACGTCGCCGGTGTGCCCCTCGGCGTCCGGGGTGGACACCAGCGCGGCGTAGAGCGGGTGCCGGTCCGGCCCGTTGACGTCGACCTTCTCCGTCAGCGGGAAGGTCACGCCGTAGTTGACCTGGCAGAACTCTTCGATCTCCACGGCCGTGCCGGGCTCCTGGCCGGCGAACTGGTTGCAGGGCACGCCGAGCACGGTCAGGCCCCGGTCGGCGTACTCGTCGGCGAGGGACTGGAGGCCGGCGTACTGCGGGGTGAGGCCGCACCGCGAGGCCACGTTGACCACCAGCAGCGCGCGGCCGTGATACCGCGCGAGGTCGGCGGAGCCGCCGGTGAGGGCGTCGATCTGCACGTCGAAAACCGTCATGGGGCGAGGCTACGCGTCCGCGGGGGCCGGTCGACGCGGACACGATAAATCGATGCATCTACATCTTGACGAAGTGTTGGCGCGTGAGTAGCGTCTCAGCATCAATCTGGAAAGTTTCCTAACTGTTTAGGGAGACGCCGTATGGAGAGATCGCTCCGCCGGGCCCTCTGGGCCACCGGTGCCGTGGTCGCGCTGGCGGTCGCGGCGGTACCGATGGCGACCGCGTCCGCCGCGGGCAGCGTGACCGCCACCTTCGCCAAGGTGCAGGACTGGGGGACCGGTCACGAGACGAAGGTGACCGTCACCAACGGCACCAGTGCCAGCGTGGACACCTGGCGCATCGAGTTCGACCTGCCCGCGGGCACCACGATCAGCACGTTCTGGGACGCCGACGTCACCAGCAGCGGCAACCACTACGTCGCGGTGAAGAAGAGCTGGGCCGGCCCGCTCGCCCCGGGTGCCAGCTTCAGCTGGGGCTACAACGGCACCGGGGGGTACAAAGCCCCGCTGAACTGCACCGTCAACGGCGCCTCCTGCTCCGGCGGCACCCCGCCGCCCACCACGACCCCGCCGACGACGACCCCGCCCACCACGGCTCCGCCGACCACGCCGCCGCCGACCACCCCACCGCCCACGACGCCGCCGCCGACCGGAGGCAAGAAGGTCGTCGGCTACTTCGCCGAGTGGGGCGTCTACGCCCGCAACTACCACGTCAAGAACGTCCACACCAGCGGGTCCGCGGCCAAGCTCACCCACATCCTGTACGCCTTCGGCAACACCAGCGGCGGCCGGTGCAGCATCGGTGACAGCTACGCCGACTACGACAAGGCGTACACCGCCGCGGACAGTGTCGACGGCGTGGCGGACACCTGGGACCAGCCGCTGCGCGGCAACTTCAATCAGCTCCGCAAGCTCAAGCGGATGTACCCGAACCTCAAGGTGCTCTGGTCCTTCGGCGGCTGGACCTGGTCGGCCGGCTTCACCCAGGCCGCGCAGAACCCGGCCGCGTTCGCCGACTCCTGCTACGCGCTGGTGAAGGACCCGCGTTGGGCGGACGTCTTCGACGGCATCGACATCGACTGGGAGTACCCGAACGCCTGCGGTCTCCAGTGCGACAGCAGCGGCCCGAACGCCTTCAAGAACGTGGTGAGCGCCCTGCGCGGCAAGTTCGGCTCCAGCTTCCTGATCACCGCGGCGATCACCGCCGACGGCAGCAGCGGCGGCAAGATCGACGCGGCCGACTACGCCGGCGCTGCGCCGTACCTCAACTGGATCATGCCGATGACGTACGACTACTTCGGCGCCTGGGCGGCCCAGGGCCCGACCGCGCCGCACTCGCCGCTCACCTCGTACACCGGCATCCCGCAGCAGGGCTTCTGGTCGGACGCGGCGATCCAGAAGCTCAAGGGCAAGGGCATCCCGTCCGACAAGCTGCTGCTCGGCATCGGCTTCTACGGGCGCGGCTGGACCGGGGTCACCCAGTCCGCCCCCGGCGGCACCGCCACCGGCCCGGCGCCCGGCACCTACGAGCAGGGCATCGAGGACTACAAGGTGCTCAAGAACAGCTGCCCGGCGACCGGCACCGTGGGTGGCACGGCGTACGCCAAGTGCGGCAGCAACTGGTGGAGCTACGACACCCCGGCCACCATCGGCGGCAAGATGACCTACGTGAAGAACCAGGGCCTCGGTGGCGCGTTCTTCTGGGAGCTCTCCGGTGACACCAGCAACGGCGAGCTGATCGGCGCCATCAAGGGCGGTCTCGGCTGAGCCGACGGCCGACGCGTCACCCACCCGGCGGGGAGGGGCCACACCGGCCCCTCCCCGTTCGGTTGCTCAGCCCAGTGGGCCGCGCTCGCGGTGCTCCCGGGGCGAGAGCCCGTACGCGGACCGGAACGCCCGGCTGAAGTGTGCCCGGTCCCGGAAGCCCCAGCGGGCGGCCACCTGGTGGACGGCCTGGTGGCGCAGGCGCGGGTCGGCCAGATCCCGGAAGCAGCCGGCCAACCGCTCGGTGCGGATCATGGCCCCGACGGTCGTGCCGGTGCCCTCGAAGAGCCGGTGCAGCGACCGCAGCGACATGTGGTGCGCCGCCGCCACGGTCGCCGGGGTGAGCGCCGGGTCGGACAGATGCCGCCGGACGAACACCTCGACCCGGGCTCGCAGGCCGGTCTCCCGGACCTCGACGGGCAGCTCCCGCTCGACGTCGAGCCGGCCGGCCAGGGTGCCCGAGATCAGGTCCAGGGCGATCCGGCCCAGCTGGGGCGCGTCGTCCGCCGCGTACTCCTCCGGGTGCGCCACGACTTGCCGCAGGAAGGCGGCGAGCAGCGCGCCCATCCCGCGGTCGGCCGGGATGTCGGCGGCGAGCAGCGCCTCCACCCGGCGTGCGGGCAGCGGCAGCGCCCCGTGCGGCACCAGGACGGTCAGCGTCTCCAGCGGTGCGGCCTCCGTCGGGTCCGGCGCGTGCCGGGACCCGTGCGGGCGGACCGTGTCGATCAAGGCGAAGCTGGACGGATCGAGCGGCCCCGCCCGGCGCTGCTGGAACATCGTGCCGTGCCCGGAGAGAGGCAGGGCGAGCTGGTAGAGCTCCGGGTCGGAGCTGCGGATCAGCCGTGGCGTACGGGCCAGCTCCAGCGACGGGTAGCGCCACGACCCGAGCCGTACCACGCCGAGGTCGATCGCCCGCGCCGAGGCGATGAAGTCGTCCGCGTGAGCACTGCTGATCCGGGCCGCCGCCGACTCGCGGGCGACCAGGTCCTGCCAGAAGTCGAACCGCTCCGCCTCAGGCAGCCACGCGGTGTCGATCGACGCCACGTCGAGGATGACCGGTCACCTCCTGAGCGCGCGGCCCGGCGCCGCGCTTCCCGGATCTAACCAGCCGCCCGGATCGGCCGCACGCCGCGTGCCGACCTGGCCGCCCGGGCCGGGAGAGGCGAGGATGGGTGCGGCCGCCGGTCCGGGTCCGCATCCGCGGTCCGCCGGGCGGCGCGCGACCGCGACGGGTGTGCGCGAACGCCGATGTGACAGACTCGCCGCTCGGCATGTCTCGATGCCCGCGCCGATGGGAGGGACCGATGGGCCTGACGCACCCGAGGGTGGCGACCGGGGTGGTGCTGCTCGCGCTCCTGCCGCTGAGCCTGGCCGGCTGCGGTCTCGGCGGGGACGACGAGGCCCAGGACGCCCCCGACGGCGGGGCGCAGCGGGCACCGGCCGAGGAGGCGGCGGCCAAGAGCCGCGAGCGGGTCCAGGCGTACCTCGACGCGATGGCCGGCAAGGACGTCGACGCGGGCCGCAGCCAGTTCTGCGCCCCCGTGCAGGCCGCCTTCGACGCCGCCGCCACCGGCCCCAACGGCGACTTCGCCGACCACTTCACGGTGCCCCAGGCCACCATCACCGACGTCCGGTCCGGCCCGAACGGCCAGGAGGTCAGCACCTCCGTCACCGTCGCCGTCGGCTCGCGCAAGGCCACCCGGCCGCTGCTGTTCACGGTCACCCGCAGCGGCGCGGACTGGTGCATCTCGAGCGAGGCGCCCGGCGGCCACACCCCCGAACCGTCGATCACCCCCTGACCCGTCCAGCCGGGCTGACCTGCGGTCGGCCGGGGTGTGGCGCTGATCTCCCAACTGCCGGAACCGTCCCCCTCGCCGGCGGGTCGCCCCGGCGGTCGCCGTACGCTTTCTGTCATGCGCCATGAGTGGCACCAGTTGACCCACCCCGCGGTGGGCAGCCCGGGACTCCAGACCAGTCGCCCGACCGCCGACTCCGCCGAGGACGCGGCCCTCGGCCTGGACCGCTGGCGGGAGCTTCCCCGCGCGCAGACCCCGCCGTGGCCGGACCCGGCCCGGGTCGCCGAGGTCTGCAAGGTGCTCGACACGGTGCCCTCGGTGGTCGCGCCGTACGAGGTCGACCAACTCCGGCAGCGCCTCGCGCTGGTCTGCGAGGGCAAGGCGTTCCTGCTCCAGGGCGGCGACTGCGCGGAGACCTTCGCCGACAACACCGAGAGCCACCTGCTGGCCAACGCCCGCACCCTGCTCCAGATGGCGATCGTGCTGACGTACGGCGCATCGCTGCCGGTGGTCAAGGTGGCCCGGGTCGCCGGGCAGTACACCAAGCCCCGGTCGCTGCCGACGGACGCCCGAGGCCTGCCGGCGTACCGCGGGGACATGATCAACTCGCTGGAGGCCACGCCGGAGGCGCGGGTCGCCGACCCGCAGCGCATGATCCGGGCGTACGCCAACTCGGCCGCCGCGATGAACATGCTCCGGGCGTACCTGGCCGGCGGGCTCGCCGACCTGCACGCGGTGCACGACTGGAACAAGGACTTCGTCAAGCAGTCGCCGGCCGGCGAGCGCTACGAGGCGATCGCCCGCGAGATCGACCGGGCGCTGGCCTTCATCCGGGCCTGCGGGATGACCGACGACGAAGCACTGCGCACGGTCACCCTCTACTGCTCCCACGAGGCGCTGGCGCTGGAGTACGACCGGGCGCTCACCCGGATCTCCGGCAGCCGGGCGTACGGACTGTCCGGGCACTTCCTGTGGGTCGGCGAGCGGACCCGGCAGCTCGACGGGGCGCACCTCGACTTCATCTCCCGGATCGCCAACCCGATCGGCGTCAAGCTCGGCCCGACCACCACCCCGGACGAGGCCATCGAGCTCTGCGAGAAGCTCAACCCGGACAACATCCCCGGCCGGCTCACCCTGATCAGCCGGATGGGCAACCACCGGGTCCGGGACGCCCTGCCGCCGATCGTCGCCAAGGTCACCGCGGCCGGCGCCAAGGTGGTCTGGCAGTGCGACCCGATGCACGGCAACACCCACGAGTCCTCGAACGGCTACAAGACCCGGCACTTCGACCGGATCGTCGACGAGGTGCTCGGCTACTTCGAGGTGCACCGCGGCCTGGACACCCACCCGGGCGGCCTGCACGTCGAGCTGACCGGCGAGGATGTCACCGAGTGCCTCGGCGGCGCTCAGGGCATCGAGGACCTCGACCTGCCCGATCGGTACGAGACCGCCTGCGACCCGCGACTGAACACCCAGCAGTCGCTGGAGCTGGCCTTCCTGGTGGCGGAGATGCTGCGTGGCTGACGCGAGGAGTGAGCTTACGAGCCCCGCAGCCGGCAGCCGAAAGGATCACTGTGGCTGACTTCATTGATCTTCGTTCCGACACGGTGACCCGGCCCACCGCCGGGATGCGGGAGGCGATGGCCTCCGCCGAGGTCGGCGACGACGTGTACGGCGAGGACCCCACCGTCGCCGCGCTGGAGGCCGAGGTCGCCGCCCGCTTCGGGCACGAGGCGGCGCTGTTCGCCCCGAGCGGCTCGATGGCCAACCAGATCGCGCTCCAGCTCGTCGTGCCGCACGGCGAGGAGCTGCTCTGCGACGCCGACGCGCACGTCGTCACGTACGAGATCGGCGCGGCGGCCGCGTACGGCGGAATCTCGTCGCGGACCTGGCCGGCGGTCGGCGCGGAGATCGACCCGGACGTGGTGGCCGGGATGGTCCGGCCCGACGGTTACTTCGCGGTGCCGACCCGGGCGATCGCCGTCGAGCAGACCCACAACCGGGGCGGCGGCGGGGTGATCCCGCTCGCCACCCTGCGTGAGCTGCGCCGGGTCGCCGACGACCACGGGCTCGCCCTGCACTGCGACGGCGCCCGGATCTGGCACGCGCACGTCGCCGACCAGGTGCCGCTGGCGGATTACGGTGCCCTTTTCGACACCATGTCCGTCTGCCTTTCCAAGGGCCTCGGCGCGCCGGTCGGCTCGCTGGTGTTGGGCAGC
Source organism: Micromonospora sp. RTBAU3-60 (assembly GCF_054963695.1). Lineage (NCBI taxonomy): Bacteria > Bacillati > Actinomycetota > Actinomycetes > Micromonosporales > Micromonosporaceae > Micromonospora > Micromonospora sp. RTBAU3-60. Next base: position 85,120 of record NZ_JBUEGB010000003.1, on the reverse strand, counting down.
GCCGAGAAGATCGAACGGGCCCGGTGGATCCGCAAGCGGATGGGTGGCGGCATGCGGCAGGTCGGCATCCTGGCCGCCGCCGGCCGGTACGCCCTGGCCCACCACGTCGAGCGGCTCGCCGAGGACCACGCCAAGGCGGCGCGGCTGGCCGAGGCCATCGCCCCCTACGGCGTGCTCGCCATGCCGGTGCGGACCAACATCGTCCCGCTCGACCTGACCAAGCACCCGCTCGACGCGAAGGCCCTCGCGGCCGCCGCCCGGGCGGAGGGCGTGCTGGTCTCGGTGCTCGGCCCGCGTACCGCCCGCCTGGTCACCCACCTGGACGTCGCCGACGCCGCCATCGACCGCGCCGCGGAGATCTTCACCCGCATCCTCCGCGCCTGACCGCCCCGCCTTGTTGATCAAGGAGTTTGCGTCCGCCGGGCGTTTTCCGACGCAAACTTCTTGGTCAACGCCGGCCGGGGGTCGGGCAGGGGCCGCGCGGGGGGGGCGTTCAGGGGTGGAGGCGTTTGAGGGTGGCGATGTCGGCGGCGTGACCGACGTGCTTCTCCGTCGGGGTCTCCACCACCACCGGGATGCCCGCGGTGGCCGGGTGCCGCATCAGCTCGGCGAACGCCGGCTCGCCGATGGTGCCCTTGCCGATGTTCTCGTGCCGGTCCCGGGTCGAGCCGCACAGGTCCTTCGAGTCGTTCGCGTGCACCAGCTTCAGCCGGTCCGCCCCGACGGCGACGACCAGGGCGTCCAGCGTCGCGGTCATCCCGCCCTCGGCGGCCAGGTCGTGCCCCGCCGCCCAGGCATGGCAGGTGTCGAAGCAGACCCCCATCATCGGGTGGTGGTCCACCGCGTCCAGGTAGGGGCCCAGGTGCTCCACCCGGGAGGCCAACGACCGGCCGCCCCCGGCGCTCGGCTCCACCAGCAGCATCGGCCCGCCGCTGGTCGCCGCCTCGTCCAGCAGCGGCAGCAGGGCCTCGCGTACCTGGCGCATCGCCGCCTCGGCGTGCCCCGCGTCCACCGCGCTGCCGGCGTGGAACACCACACCCTCGGCGCCGATCGCCCGGCCCCGGCGCAGCGCGTGCGCCAAGGTCTGCGCCGACCGTTCGACCGTGGCCGGGGTAGGGGAGCCCAGGTTGACCAGCAGCGACGCGTGGATGAAGACCGGCACGCCCCGCTCGCCGCAGCCGTCCCGGAACAGCGCGTCCTGCGCCGGGTCGCCCGCCGGCAGGGCCCAGCCCCGAGAGTTGGAGACGTAGACCTGCACCACCTCGGCGGCGGCCGCGTCGACGTACGGCAGCGCCGCCCTCGCCAGGCCACCTGAGGTGGGGGTGTGCGAGCCGACCGGCCGCCGCACGCTCACCGGACCATCCTTCGTTCGCGACTGCGGGGCTCGCCGGCCCGACTCACTCCGCGCGCTCACCGGCACGTCTTTCGTTCGCGGCTGCGGGGCTCGCATGCCCGACTCACTCCGCGCGCTCACAGGCACGTCACCGTGACGGTGGTGCCCGGCGGCACCGGTGTGTTCTCTGGCGGGTTCTGGAAGCGGGCCACGCCGTTGGGGTTGAGCTGGAGGTTGGCCGGGAAGCCCTGGCTCTCCAGCACCTGCTTCGCCTGCTGGCAGGGCAGGTCGATCACCCGGGGCACGGGCACCTGCGGCGGCCCCTTGCTGATCTCCAGCTTGACCTGGGCGCCCTTCTCCACCCCGGTGCCGTCGGCCGGGCTCTGGCCGAGGATCTCGTCCTTCGGCTTGTCCGAGTCCTTGTACGACTCCACCGGGGTCAGCCCGAGCTGGGCGAGGATGCCCCGGGCGTCGTTGAGGTTCTTGCCCACCAGGTTCGGCACGCTGACCGGGGCACGGCCCTTGCTCAGCATCACCGTCACCTTCGTGCCCGGCTTGACCACCGTGCCCACCTTCGGGTCGGTGGCCACCACCACCCCGGCGGGCAGTTCGTCGTCGTACCGGGCGGAGCCCTTGACCACCACCAGCTTGGCGTCGGTCAGCTCGGCCTGGGCCAGCTCGAAGTCCTTGCCCACCACGTCCGGCACCGGCAACTGCTCCGGACCGAGCGACAGGGTCAGCGTGATTGTGCCGCCCTTGAGGATCCGGGCCGCGGAGGCCGGGTTCTGCCCCAGCACGCTGTCCTTCGGCACCTTCTCGTCATAGCGGGGATCGGCGTACTTCACGGTGAAGCCGCCCCGGGTGGCCTGCGCCTCCGCGTCGGCCTTGGTGAGGCTCACCAGCTGTGGGGCGACCGTGTAGCGCCCCACCCCGAACCACCAGCCGCCGACCGCGGCCACCAGGCCGAGCACCACGGCCGCCGCGGCGACCGCCAGCCGGCCCCGGGGCGAGCCCATCACCCGGGTACGCAGCTCGGTCAGCCGACCGCCCAGGTTGCCGCCCTCAGCGGCGGCCCGGCGGCGGTGCGGGCGCTGCCCGCCACCCTCGGGCAGCCGGGCCCAGGCGGGACGCTCGGCCGGGCGGACCGCCGCCACCACCATGGTCGGCTGGGCCATCGGGCTGTTCCCGTCGGACAGCTGCCGCAGCACCGTGGTGTGCGAGTTGGCGTTGCCCAGGTCGTCCCGGGCCACCTGCACCTCGGCCAGCAGGGCGCCGGCGTCGGTGGGGCGGGCGCCCGGATCGCGCCGGGTGGCCCGGCCGACCAGGTCGTCGAGGACCTTCGGCAGGCTCGGGACCAGGGTCGACGGGGGCGGCACGTCCCGGTCGACGTGCTGCCAGGCGACGTCCACCGGGCGGTCGCCGTCGTATGGCACCCGGCCGGTGAGCATCTCGAACAGCACGATGCCGGCGGAGTAGACGTCGGTGCGCGGATCCGCGTGGCCCTCGGTGACCAGCTCCGGCGCGACGTACGCCACGGTGGCCATGAGCTGGTTGCCGTTCTCCTCGGCGCTCGCCTCGACCGCGCGGGCCAGCCCGAAGTCGGCCACCTTGACCACGCTGTCCACCAGGTTGGCGGTGCCGCCGGTGGGCGCCTCGGCGACCAGCACGTTCTCCGGCTTGACGTCGCGGTGCACCAGGCCGGCGCGGTGCGCGGCGGCGATCGCCGCGAGCATCTGCTCGGCGATCGCCAGGGCCTCGTCCGGGTTGAGCCGGCGCCGTTCGGCGAGGACATCGCGCAGGGTGCGGCCCCGGACGTACTCCATCACCAGGTAGGGGAGGCCGGCGTGGGTGCCCTGGTCGTAGACCGCCACCACGTTCGGGTGGGTCAGCCGGGCGATGGTCTTCGCCTCGTCGGTGAACCGCTCCACGAAGCCGGCCATCCGGGCCCGGGCCTCGGGAGCCTGGGTCGGGTGAATGATCTTGACCGCCACGGTGCGCTCCAGGCGCTCGTCGGTGGCGGTGTACACGGTCGCCATGCCGCCACGGGCCACGCGACCGCGAATGCGGTAGCGCCCGTCGATCAGCGAGCCCAGCAACGTGTCGGCGACCTGTGTGTCCATCGGCAGGCAGTCTATGTGTCGGGAGGGTGAAGGTTGAACAGGATGCTACAGCCGGGGGCCGACAACGCTCCCGCCACGCGCGTCCGGGCTGGTCGTGCCGCATCCGGAGGTGCCCGACGGGGTGCCGCCGGCCCGGGCCGTCCCGGCCCGTGGCAGGGTGGTCGGGTGACCGAATCCGTACCCGCCGCCACCGGCGCCGACCTGCCCGGACCGGCCGACCCGGCCGCCTGGCTGACCCTGCCGGACGTGGCCGAGCGTCTCGACCTGTCGATCAGCAAGGTGCACCAGATGATCCGCGACCGGGAGCTGATCGCGGTACGCCGCGACGGCGTCCGCCGCGTACCGGCCGACCTGGTGGCCAACCGCACCGTGCTCAAGCACCTGCCCGGCGTGCTCAACCTGCTCGCCGACGCGGGGTACGACGACGAGGAGGCGCTGCGCTGGCTCTACGAGGAGGACCCCACCCTCCCCGGCACGCCGGCCGCCGCCCTCGGCGGCGACCAGGCCCGCGAGGTCAAACGCCGCGCCCAAGCCCTCGGCTTCTGACCCACCCACCCACCCCACCCGTCCACCCACCCCGTCTCCCTGTTGACCATGAAGTTGTTGCCATGACACGCCGAGGAGCGCGGCAATAACTTCATGATCAACCAGGGCCCTGGGTGGGGGTGGGGGCGGGGTGGGGTGGGTTAGTCGGTGCGGCGGGTGGCGGCGATGGCCAGGTCGACCAGGGCCTGCCGGGCCTCGGTGTCCAGGTCGACCGTGGTGAGGGCGGCCAGCGCGCTCTCGGTCAGCGCGGCGATCCGCCCCTCGGTACGCTCCAGCGCCCCGCTCGCCGTGATCAGCTCACGCAGCCGGGTCACCCCGGCGGCGTCCAGCCCCGGGTCGCCGAGCCCGCCGAGCAGCAGCTCCCGGCCGGCGTCGTCGACCGCCTCCAGGGCCGCCGCCACCAGGTACGTCCGCTTGCCCTCGCGCAGGTCGTCGCCGGCCGGCTTGCCGGTGCGCTCCGGGTCCCCGAAGACCCCCAGCACGTCGTCGCGCAGCTGGAACGCCTCGCCCAGCGGCAGCCCGTACGCCGAGTACGCCGCGTGCACCTCGGCCGGGGCGTCGGCCAGCGCGGCGCCCAGCAGCAGCGGCCGCTCGACCGTGTACTTCGCCGACTTGTAGCGGGCCACCTTGCCCGCCCGCTCCCGCGAGGTGTCCCCGGTGGCCTGGGTCAGCACGTCGAGGTACTGCCCGACGGTCACCTCGGTGCGCATCTCGTCGAAGACCGGCCGGGCCCGGGCCACCGTGCGCGGCTCGAGGCCGGCGGAGTGCAGCAGCTCGTCCGACCAGACCAGGCAGAGGTCGCCCAGCAGGATCGCGGCGGCGTCCCCGAAGCCGTCCGGGTCGCCGCTCCAGCTGGCCGCCCGGTGCCGGGCCGCGAACCGCCGGTGCACAGCCGGCTCCCCGCGGCGGGTGTCGGAGCGGTCCATCAGGTCGTCGTGGATCAGGGCGCTGGCCTGCACGAACTCCAGCGCGGCCAGGGCGGCCACCACCTGGTCGGAGTCGAGCCCGCCGGCACCCCGGTAGCCCCAGTACGCGAAGGCCGGGCGCAGCCGCTTCCCGCCTCCCAGCACGAACGCCTCGATCGCCTCGGCGACCGGCACCAGGCCGTCGTCGACGGCGGTCAGCCAGCCGCGCTGGCCGGCGAGGAACTCGGTGAGGGCCTTGTCGATCCGCTGACGCAGGCCGGCGCGGTCGACGGGGGATACGGGAGCAGCGTGAGTCACGCCAGAACGCTAGCCGGTCCCCGGCGGTCGCGTCGTGCCGCCATGGCGAGGTTTCGACGGTGGTCGACGGGATCCCGCCGCGCCGGTCCCGCCCCCGCGCCACCGGCCCGAGCAGCGGCACGGCGGGCCCCGGGCGACCCAGCGCCACCAGGGTGCGGCCGGTCAACGCGGCCAGTTCGGTCTCGTCGAGCCAGTACAGCCACGGTGGCTCCCGACCCGGTTCGGGCCCGCCGGTCCGCTCGGCGGCATCGAGGGCCGGCCGAGCGGCGCGCGACCGGCCGGCCAGCGCGGCGGCGAACGCCACCCGGTGCAGCAGCAGCGCCCGCAGCCCGGGGGAGGCGGCGTCGCGGGCGCCGGAATAGCCGATCCGGGCCAGCGTCAGCGCGCCCACCGGGTCCCCGGCCCCGGCCAGCAGGTGGCTGGCCGACCCGAGGACGTGCCCGGCGAGCGCCGGGTCGCCGGCGGCCACCGCCGCGCGCAGCGCCAGCCGGTAGGCGTCCAGGCCGCCGGTCAGGTCCCCGGCATCGGCCGCGAGCCAGCCGGCGAGCTGGGCCGACTCGGCCAGCACGGGCAGCAGCCGGCGGCGGCCGGCCGGCCCGGCGACGGTGAGCGCCCGGGCCGCGCGGCGCAGCCGGTGGGCGCCGTGGCCGGCCAGGTCGGCCCCGCCCAGCAGGTCGTCCCAGCGCCGCAGCTCGGCCAGGTCGCCGCCGGGGGCCGCCGGCCCGCCCGCCACCGGGTCCGCCGGCCCGCTGGTCACCGGGTCCGCCGGCCCGCCCGGCACCGGGACCGGCCCGGTCTCCCGGCCCGGGCCCGCCGCCCCGCCGGACGGCCCGGTCAGGACGGGGCCGGCGAGCGGACCGCCCAACGACACCCTGGACGGGTCGGCCGACCAGCGGCGCGCCAGGGTGAGCAGGGCCAGCCGGGCCCGGGAGCCGGCCCGGTCGACCGCCGCCGGCACGGCGCCGAGCCGACTGCTGCGCGCTGCGGCCTCGGCGAGCAGCTCGCCCGGCGCCCCGAGGACCACGGCCAGCCAACCCAGCCAGAAGTCGCCGGGCAGGCGGCGCTGCCGTTCCCACCGGGAGACCTCGTGCCGGGTCAGGGTCGGCACGCCGGCGGCGGCACAGAGCTCGGCGGCCATCCGCTGCTGGCTCCAGCCGCGCGCTGACCGCAGCTCGGCCAAGAGCGGCCCGAACAGGTGCGGACCGGGTGGCGGGATCGGGATCATCGGTCCTCCGGAGGGCGTCGGCGCGGATGGCGACGCGGACCGGCGGTGCCGGACCGGCGGGTCGCCGGGCGTGCTGACCCCCACGCGGGCCCCCGGGGCCGGCCACCGGCCGGCGCCCACCGCGCTTGCCCTTTCCTACTCCGTGGGTGCGACGCTTTGTCCGGCGCTGTTCGCGGGGTGGGAAGACCTGGGTACGACGGGACGCGCCGGTTACAGTCGGGACGTGGCGCTCGGTCTTCCCTCGGTCTTCCCGAACCCTCAGCCGGCCATCGGGGAGCTGATCCGCGACGGCCAGCCGACCTTCTCGTTCGAGTTCTTCCCGCCGAAGACCCCGCAGGGCGAGCGCCTGCTCTGGCAGGCCATCCGCGAGCTGGAGTCGCTGCGCCCGTCGTTCGTCTCGATCACCTACGGCGCGGGCGGCTCGACCCGGGACACCACCGTCGCGGTGACCGAGCGGATCGCCACCGAGACCACCCTGCTGCCGATGGCGCACCTGACCGCGGTGAACCACTCGGTCGCCGAGCTGCGGCACGTCATCGGCCGGCTGGCCTCCGTCGGCGTCCGCAACGTGCTGGCCGTGCGGGGCGACCCGCCGGGCAACCCGGGCGGCGAGTGGGTCCGGCACCCGGAGGGCGTGGAGTACGCCGAGGAGCTGGTCCGGCTGGTCCGCGACGCGGGCGACTTCAGCGTCGGGGTGGCGGCCTTCCCGTACAAGCACCCGCGCTCATCCGACGTGGCCAGCGACACGAAGTACTTCGTCCGCAAGTGCCGGGCGGGGGCCGAGTTCGCCATCACCCAGATGTTCTTCGACGCCGACGACTACCTGCGGCTGCGGGACCGGGTGGCGGCCGCCGGCTGCGACACCCCGATCCTGGCCGGCGTGATGCCGGTGACCCAGATGGGCACCATCGAGCGCTCCGTGCAGCTCTCCGGCGCGCCGTTCCCGCCGGCCCTGGCCGAGCGGTTCGCCCGGGTGGCCGACGATCCGGAGGCGGTCCGTCGGCTCGGCATCGAGCAGGCCAGCGAGATGTGCGCGAAGCTGCTGGACGAGGGCGTGCCGGGGATCCACTTCATCACCCTCAACCGGTCCACCGCCACCCGCGAGGTCTGGCAGCAGCTCCAGGCCGCGGCACGGGTCTGACCGGCCGACCCACGTCAGCCGCCCCGCCCTTCTACGGTTGATCCCGTGGCGGGCACGCAGCTGAACTGGGACCAGTACGCGACCGCGTGGGCGCGGCTGCACGGCGGCTTCGACCCCCGCGTCGCCGCGCCGGTGGTCCGTGCCTGGCTGCGGTTCGCCTACCACCTGGGATACGTGCTGGGCCGGCTGCGGGTCGGCCCGACCCCGGTGACCGTGGTCGGGGTGCTGCTCTGCGCCTGCGTACCGCTGCTGGTCGGGCGGCCGGGTGACGGGCCGTTCCTCGGCGCGCTGTTCGTGCTGCTCGCCGCGGTGGCGGACAGCGTCGACGGTGCCGTCGCGGTGACCACCAACCGCACCACCCGGCTCGGCTACGTCTACGACTCCGTCGCCGACCGGCTCGGTGAGGCCGCCTGGCTGACCGCGTTCTGGCTGCTCGGTGCGCCGGGCGCGCTGGTCGCCGCGGCCGGTGGCCTCTCCTGGCTGCACGAGTACGTCCGGGCCCGGGCGGTCGCCGCCGGGATGCGGGAGATCGGCGTGGTGACCGTGGGGGAGCGACCCACCCGGGTCTGCGTGGCCCTGGTCGGGCTGCTGGTCGCCGGGCTCACCGGGCTGATCGACGCCGACGTGGCCGCCGGCACCATCACCATGGCCGCCACGGTCTGGGTGCTGCTGGCCGGCTACGGCCTCGGGCAGCTCCTCGCCGCCGTCCGCCGCGCCCTCGTCGACGCCGGCTGACCGCCGCCTCGGCCCCGCTCGGTCCGCCGCCGGTCGCGCGCCGCGGGATCGCCGATCCGGCGGTATCCGCCCGTCCCGTTTCGCGCGAGATCGCCGATCCGGCGGTCTCCGCCCGCCGCGTTCCCGCCAGGTCGGCGAGGTGGCGGGAACGCCCGCCAGGTCGGCGAGGTGGCGGGAACGGCCCGCGAGATAGCCGAGGTGGCGGGAACGGCCCGCCAGGGGCCGGCGAGCGGCGGGCTACCAGGCCGGGCCGATCTCGTCGGCGACGATCTGGGCCGACAGGGTGACCATCGGGAGGCCACCGCCGGGGTGGGTGGAGCCGCCGACCAGCCACAACCCGGCCGCCGGACCCCGGTTGGCCGGACGCAGCAGGCCACCCGCGGTGCCGTAGATCGACCCGCCCGGCGCGCCGGTCGCCGCGTCCAGGTCGGCCGGCGTACGGATCTCGCGGAACACCAGCCGGTCCCGGACGTCCACGCCCCGCTCGGCGAGCACGTCGAGGATCCGGTCGGCGTACGCCTCGGCCAGCCCCGGCCGCCGCCAGTCGACCGCGCCCGCGGCGGTGCCGTGGCGGGCGGCGTTGACCAGAACGAACCACGCCTCGTGCCGGTCCGGGCGGACGGTCGGGTCGTCGGCCACGGTGACGAAGACCGTCGGGTCGAGCGCCGGCCGGGCCCGGATCCCCCGCCCCGGGTCGCCGAAGACCGCGTCGAACTCGGCGTCGTGGTCGCGGGGGAAGAAGACGGTGTGGTGCGCCAGCCCGGAGTCGCCGCGTACGCCGAGCAGCAGCACGAAGCCGGCCAGGCTGCGGTCGGTGAGCCCGGCCAGCCGGCGCGGGGTGGGCAGCAGGTCCCGGTAGAGGGTGAGCGCGTCCACGTTGGCCACCACCACGTCGGCGGGGACCGGGGCGGCCACCCCGGCGAGGCGTACCCCGTGCACCCGGCCGCCGGCCGCGTCGATCCGGGTGACCGCGGTCCCGGTCTGCACCACCACGCCCAGGTCCAGGCAGCGGGACAGCAGCGCGTCGGCGAGGCTGCCCAGCCCGCCCCGCAGGTACCAGCCGCCGTACGCCAGCTCGGCGTAGGGGACGGCGACCAGCGCGGCCGGGGCGTGGCGCGGGTCGGCGCCGGTGTAGGTGGCGTACCGGTCGAGCAGCATCCGCAGCCGCAGGTCGGACAGGTGGCGGCGGCCGAGCCCGCGCAGGCTGCGGCCGGGGGCGATCGCGGCGAGGTCGCCGAGCCGCCAGGCCAGCGCGGCCAGGTCCCGGGGAGAGTCGATGGCGCGGCGCAGGACGTCCCGGTGCGACGCCGCCCAGACTCGGGTGGCCCGCCGCCAGAGGCGCTGCCAGTCGGCGGCGGCCCGGTCCCCGAACGCCGCGCCGATCCGGGCGGCGAACTCGGCCGGGTCGGCGCAGGAGTCCAGGGTGCCGCCGTCGGGGAACACGTGCCGGACGATCGGGTCCAGCGGCACCAGGTCGAGATACTCGTCGAGCTTCGCGCCGGTCGCCTCGAACAGGTCGTGGAAGACCTGCGGCAGGGTGACCAGGCTCGGCCCGGTGTCGAAGCGGTACGACCCCTCGGGCGTGCCGTGGACGTACCGGCCGAGCTTGCCGCCGACCGTGTCGGCGCGCTCGAAGACGGTGACCTCGTGCCCGGTGACCGCCAGCCGAGCGGCGGCGGCCAGCCCGCCGACCCCGGCGCCGATGACCACGATCCGCGCCATGCCCCGCCCCCCTAGCCGACCGGGCGACCCCGCCAGGTGAGCCGGCGTCGCTTCCGCAGATGGTACGACCGCAGGGTCAGCCAACCGAGGACCACGACCGACACGGGGTGTGTCAGCGCGTCGGGCCAGGCCCGCCCGCCGGTGGCCCGGGCGCTGAGCACCCGCCCGGCGACGCCCAGCAGATAGGCCAGGAACGCGAGCCCGGCCACCGCCGGCGCGCCGGCCGCCAGCGCACCCACCGCGAGCAGCGGGGGCGCGGTCCAGAGCAGGAGCAGCAGCGCCACCACCAGCGCGGCCGCGGACGGGTGCCCGAACGAGGCCCAGAGCGACTTGGTGTAGCCGTCGCGCAGCTGCGGCCAGGTCTCGTACATCCGGCAGGCGGCCAGCCGGGAGCCGTCTGCCAGGGCGATCCGGCCGCCCGCGCGCTTCACCGCCCGGGCCATCTCGATGTCCTCCAGGACCCGGCCGGCGACCGCGGCGTGCCCGCCGGCCCGCAGGTAGCCGGCCCGGTCCACCACCAGGAACTGCCCGCCCGCCGCGGCCAGCGACGGCCGCGGCGAGCGTTCCATCGCGCGCAGCGGCAGGAAGGTCAGCCACAACCACTGCAGCAGCGGCTGCACCAGGCGGTCGGCCGCCGTCCGCACCACGATCCGGGGGTACGGCGACAGCAGCGTCGCGCCCGCCGCGCGCAGCTCGGTCACCGCCGCCGCGACGGCGTACGGGGTGAGCACCACGTCCGCGTCGACGAAGGCCAGCACGGTCGGGGCCGGTCCGGTCCGGGTGGCGAGTTGCCAGCAGGCGTGCGGCTTGCCCAGCCAACCCGGCGGCGGGGCGGCCCCGGTGAGCAGGGTGAGCCGCGGGTCGTCGCCGGCCACCGCGCGGACCACGTCGGCGGTGCCGTCGGTGGAGCCGTCATCGAGTACCACGATGCGCAGGTCGGGCACGCCGCGCTGGGCGAGCAGCGCGCGCAGGGAGGGGCCTACCCGGTCGGCCTCGTCGCGCAGCGGCAGCAGCACCGCCACCGCCTCGGTCACCTCGACCGGGCCAGCGGCGGGGCGGCGCAGCCAGCGGGTGGCGTTGACCCAGGTGTGTGCGGTGAGCGCGGCGACCGCGACGACCAGGGCGAGGACGAGGACTGCGCTCATGCCGGCACTCCGCTGCGCTTCGTGCCGTCATGAGGCACCACGGCGCTGCACTGATGATTCGCTCGCTGACGCTCGCTCATGACAGCACTCCGCTTCGCTCCGTGCCGTCATGAGGCACCACGGCGCTGTGCTGATGATTCGCTCGCTGACGCTCGCTCATGCTGGCGCGTCGACGCCGGGGCGGGCGGCCGCGTCCACCTCCCGGCGGTCGGCGGCGGGGCGGCGGGCGCGGAGCAGCGTCACCGCCAGCGGCACGGCGGCCACCGCCATGCCGAGCGCACCCCAGGCCGCCGAGGCGGGCAGGCGGAGGAAGACCGCGTGCGCCAGCACGCTGGAGCCGTAGGTCCACAGGTAGAGCGCGAACATCGGCGCGTCCCGCCGGTCGGTGCGGTCGACGGCCGGCCCGGCGAGCGGGCGCAGCGCACTCGTCAGCAGCACCGCGAAGAGCAGCCAGCCGAGGTAGTTGCCGGCCGGGACGCCGGGCAGGCCGGGCAGGGCCGGGGTGGGGTCCCGCCAGACCCAGTAGCCCTCGGCCACCATCTGCGGGTCGAGGAAGAGGTCCCAGGCCGCCAGCCCGACCGCGGCCAGCGCGATCCGGCCGGGCCGGGACGCGGTGAGCCGGACCGCGGTGAGCCAGGCCGGCCAGGCCATCCAGGTCCAGGCCAGGGGGATGATCAGCGGCACCCCGGCCAGCTTCGGGCCCAGCTCCCCGGAGTAGTCGTAGCTGCCGAACGGGAAGCCCGTCGCCACCCCGAGCGCCTCCACGGCGAACCCGCCGCCGGTGGCCACCGCGACCAGCGCGACCCCGGTACGCGTACCCCGGGTGAGCAGCGCGTGCCCGACGGAGAGCAGGTACCCGAGTCCGACCGTGGCCACGGTCAGCCCCGCCCGGGTGGTGCCGGCGGTGAGCGGGTAGCCGATCTGGGCGAGGACCAGGCCGGCCAGCAGCGCCCAGGGCAGCCGGCTCCGGATCACGGCGCGGCGGGGGCGGGGCCGCCGCCGGGGGCCGGCGAGGCCAGCGGCAGGTCCCGGCCGAGCACGCCGAACGGTCGCTCGTCGCCGGGAAAGTGGAAGTTGCGCAGGATGTCGACGAAGCCGAACCGCCGGTACAGCCGCCAGGCCCGGGACTGCTGCTCGTCGGCCTCGGGCGTGGACAGCAGGGTGGTCGTCCCCTCCGCCATGGTGAGCAGGGCGCGCAGCTGGCCGGCGCCGAGGCCGTGCCCCTGCGCGGGCGGGCGGACGTGCAGTTCCACCACCTCGAAGCAGTGGGTCAGCCAGCGCTGCCGGGCCTCGGTGTCCAGCGCCCGGTGCACCTGGTCGTGCCACCACTGGCCGGCGGCGCCGAGGTAGCCGTACCCGAAGCCGGCCAGGTGCCCCTCGCTGGTGAGGCTGGCGACGGCGCGGAAGCCGGGGCGGCGGACGTGGGTGGCGATGTAGCCGCGCCGGGCCTCCAGCAGGTCGGCGCGGTAGCCCATCGCCTCGCCGTAGACGGCCACCACGTCGTCCAGCCGCCGGACCAGATCGTCCGGCGTCCACCGCACCAACCTCATGCGCGTCCTCTCGCCGTTTCCGGGTCGCCCTCGGCGGCCCACCCCAGCACCGCCCGGTCGCCGACCACGTCGCCCACCGCGAACCGGGCGAACAGCTCCTCCGCGTACCAGCCCTCGGTCGGGGTACGCGTGATCGCGGCCCGGTGCTCGGGCTGACGGTACGCGAACGCGACCAGGTCCGCCGCGTCGCGCCACACACTCACCGTGCCCTGCCAGCCCAGCGGGGCCTCGCCGACGCCGAACCGCACGAGCAGCCCGGGCGCGGCGTGCAGCGCGGCGGCGACCGGCGGGACCGCCCGCCAGAAGGCGACCGCCCGGCGGGTCCGCAGCCGGGCCCGGGTCAGCGCCAGCACCGGCCCACCGACCGGGCCGCCGGACGGCTCGCCGAACGGCCGCCGGCCGGACCACGCGCCCCGGCTGGTCAACGGGCGCAGCTCCAGCCGGACCGAGGAGCGGGCGATCCGGGCCCAGGACCGGCCGACCGGGGAGGCGTCGAAGCCGGCCGCCGCGGCCGGGGAGTCCCAGGCCACCAGCGCGGCCCACCGCGTCGGGTCGGCGTCGCCGGGGCCGAAGCCCGTGCCGGTCCCGGTGCCGAGCAGCTTGGCGAACCGGACGCCAGCGGTCCGGCGCAGCCGCGGCGGGTGGACGGCCATCCGGACCAGCGCGCCGGGCACCGCGGCCCGAGGGATCCGCCACACGTGCAGCGTGACGAGTTCGGGCGGGCTCACGCCACCGCTCCGCTTCGCGCCGCGCCGGCGTGAGCCGCCGCGCCGCTGAGCTTGATGGTTCGCTCGCTTCGCTCGCTTCGCTCGCTCACGCCACGTCGGCGGGGGCGCCGGAGGTGATCCGCAGCAGCTCCGCGTACGTGGTGGGGAAGACCGCCTGCGGCACGCCGCCGGCCGCCCACACCTCGTCGTACGCCTGCAGGGCGGTGTCGACCAGGGTGCGCAGCGGCCGGGGGTGGCCGACCGGGGCGACCCCGCCGATCACCTGACCGGTGTGCCGCTTGACGAACTCCGGGGTGGCCCGGCGCAGCCGGGTGACCCCGAGGGACGCGGCCAGCCCGGCGGTGTCCACCCGGTGCGCGCCCGAGGTGAGCACCAGCAGCGGCTCTTCGTCCGCGTCGAAGATGAGCGAGTTGGCGATGGCGCCGACGCCGACGCCGAGCGCCTCGGCCGCCGCCGCAGCGGTGTGCACCGCCTCGGGGAGCAGGCGGACCTGGCTCGGTCCGCCGGAGCCGTCGCGGGCGCCCGCGTCGTCGAGCGTCCGCTGCACCGTCTGCACGTTCGGGTGTGGCTGCATGCCGGTCATTCTCCCTGCCGCGTCCCCTCAGCTGCCCTCGCCCCACCCTGGCGCGTCGATCATGAAGTTGTTGCCCTCGTCCTCGGCGTGTCGCGACAACAACTTCATGATCAACGAGCGGTGCGGGTGGTGATGAGGGCCTCAATGCCGTCGAGGATGCGGGCGAGGCCGAAGTCGAGGGCCTGGTCGCCGGCGGCCTCGGCGGCGGCCGAGCGGAGCGCGACGTCCAGCGCCGGGAAGCGTTCCTCCCGGCCCCGCAGCAGCGTGGCGAACCCGGCCTCCCACGCCTGTCCGGGCGTCTCGGCGGTGCTCGCCGCCGAGTGCTGGGCCAGGTTGCGGGCGTGTCCGATCAGGAGCACCGCGACGTCGAGCTGTTCGCCGCCGGTCAGCCCGGTGCCGGTCAGGGCGGCGACCACCCGTTCCAGCCAGGCCAGCTCGTTGGGGCCGGGCAGCCGGGGGCCGATGGTCGCCGCGTTGGCCCAGGGGTGGTGGCGGAACCGGTCGAACATCTGCCGGGTCCAGTCGTCGAGCTGGCCGCGCCAGTCCGCGCCCGCCCGGGGCGGGGGCGGCTCGCCCATCGCCGCCTCCAGCATCAGGGCGACCAGCTCCGCCTTGCCGGGCACGTACCGGTAGAGCGCCATCTTGGTGACGTCCAGCGACTCGGCGACCCGCTGCATGGTCAGCCCGTCGAGCCCGTCGGCGTCGGCGATGGCGATGCCGGCCCGGGCGATCGCGGCCAGCGTGAGGGTGGGGCGGGGCCCGCGCCGGGGCCCGCTGGGCGTGACCCAGAGCAGCTCGTACAGCCGCCGCATGTCGGCGGTACCGGTTTCCACGGGGCATCCCTCCGAGCGGCCTTGTCCGGGACCGAAAACTGTGTCTACGATACTCTGTATCCGATGGACACAGTTTTGAATGCGGGGGAACCCATGTCCCACACCCTTCCGTTGCGCGGTTCGCGCGTGCTCGTCTCCGGCGCCGGAGTGGCCGGCCCGGCCGTGGCCTGGTGGCTGGCCCGCTACGGGGCCGAGGTCACCGTCGTCGAGGCCGCCCCGGCGCTGCGGACCAGCGGCTTCGCGGTCGACTTCCGCGGGCCGACCCACCTGGGCGTGCTGGCCGCCATGGGCGTGCTCGAAGAACTGCGCGCGGTGCAGACCCACGCCGGCGCGATGAGCCGGGTGGACGAGCAGGGCCGGGAGATCTTCCGGCTGCCGGCCGAGTTCGCGGGCGGCGAGCTGGAGGTGCTCCGCCGGGACCTGTCCCGGATCCTGTTCGAACACGGCGCCGACCGGGTGGAGTACCTGTTCGGCGACCGGATCACCGCGCTCACTGAGACCGCCGACGGAGTGCACGTCGAACTCGCCCGGGCCGGCTCCCGCACCGTCGACCTGGTGGTCGGCGCCGACGGGCTGCACTCGGGCGTACGCCGGCTCGTCCTCGGCCCGGAGTCGGCGTACGTCACCCACCTCGGCTACCACCTGGCCGGCTGGGATCTGCCCAACGACCGCGGCTTCGATGCCGTACCCCGGCACTACAACGTGCCTGGGCGGATGGCCAGCGTCGCCGCCGACCAGCGCGACCCGCACCGGGCGGGCGCCTTCGTCGTCTTCGCCTCGCCCCGGCTGGACCAGGACCGGCTCGACCTCGGCCGGCAGAAGGCGGTGATCGCCGACGCCTTCGCCGGATTGGGCTGGCACGTGCCGCACCTGCTGGCCAGCCTGCGCGCCGCGCCGGAGCTCTACTTCGACGCCATCGCCAAGGTACGCGTACCCCGCTGGCACACCGACCGGACCGTGCTGCTCGGCGACGCGGCGTGGGGGGTCACCCTCGG
The DNA here is from genome assembly GCF_054963695.1 of Micromonospora sp. RTBAU3-60. NCBI lineage: Bacteria > Bacillati > Actinomycetota > Actinomycetes > Micromonosporales > Micromonosporaceae > Micromonospora > Micromonospora sp. RTBAU3-60. The sequence continues at coordinate 69,250 of NZ_JBUEGB010000003.1, read as the reverse complement.
CGGGATGGGGGTCGGCACCGGCGTGGTCGGGGCGTACGTGCTCGCCGGCGAGCTGGCCCTGGCCGGCGGGGATCCCCGGGTGGCCCTGCCCGCGTACGAGCGGCAGATGCGCGGGTACGCCTCCCGCTGGCAGCGCGGCGCCAGCCCCGGCCACTTTCTCGCCCCGGCCACCGGGTGGGGACTGTGGCTGCGCGACCGGCTGCTCTCCGCCCGCCCGGTCCAGGCGATGCTGGTCCGCAGCACCGGCTCGCTGGCCACCGACGCGGGCCTGCCCGACTACGCGGCGCGGGTCTGAGTCCCCGCCCGGGTGCCGGGCCAGTTCGAGGTGGCCCGGACCCGGCCGGCGGCGTCCACCACCAGGGCCGCGTAGCCGTCCAGCGTGGCCAGCCAGTCGAGCGCGTCCGCGCCCCGGGCGGCGGCCGCGGTCGCGTACACGTCGGCCCAGAGCAGCTCGGGGCCGACCACGGTGACCGACCGGACGACCTCGGCGGGCCGGCCGGTGTGCGGGTCCAGGAGGTGCGCCCCGCGCCGCGCGGTGCCCGAGGTGGCGACCGCGCCGCCCGCCCGCTCGACCACGTCGAGCATCCGTTCGGGGCGGTCGGGGTCCTCGATCCCGACCCGCCAGGCCGGCCGGCCCGGCGCGGTGCGCAGCAGCACGTCCCCGCCGGCGTTGAGGCAGAGGTCGTGCTCGGGCAGGTCGGCGAGGTGGCGCGCGGCCCGCTCCACCGCCCACCCCTTGACCAGGCCGGAGGGGTCGAAGCCGGTGCCGCCGCCGGGCAGCGGCAGGCGCCGGGCGTCGAACCACCCGCCGGTGCGGGCGCGGGCCAGCTCGCAGAGCTCCACCACCTCGCGCACCACGGGCGCGGCGGTGGCCGGGTCGGGCACGGCGCCGCCGAGCCGGCCCAGCACGCTCTCCGGCCGGTACGTGCTGAACACCACGTCCATCTCGCCCAGTTCGGCGAAGACCCGCTCCACCCGCTCCGCCACCGCGTCGGTGTGCACCTCCGGCCCGCGCAGGTGGACGCTGACCGGCAGCCCCATCACCTGCACCACCCAGGCCCGTCGGTCCAGTTCCGTCGTCAGGTTCATCGTCGCCACCCCGTTCACTTCAGGTGCGCCGCGTCGATCGCGGACTGGAGGGACTCGCGGTAGCCGTTGCTGGTGACGGTGGCCCCGGAGACGCTGTCGATCCGGGCGCTCTGCGCGGCCAGGGCCTCCTGCCGCAGGACCGGCACCGCGTAGTCGTTGATCTCCTGGTCCCGGTGGTTGCCGTCCGGCACCTGCACCGCGGTGACGTCGGTGATCTTCCCGCCGGAGACGGTGATCCGGACCTGCACCGGCCCCCACCGGGTCTGGGCCACCGCCCCGGTGGCCGTGCCGTTGCCGCCGCCGCCCGACGTGCCACCCCCGCCGCTCGACGTGCCGCCGCTGCCGCCCGACGTGTCGCCGCTCGACGAACCGGATCCGGTGGAGCCGTCGTCCGTGCCGGTCCAGGAACTGCCGGCCGAGCCGTCCGAGCCGGAGGCGATCGCGCTGGTGTCCCCGCCCGCGCCCATGGTGCTGGTCTTGTAGCTGATCAGCAGCACCACGGTGGCCACCGTGGCGAGCAGCCAGAGGGTGATCCGTCGCACGGATCCTCCTTTCGCGCCTGTCACCAGGCGAAACGTTCGTGATGGGTGTGCGCGTCGGGGACCCCCGCCGCACGGGTCGCGGCGCGGGCGGCGTCGACCCAGCCGTCCGGTCCGCAGAGGAAGACGTCGTGACCGGCGATGCCGGGGGAGAGCCGGCGCAGCGCCTCCGCGTCGGACAGCCCCTCGGCGTACCCGGGCAGCCACGCCGGGCGCGGCGCCCGCGGGCCGATCAGGTAGTGCACCACCAACCCGCGCTCGGTGGCGAGTTGCTCCAGCTCCGCCCGGAAGGCCAGGTCGTCCGGGGTACGCGCGCGGTAGAGCAGCACCGCCTCGCCGGGGGCGTACGGCAGCTCCCAGAGCAGCGCCAGCAGCGGGGTGATCCCGACCCCGCAGGCGAACATGGTGATCCCGCCGCCGCGCCAGTGCTCCCCGGTCAGCCGCCCGTACGGCCCCTCGACCAGCACCCTGGTGCCGGGGCGCAGGGTGGCCACCCGGGCGGTGTCGTCACCCAGGTCCTTGACGGTGATCCGCATCAGGTCCCCGTTCGGCGGCGCCGACAGTGAGTACGGGTGCGCCCGGGACCAGCCGGGACCGTCCAGGAACCGCCAGAGGAGGAACTGCCCGGCCCGGACGGGCAGCCGGTGCAACTCGCGTCCGCGCAGCCAGACCGAGGTGACCCCGGGCGCCTCGGGGACCACCGCGGCCACCTCGATCCGGTGCCGCAGCGAGCGCCAGGCGGGCAGCCCGAGCCGGTAGACCAGCACGCTGGCCAGCGCCAGCAGGTAGACCGTCCACCAGTAGCCGCGGGCCGCCGCCGAGCCGACGAAGTCGGCGCCGGCCCAGAGCTGGTGCGGCAGCGCCAGCGCGACGCCGAGGTACGCGTACAGGTGCAGCAGGTGCCAGGACTCGTAGCGCAGCCGGCGCCGGGCCGCCCGGACCGAGGTCACCACCACCAGCACCAGCAGGGCCAGCGCCGCGGTGGCCAGCAGCATCCCCGGGTACGTGACGACCAGCTCCCAGGTCTCGGCCAGCACGCCCCGCCGGGCGGTGCCGGCGTACCCCAGGGTGGTCAGCACCATGTGGGCGAGCAGCAGGTGGAAGGAGGTGAAGCCGGCGAGCCGGTGCCAGCGGGCGATCCGGTCCTGACCGAAGCGCCGCTCGATCAGCGGTACCCGGGCCATCAGCACCACCTGAATGAGCATCAGGTCGGCGCTGACCAGACCGGCGAGCCGGCCGAGCGAGGTAAGACCGGTGGCGAGGCCGCCGAGCAGCTCCTGCACCCCGCGGTCGGCGGTCCAGAGGGCGGTGACGACCAGCAGGCTGAGCACCGCGGCGGTGCCGGCGACGTCGGCCCACCAGGCGGGGACCGCCGGCAGGGTACGGCGCACGCTCCGCCGGTCGGCGACGGCGGCGGTCACGAGTGAGTTTCTTCGGTCCGGCTCACGTTCATGAGTCAACTCTGGGCCGGGGAACTCGGCGCGCCCTTTGCCGATGCTGTGGGCCGGCTGAGAATCCGGCTCGCCTCCGCGTGTCCCGGGCGACGCGCCGGGCCGGGAGGCGATCGGCACGCCGGGCGCGCACACGTTGCATTTTTGTCGGAGGGGGGGTGTACTGTCAGAGCAGTTAGAACGAATGTTCGATTCGCTCGTACGCTCGTTCCAACGCCTGGGAGAGGTGTTTCGCGGCGCCGGCTCCCGGGAGGTGCGGTTCCGCGGACCGCACCGGGCTCCGGACAGTCGCGAGTCCGGACCCGTCAGGCAGGATCGTCGCCCGCCGCCCACGACCCCCGGGCGGCGGGCGACGGACCCGCCGGTACGCCGGCCGGGTGTGGTGTGGGGAAGCGTCCACACCCGGCCGGCCCCCACCTGGTGCGTCTTCCTCCGCACCGCCCGCTCCGGGCGTCCCCGCCGGCGGATCCGATCCGTCGCGCGCCCGCCCGCCCCGGTCCACGCGGAGGAGAGACCATGCCGACCAGTCCGGCCCAGGCCCCGACGGTGCCCGCGCACGTGCTGCCGCACCGCACCCCCGCCCAGTTGCTCGCGGTGGCCCGCCACGGGCTGGCCGAGGCCGCCCGGACCCGCCCCGACGGCCTCCGGTACGCCGCCGCCCACCTCGCGGCGCTGCGCGCCGCCGCCGCGCTGCTGGCCGCCCGCGCCCGTCCCGCGCCCACCCGGCGCAACCGGATCACCAGCGTCTGGATCCTGCTCTCCACCGTCGCCCCCGAGCTCGACGAGTGGGCCGGCTACTTCGCCGCCGGGGCGAGCAAGCGGGCCGCCGCCGAGGCCGGCATCCCCCGGGTGGTCACCGCCCGGGAGGCCGACGACCTGCTCCGCGCCGCCGAGGAGTTCGTGGCCGTGGTGGAGACCGCGCTCGGCCTGGCGCACCAGCCGGCGCTCGACGATCCGCACCGGCCACTCCGGCTCGGCGTGTCCGACGCCGCGCCGCGACCCGGAGCAGCCGCCGCCTGACCAGGCGACGTCCGGCCACCCGACGGGGAGGCGGGTGGCCGGACGTCGCCGTGCCCGGTCCGGCGGCGTCGGCCGCAGTGGGAGATCCAGCAGCACCACCACGGGTCCTATCCGTGGGCGACACATGACAGGGGGTAGGGCCGATGGCGGGCCGCATGGTGGTCGGTTCCGCCGCGCTGGCCGAGCTGGTGCGCCCGGCGAGCGCCCCCGACCCGGCGGGCGGCCACCGGGTGCTGCCCGTCCGGCCCGAACTCACCGGGCTGCTGCCCAACCGTGGGCTGCGCCGCGGCAGCACCATCGCGATCGGCGTTGGGCAGCCCCGGCGCAGCGGCGGGACGTCGCTGATCCTCGCCCTGCTGGCCGAGGCGTCCCGGGCCGGCTCGTGGTGCGCCGTGGTCGGCGTGCCCACCTTCGGGGCCGGCGCGGCGGCCGAGGCCGGGATCGCCCTGGACCGGCTCGCCCTGGTGCCGCACCCCGGGCCCGAGTGGCCCACCGTGGTCGCCGCGCTCATCGACGGGGTCGACGTGGTGGTCACCGCCGTGCCGGCCACGGTCTCCGCCTCCGTCGCCAACCGGCTGGCCGCCCGGGCCCGGCAGCGCGGCAGCGTGCTCGTCCCGTACGGCCGGTGGGACGGCGCGGACGTCACGCTCCAGGTGGTCCGGGGGGTCTGGGAGGGGCTCGGCCCGGGCCGGGGGCGGCTGCGCCGCCGGGAGGTGACCGTCTCGGCCCGTGGGCGGGGTGCGGCCGCCCGCCCCAAGGAGATCAAGGTCTGGCTGCCCGGCGACGAGCTGACCCGGGTCATCCCGCGGGCGACCGGTGTCGCCGCCCGCACCGTCCCGCCCCGGCTCCGCGTGGTGGCGCCGCCCGCCCCGACCGCCCGGTCCCTCACCGTGGTCGGGTCGGCATGAGCGAGCGCAGCGAGGCGGCCGCATGAGCGTTGCGCCGGTGCGGACCCTGCTGCTCTGGTGCCCGGACTGGCCGGTCCTCGCCGCCGAGATCGTCGACGGGGTGCCCGCCACCGACCCGGTCGCGGTGCTGCACGCCAACCGGGTGGTCGCCTGCTCCGAGCGGGCCCGCGCCGAGGGCGTACGCCGGGGGCTGCGCAAGCGGGAGGCGCAGGGGCGCTGCCCGCAGCTCACCGTCGTCGAGCACGATCCCGGCCGGGACGCCCGGGCGTTCGAGTCGGTGGTGGCCGCCGTCGAGGAAGTGGCCGCCGGGGTCGAGGTGACCCGCCCCGGGGCCTGCGCGCTGGCCGCCCGGGGGCCGAGCCGCTACCTCGGCGGGGAGGAGGCGGCGGCCGAGCGGATCGTCGAGCACGTCGCCCAGACCTGCGCGGTGGAGAGCCAGGTCGGCATCGCCGACGGGGTCTTCGCCGCCGGGCTGGCCGCCCGGGACGGGCGCATCGTGCCGCCCGGCGGGACCCCGGAGTTCCTGGCCGCCCTGCCCGTCGAGGCGCTCGGCCGGCCGGCCCTGACCGATCTGCTGCGCCGGCTGGGAGTGCGTACCCTCGGGGACTTTGCCGCGCTGCCCGCCGGTGACGTGCTGGCCCGGTTCGGCTTAGACGGGGCGCTGGCCCACCGGCTCGCCGCCGGCCGGGACCACCGGCCGCTCGCGGTCCGGCAGCCGCCGGCCGACCTGGCCGTCACCGCCGAGTACGACGAGCCGATCGACCGGGTCGACGCCGCGGCGTTCGCCGCCCGGATGCTGGCCGAGCAGCTGCACGAGCGGCTCGCGGCGTACGGGCTGGCCTGCACCCGGCTCGGCATCGAGGCGGTCACCGCGCACGGCCAGGAGCTGCACCGGGTCTGGCGGCACGACGGGCTGCTCACCGCCGCAGCCATCGCCGATCGGGTCCGCTGGCAGTTGGACGGCTGGCTCTCTGGCAGCAACGGGCGGGGCGGGGCCCGTCCGGCCCGCCCCACCGCCGGCATCATCCGGCTGCGGCTGGTGCCGGACGGGGTGCTCGCCCAGGCCGGCCTGCAGCCCGGGCTGTGGGGGGAGACCGGCGAGGAGCGGGAGCGGGCGCACCGCGCGCTGAGCCGGGTGCAGGGCATCCTCGGCCCCGAGGCGGTGGTCACCCCGGTGCTCGGCGGCGGGCGCTCCCCGGCCGACCAGGTACGCCTGGTCCCGTGGGGCGACGAACGACTGCCCGCCCGCCCCGGCGAGCCACCCCTGCCGGCCGACCCGGCGGGCGGGCCGCCGCCGACCGGGGCGGCGCGCTCTGGTGGGGCGGGGCAATCCGGCGGGGTGGCGCGGTCGGGTGGGGTGGCGGTCCCGCCGTGGCCGGGACGGCTGCCGCCGCCCGCGCCGGCCGTGGTGCTGCCTACCCCGCTCCTCGCCACCGTGTACGACGCCGCCGGGGAGCCGGTCGTGGTCAGCGCCCGGCTGGCGGTGAGCGCCGCGCCGGCCCGGCTGGTCGTCGGCACCGGCCGGCCGGCCGAGATCGTCGGCTGGGCCGGTCCGTGGCCGGTGGACGAGCGCTGGTGGGCGCCGGCCGAGGCCCGACGCCGGGCTCGGTTCCAGGTCTGCCTGGCCGACGGTGGCGCCCTGCTGCTCGCGGTCGAGGGCGGCCAGTGGCTGGTGGAGGCGATCTATGACTGAGCGCCGCGTGGCTGTGCCGTCCCGGGCCTGGCTGGTCGGGCGCCGTGTGGCTGTGCCGTCCCGGGCCCGGCTCGTCGGGTGCCGCGTGGCTGTGCCGTCCCGGGCCCGACTCCTCGGACGCTACGAACTTGATGACGTGAACGAATCGCCGCTCGGCCCCGGCCCCGGCCCCGGCCACCTGATTCATCTGCGTCATCAAGTTCGTAGGCGCCCACTGGCCATTCGCCCTGCGGTTCGAACGGCCAGGGTCGGATCGGATCTTGGAAGATTGCGGCCCCTGGAGGGGCCCGATCCTGCCAAGATCTCGGCGCCCTCCTGGCACCGACGAGGGAGCGAGCGAGGGGTGGAGCGGTGAGCTTCCACAACCCGAAGATGCCCTGGTCGGAGCTGGAACAGGTGCTCTCCGGGCGGCCCGGCGACGGTGGCGGGCGGTCCGGCAGGGGACGGTCCCGGGACGGACGGTCCCGGGACGAGCGGCACCTGCACGTGGTGGACCCCCTGGCGGTCGACGCCGACGGCGGCGACTCCCCAGCGTGGAGCCGCAAGCGGCAGCAGTACGAGCCGCCCGAGCTGCCCCGCCCGGACGATCCGGTGCCCTACGCGGAGCTGCACGCGCACTCCAACTTCAGCTTCCTCGACGGCGCGAGCCACCCCGAGGAGCTGGCCGAGGAGGCCGCCCGGCTGGGGCTCACCGCGCTCGCCGTCACCGACCACGACGGTTTCTACGGCGTGGTGCGGTTCGCCGAGGCGGCCCGCGCGCTGCACCTGCCGACGGTCTTCGGCGCGGAACTCTCCCTCGGGCTGCCCGGCCCGCAGAACGGCGAGCCCGACCCGCACGGGTCGCACCTGCTGGTGCTCGCCCACGGCCACGAGGGGTACGCCCGGCTGGCGACCGTCATCTCCCGCGCCCAGCTGCGCGGCGGCGAGAAGGGCCGCCCGGTCTACGGCGAGCTGGAGGAGGTCGCGGCGGAACTGCGCGACCACGTGCTGGTGCTCACCGGCTGCCGCAAGGGGCACGTGCCCGGCGCCCTGCTCACCGAGGGCGTCGACGCCGCCGCCCGGGAGCTGGACCGGCTCACCCAGCTCTTCGGCCCCGAGACGGTGGCGGTGGAGCTGACCGACCACGGCCACCCGGTCGACGCCGACCGCAACGACGCCCTGGCCGAGCTGGCCGCCGCAGCGGGGCTGCCCACGGTCGCCACGAACAACGTGCACTACGCCACCCCGGGACGGCGTCGGCTGGCCACCACCCTGGCCGCGGTGCGCGCCCGGCGCAGCCTGGACGAGATCGACGGCTGGCTGCCCGCCGCCGCCACCGCCCACCTGCGCAGCGGCGCCGAGATGGCCGCGCGGTTCGCCGCGTACCCGGGCGCGGTGGCCCGGGCCGCCGAGTTCGGCGCGGAACTCGCCTTCGACCTGCAACTGGTCGCGCCGAAGCTGCCGGCATACCCGGTGCCGCCCGGGCACACCGAGATGAGCTGGCTGCGCCGGCTGACCATGGACGGCGCCCGGGAACGCTACGGCCCGCCCGAGGCGCACCCGGAGGCGTACGCGCAGCTGGAGCACGAGCTGCGGATGATCGAGGACCTGGGCTTCCCCGGCTACTTCCTGGTGGTCTACGACATCGTCGCGTTCTGCCGCGAGCAGGACATCTACTGCCAGGGCCGGGGCTCGGCGGCCAACTCGGCGGTCTGCTACGCGCTGCGGATCACCAACGTGGACGCGGTGCGGCACCGGCTGCTCTTCGAGCGCTTCCTCGCCCCGGAACGCGACGGCCCGCCCGACATCGACGTGGACATCGAGTCCGACCGCCGGGAGGAGGTGATCCAGCACGTCTACGCCCGGTACGGCCGGGAGCACACCGCCCAGGTCGCCAACGTCATCTCGTACCGGCCCCGGTCGGCGGTGCGGGACGTGGCCAAGGCGTTCGGCTTCTCGCCCGGGCAGCAGGACGCCTGGAGCAAGCAGATCGACCGGTGGGGCTCGGTCGCCGCGGTCGACGTGGCGGACATCCCCGAGCAGGTCATCGAGTACGCCAACGAGCTGCAGACCTTTCCCCGGCACCTGGGCATCCACTCCGGCGGCATGGTGATCTGCGACCGGCCGGTGATCGAGGTCTGCCCGGTGGAGTGGGGGCGGATGCCCGGCCGCAGCGTCCTGCAGTGGGACAAGGACGACTGCGCCTCGGTCAGCCTGGTCAAGTTCGACCTGCTGGGCCTCGGCATGCTCTCCGCGCTGCACTACGGCTACGACATGATCGGGATGAGCCTCGACCTGGGCGACATGACCCTGGACGACCCCGAGGTCTACGACATGCTCTGCCGGGCCGACTCGGTCGGGGTGTTCCAGGTGGAGAGCCGGGCCCAGATGGCCACCCTGCCCCGGCTCAAGCCCCGCGCCTTCTACGACCTGGTGGTGGAGGTGGCGCTGATCCGGCCCGGCCCGATCCAGGGCGGCTCGGTGCACCCGTACATCCGGCGCAAGAACGGCCAGGAGCCGGTGACGTTCCCGCATCCGCTGATGCGCAACGCGCTGGAGAAGACCCTCGGCGTGCCGCTGTTCCAGGAGCAGCTCATGCAGCTCGCCATCGACCTGGCCGGCTTCGACGCGGCCGGGGCCGACCAGCTGCGCCGGGCAATGGGGGCGAAGCGCTCGGTGGAACGGATGGCGCAGATCGCCGACCGGCTGTACGCCGGAATGGCCGAGCGGGGCATCACGGGGGAGCTGGCCGACGACGTCTACCGCAAGCTCACCGCCTTCGCCAGCTACGGCTTCCCGGAGAGCCACGCGATGAGCTTCGCCTACCTGGTGTACGCCAGCTCCTGGCTCAAGCGCTACCACCCGGGCCCGTTCCTGGCCGCCCTGCTCAACGCCCAGCCGATGGGCTTCTACTCGCCGCAGACCCTGGTCGACGACGCCCGCCGGCACGGCGTCGAGGTGCGCCGGCCGGACATCAACGCCAGCGGCGCCAAGGCGGTGCTGGAGTCCACGCCGGAGACCCGGTGGGGGAGCCAGCCGGGGGAGCCGCCGCACGCCTGGGGGCTGGGCGGCCCGGTGGTCCGGCTCGGGCTGGGCAGCGTACGCACCCTCGGTGACGACGTGGCCGAGCGGATCGAGGCGGAGCGGGCGGCGCACGGGCCGTACCGGGACATGCCCGACCTGGCCCGCCGGGTCGGGCTCACCGCCGCGCAGCTGGAGGCGCTGGCCACCGCGGACGCCTTCGCCTGTTTCGGGCTGACCCGGCGGCAGGCCCTCTGGGCCGCCGGCGCGGCGGCCCAGGACCGGCCGGGCCGGCTGCCCGGCACGGTGACCGGCGCGACCCCGCCCACCCTGCCCGGGATGGAGGCGGTGGACCGGCTGGTCGCCGACGTCTGGGCCACCGGCCTGTCCCCGGAGAGCCACCCGGCCCGGTTCATCCGGGATCGGCTGGACGCCCTGGGCGCGGTGCCGATCGCCCGGCTCGGCCGGGTGGAGCCCGGCCAGCGGATCCGGGTCGGCGGGATCGTCACCCACCGGCAGCGGCCGGCGACCGCGGGCGGGGTCACCTTCCTCAACCTCGAGGACGAGACCGGGATGCTCAACGTCACCTGCTCGCCCGGGCTCTGGCAGCGCTACCGGCGGATCGCCCGCACCAGCGGGGCGCTGGTGGTGCGGGGCCGGCTGCAGCGGCACGAGGGCGTCACCAGCCTCACCGCGGACCGGCTGGACGCGATCGACCCGCCGGTCACCCCGGCCTCCCGCGACTTCCGCTGACGGGCCGGCGAGGACCTGGAGGATGCCGGGCGCGGCCGGCGGACGACCGGCTCAGCCGGCGAGGGCGGCGAGGGCGGCGCCAGCGCTGCCGAGCAGCCCGACCAGCACGATCCGCCGGAACACCACCGGGTCGATCCGGTGGAACAGCCGGTTGCCCAGCCACCAGCCGAGCGGCACGGCGGGGAGCGCCACGAGGGCGATCCGCACCAGGTCGGCGTGCACCTGACCGGCGAGCAGGAACCCCACCAGCCCGACGAGCCCGGTGCCGGAGAAGGTCGCGGCGAGCGTCGCCCGGAAGGTACGCGGGTCGTAGCCGAGCGAGTGGAACGCGGCGACCAGCGGCGGCCCGTTGGTGCCGGTGGCCGCCGTGAGCACGCCGACCAGCACGCCGATCGCGCCGAGCCCGACCCGGCCGGTGCGGATCCGGGCACCGCGGGCGACCAGCGCGACGCAGCCGAGCACCACCACCGCGATCAGCCCGTTGAGCAGCCGGTCCGGCGCGTACGCGAGCACCAGCAGGCCGGCCGGCAGACCGAGCAGGGCGGTCGCGTTGAGCGCCGCCGCCACCCGCCACCGGGCGTACCCGCGCTCCCGGACCGCCACCGTGAGGGTCAGCCCGATGCCGGTCAACGCGGAGAGCACGACCGCGCTGCGGGGGTCGATCGCGGCAGCCAGCAGCGGCACGGTCAGCAGCGCGTACCCGAAGCCGCTCACCGCCTGCGCGAACGCCCCGAGCAGCACGATGCCGAAGGCGCAGAGCAGGACGACCATCTGGTCAGCCTGATCCGGTCGACGGTGGGTCGGCAACAGGCCCACGCCGTGGAGATCTTCGCCACACCGGCCCGGCAGCGGGCATGGCGTCGGCCACAACCCCGTTTCATGGACCGACGGGCCGGAGATACGGTCCGCCGGCGTGGGCAGAGCGGCCCACGCAGGAAAGGTGGAGAACGATGACGGGGAGCAACTCCTACCGCGGCGTCGCGAACGCCCGACGGACCCGACTCGGCGCGGACTGGGTCCCGGCGCACGACACCGAGGTGCACGAATACCCGGTGACCGACGGGCCGGTGGCCAACGCCCACCGCTCCCGCGCCGAGGAGGACCCGGCCGGAGGCGGCGAGTCCTGACCCCGCTGGCGCGGGTGACTAGGCTCGGCGGGGTGGAGCAGACCCGAACCCAGACCCCCCGTACCGCCGTGATCTGGGCGGTGCTCCGGGCCGAGCTGGACCGCCGCGCCGGCGAGCGGCTCACCGTGCTCGACGTCGGCGGCGGCACCGGCGGCTTCGCCGTCCCGCTCGCCGAGGCCGGCCACCACGTCACGGTGGTCGACGCCAGCCCCGACGCGCTCGCCGCGCTGACCCGCCGGGCCGCCGAGGCCGGGGTCGCCGATCGGGTACGCGCGGTGCAGGGCGACGGCGACGCGCTCTCGGCGTTGGTCCCGCCGGCCAGCATGGACCTGGTGCTCTGCCACTCCGTGCTGGAGGTCGTCGACGAACCGGCGTCGGTGATGTCGGCGCTGGTGGGCGCGCTGCGCCGGGGCGGCGCCGCCAGCGTCCTGGTCGCCGGACGGGCCGCCGCCGTGCTCGGCCGCGCGATGAACGGCCACCTCGACGTCGCCGCCGCGCTCGCCGCCGACCCGGACGGCAGCGCCGGCCCGCGGGACACCCTGCACCGGCGGTACGACGCCGACGGGGCGGCCGCCCTGCTCACGGCCGCCGGCCTCACCGTCGAGGAGATCCACGGCGTACGCGTCCTGGCCGACCTGCTGCCCGCCGCCGTGGCGGACGGTGGGCCGGCCGCGCTGGTCGAGCTGGAGCGGGCCCTGGCGGCCCGGCCGCCGTACCGGGACATCGCCGCCCAGCTGCACCTGTTCGCCCGCCGCCCGGCATGACCGACCCGGCGGTGGATCCGCTCGCCCCGGTCGCCCCCCGCTACGGCGGCGGCAGCCTCGCCGACGTGCTGCCCAGCGCGCTCGCGGTGCTCGGCGTGCCCGGCGCGGCCGACCTGCTCGGACTGACGTCCCGGCTGGCCGGGGTACGCCGGATCGCCGTCCTGCTCGTCGACGGGCTCGGCTGGCACCAGCTCCCCACCGCCGCCCCGTACGCGCCGACCCTGGCCGGGCTGGCCGCCACCGTCGGCACCCCGCTCACCTCCGGGTTTCCCTCCACCACCCCGACCAGCCTGGTCACCCTCGGCACCGGAGCGGCCGCCGGGGCGCACGGGGTGCTCGGCTTCAAGGTCCGCGTGCCGGACACCGACCGGGTGCTCAGCCACATCGAGTGGGCCGGCGACCCCGAGCCGCTGCGCTGGCAGCCCGTCCCCACCCAGTACGAGCGGGCCCGCGCCGCCGGGGTCGCGGTGACCGTGGTCAGCCGTCCCGAGTACGCCGGCAGCGGGCTGACCCTGGCCGCGAACCGGGGCGGCGACTACCGGGGCGCCTCCGACGTCGACGCGCTCGCCGGGCAGATGCTCGCCGCCCTCGCGTCCGGCGCCGGACCGGCCCTGGTCTCCGGGTACCACCCCGACCTGGACCGGCACGGGCACCTGAGCGGCGTCGACTCCGTGCCCTGGCGGCTGGCCGCCACCGAGGTGGACCGGCTCCTCGTCCAGTTGGTCGACGGGCTGCCGCCGGACGCCGCGCTGCTGGTCACCGCCGACCACGGGCAGCTCAACGTGCCGGCGGACCACCGGATCGACCTGGACACCGATCCCCGGCTGCGGGCCGGGGTGCGGGTGGTCGCCGGTGAGCCCCGGGTCCGCTACCTGCACGTCGAGCCGGGCGCCACCGCCGACGTGGTGGCCGCCTGGTCGGCGGTGCTGGACGGCGCCGCGTGGGTGACCACCCGGGACGAGGCGGTGGCCACCGGCTGGTTCGGGCCGGTGGCCGAGGAGCACCTGCAGCGGATCGGCGACGTGGTGGTGGTCTGCCGGGGCACGTACGCCGTGGTCGCCACCCGCTCTGAGAAGCCGATGGAGTCGCGGCTGGTGGCGTACCACGGCGCCGACACGGCCGCCGAGATGACCATCCCGCTCCTGCTCATCCGCGGCTGACCCGCCGCCCGCGCCCGCCCGACCGGCGGGTTGTCGGACCGGGCGGTTAGCGTGCGGGGATGGGCCGCAGCCAGTCGTTGCCCCGAGGCGGTGATCCGCGTTTCGGGCCGGACGCCGACGACACCGGCTGTCCGATCCTGCACGTCGACATGGACGCGTTCTTCGCCTCCGTCGAGGTGCGCCGCCGGCCCGAGCTGCGCGGCCGGCCGGTCGTGGTGGGCGGGGTCGGGCCGCGCGGGGTGGTCAGCTCGGCCAGCTACGAGGCCCGCCGGTACGGCGTCCGCAGCGCCATGCCGACCGCACGGGCCCGGGCGCTCTGCCCGGACGCGGTCTACCTGCCGCCTGACTTCGCGCAATACTCGGCGGCCTCCCAGGCGGTGATGCGGATCTTCCGGGACGTCACCCCGCTGGTCGAGCCACTCTCCTTGGACGAGGCGTTCCTCGACGTCGCCGGCGCCCGCCGGCTCTTCGGCTCGCCGGCCGGGATCGCCCGGCTGATCCGCCGCCGGGTCGCCGAGGAGCAGGGGCTGGCCTGCTCGGTCGGGGTGGCGCCGAGCAAGTTCGTGGCGAAGCTCGGCTCCACCCGGGCCAAGCCGGACGGGCTGCTCGTGGTGCCCGCCGCCCGGGTGCTCGACTTCCTGCACCCGCTGCCGGTGGGGGCGCTGTGGGGCGTGGGGGAGCGCTCCGCCGAGACGTTGCGCCGGCTCGGCTTGAACACCGTGGGCGACCTGGCCGAGGCGCCGCTCGGCCTGCTCCGGCGGGCGGTCGGCGAGGCGGCGGCGACCCACCTGCACGAGCTGGCCTGGGGGCGGGACCCGCGCCGGGTCTCCCCGGAGCAGGTGGAGAAGTCGATCGGCGCGGAGGTGACCTTCGACGTCGACGTCACCGACCCGGCGCAGATCCGCCGCGCCCTGCTGGCCCTCGCCGAGAAGGTCGGCGCCCGGCTGCGCGCCGCCGGTCAGGTGGGCCGGACCGTGTCGCTCAAGGTCCGGCTGGCCGACTTCCGCACGGTCAACCGGTCCCGCACCCTCACCGTGCCGACCGACACCGCCCGGGAGATGTTCGACACGGTCTGGGCCCTCTGGACCGCCCTCGCCCCCGGCGAGCCGGTCCGCCTGGTCGGCGTACGCATGGAGGGGCTCGCCACCGCGGCGGAGACCCCGCGACAGCTCACCCTCGGCGCGCCGGAGCGCGGCTGGCGGGAGGCGGAGGCGGCCGCCGACGCGGCCGCTGCCCGATTCGGGCGGTCCGTCATAGGTCCGGCCAGTCTGCTCGGGAAGCGTGATCAGCGACGAATCGAAAAACCGGCCCGGCCGTAGGTCGTCCCGCTTTCCGACGCGCGAGCCCCCTCGTAGACTTGCGGGTAAGCAGCCGGTTGGCTGCCACGGTCTGTCGGCCCGACCGGGCCGACCAACGTGACCGGGGAGGAGTGCCGTGCCGCTCTCGGAGCACGAGCAGCGGCTGTTCGAGCAGATCGAGCGGTCGCTTGCCGAGGACCCCAAATTCGCCTCGGCCGTGCGCGCCAGCGACCCGCGTTTCCACGCGCGGCGTCGCGTGCTCGTCGCTGCCGGCGTGGTCATCGCTGGTCTGGCCCTGTTGATCTACGGAGCCGTGATCAAGGCGCCCCCGGTGGCCGTGGCGGGCTTCGTCGTCATGCTGGCCTCACTCGGCTACGCGGTGCAGTCGCACCGGCGGTCCCAGTCGCCCGACCTGCACGTGGTGGGCGGCACGACGAGCCGGCGCCGTCCCCGGGGCCGGACCGGCCGGCGGGGATCCTTCCTCGACCGGATGGAGGACCGCTGGCGGCAGCGCCCGGAGGGGCACCGCTGATCGGCGCGCAACGACGCTGAGGACAGGCCCACCCGCGCGGGCGAGCCGCCGGTCTCATTCCGGTGGCGCGCCGCGTCGCGGAAGTGGTGGCATCCGGTGAACCCGGACACCACCACTTCCAGGGCGCAACACGGTCGTGCCGCGGTGCCGGTCACCGGGCCGGGCGGCCCGCCAGCAGCCGGCGCGGGCTCCACCGGAGCAGCCGCTGCCGCACCTGCCCGCTCACGGTGACCAGTTGGGCGGAACGCTCCGACATCGTGGTCCGCCAGCGCAGCAGCACCGACGGCGGCAGCAGGGCCGCCATGATCCGGGTACGCCGGTCGGCCCGGGCGGCCAGCGCCCCGCGTACCGACCGCAGGGCCGGATGCAGCTCCTCGCCGGCCAGCGGGTCGCGGGCGTAGCGGGCCCGCTCCTCCGCCCGGCCGAGCAGCCGGGCGCCGGTCACCGCGCCGGCGTCCTCGACGAGGGTCTCCCGGACCAGCCGCTCGGCGGTCGCCCGGGGAGTCTCCGTCCGGTCCACGCGGACCTGGAAGTCCACCAGGGTGTCGAGCAGCTCGTCCCAGGCGGCGTGCGCGTCCGCGCGGGCCCGGTCGGCGTCCACCCCGACCACGATGTCGCGTACCTCACCGCGCGGGCCGGGAATGGTGGCCAGCGCGGTGGCCACCGGGGCCGCGACCCGGACCCGCCGGCGCCGGCGCAGCGCGGAGCGGCGCAGCGCCGGCACCGCGAGCAGCGCCAGCAGGGCGAGGGCCCCGGCCGCCCACCACGGCCAGACCGGCGACTGCCGGGCCGGGCCGCCGGCGCCGACGGAGAGGCCCTGGTCGGCGTCCTTGTCGAGCCGGTCCGGACCGTTCGGGCCGGCCGAGGGGTCGACCCCGCCCGGGGCGGCGGTGCTCCCCGGCGACGGGGTGGGCTCGTCGGTGGCCTCCGTGTCGGGGGCCCAGGCGGACCGGACCGACCCGGGGACGCTGGCCGCCGGGGTGGCGTCGAACGGCACCCAGCCGATCCCGCCGAAGTAGACCTCCGTCCAGGCGTGCAGGTTCTGGTTGGTCAGCACGTACGTGCCGCCGCCGGAGTTGTTGCCGTTGGTGAAGCCGAACGCCACCCGGGCCGGGATGCCGGCTTGCCGGACCAGCCAGGCCATCGCGCTGGCGTACTGCTGGCAGAAGCCCGCCTTGGTGGACAGGAAGTCGGTGATGTCGTCCCCGCTGGTGCCACCCTTGGTCGAGAGCGAGTAGGTGAACCCGTTCTCCACCGAGAAGTAGTTGTAGATCGCCCGGACCTTGTCGTAGTCGGTCTGCTTGCCCTTAATCAGCCGATCGACCAGCTTGCGGACCGCCGGCACCTGCGGCGTGAAGACCTGCTTGCCCAGCACCTGGTCGTCGGCCGGCCGGGACGGCGCCGCGCGCAGCGCGGCCGGGCTGTACGTCGAGCGGACGTAGTCGAACGAGTAGCGCTTGCCCCGCGAGTTCTCCCGGTCGGAGAAGAGGACCTGCAGGTTCGGGTCGTAGCGCCAGCTGCGGCTGAGGTCCTCGGTCTTCACCGGCTCGGCGTAGACCGGCAGCAGCGGCATGTTGAGGTTCTTCGTCACCTCGACCGTGGCCCGGTAGCGCTGCCGCTCGACGTTGCGGCCGGCGCGCTCCGACGGGTCGGGCAGGTCCTGGTTCACCGCCTTCCCGACGGGGACCCGGTCCCGGAAGCCGCTCGGGGTCAGCTCGTCGGCCACGCCGAAGCGCAGGTAGAACGGGTTCGGCTCGTTGGTGGTGACCTTGACCAGCTCGGTCACCTCGGTCCGGTTGAGCTGACCGCTGAGCGCGGCGAACAGGTCGACCCGGCCGCCGCTGCCGTGGCCCGACCGCCCGTTGCCGTCGCCCGTGCCGTTGCCGACGCTGTTCATCAGCCCGCTGGTCATCCCGGGCACGGCCAGCGGCAGCGCCACCGCGAGGGCGACCCCGACCACGGCCAGCCGGCGACCCGCCGCGGCCAGCGGCGAGGCCTCCCAGACGTCGACGTCGCGGCCCTCCCCGGTGAACCGGCGGCCGAACCGGCGTACCCGGTCGACGTTGTCGGTGACCAGCAGCCACAGGTAGCCGCAGGCGCCCACCACGAACGGGGTGGCGGGGACGTTGTCCACGTAGACCGCCACCGGTACCGAGTAGATGGCCAGCATGGGCAGCCCGGCCAGCGCCGGCCGGCGCAGCCCGACGGACAGCACGTCCACCACCACGGCGACGGCACCGATGCCCAGCACGGCGAGGAAGAGCAGCGAGTCGACGTCGTCGACCTTCACGCTGTATGTCCGCATGTCCTGCACCGAGGCGCCCAGCAGTTCGCCGAAGTGGGCGAAGGTGCCCGGGGTGGGCAGGAACGCCAGCAGCTCGGTGCCGCCCGGGAAGACCCAGGTCAGGCCCAGCGTGAGACCGGCGAGCATGGCGATGATCTGGCCCCACAGGGGTGCCCGGGCCAGCCGGCTCAGCGCGGCGGCGCCGGCCACCACGGCGACCACGATGGCCGCCTCGACCAGCCACGTCCAGTGCTGGAAGATCGCGGACAGCGGGGCCGCCGCCAGCAGGGTCGCCGCGGCGGCGACGAAGCCGAGGTTGCGGTGCGCGGTCACGCCACCGCCTCGCTTCGCTCGCCGGCGGCGCGACGCGCCCCGGTGCTGAGCCAAATGGTTCGCTCGCTCCGCTCCCTCACGAGACCACCCTTCCGGTCATCGCACGCCTCCGGCCACCGTCTCGGCCAGCGCCGCCCGCAGCGCGAAGCCCTGGGAGCCGCGGGCCGCCTGCGGCCAGAGCACGGGCAGCCGGTTGCCGTGCGCCACGCCGATCACCCGCCACCCGCTCTGCAGCAGGGCGAGCGCGGCGGTGCCGTGCGCGTGCTCCGCCTCGCTGCGGGCCTTCGCCGGCAGGTTGAGCCAGGTGGTGCTGTCGAGCAGGAAGCCGACGCAGGTCGCGCCGCTGCCGCGCAGCCCGGCCAGCAGCTCCGCCTCGGCGGTGCTCAGCGTGCCGAACAGCGCGATGATCAGCCCGCCGTCGGCGCGCTGCCGGACCTGCTCCACCAACGTGGTGATCTCGCCGCGCTTGTCGAGGCGTACCTCGGCGAGGTGGTCGAGGAGCAGGCCGTCACCGGCCGCCTCGGTGGCGCCGACGTCCGCGCCGGAGCCGGTGACCAGGCGCAGCTTGTAGCCGGCGTGGCGCAGGTGCACGGCGATGCTGGCGGCGGCGGAGACGGACCACTCGAAGCTCGCCGTCGGGCCGTCGCCCCGGTGGCCGGCGGCGCGGGTGTCCAGGACCACCGTGGCGCGGCTCTCCCAGGGCTGCTCCTCCCGGCGCACCATCAGCTCGCCGGTGCGCGCGGTCGACTTCCAGTGCACCCGGCGCAGGTCGTCGCCGACCCGGTACTCCCGGGTGGCCGCGTCGTCCTCGCCGTGCACCGCGACCGAGCGGGCCCGGCTGTCGCCGCTGCCGGCGTATTCGCCGGGAAGGCGGATCGGGGGCAGCGGGGTGACCTGCGGGATCACGGTGAGGTGGTCGATGCTGGGGAAGGCCCGGCTGAGCTCGCAGAGCCCGAACGGGTCGGTCAGCCGGACCACCAGCGGACCCACCTCGTAGCGGCCGCGCACGTCGGCCCGCACGGTGTAGGCCACCGAGCTGGCCTGGTGCGCGCCGAGCCGCTCCAGCACCACCCGGGGCCGGCTGCCCAGCGCGTACGGCAGCCGATCCTCCAGCAGCAGGGTGCCGGTCGGCAGGCGGGACAAATTCTGCAGCCGCAGCACCACCCGGGAGCTGGCGCCGACCGGCACCCGGTGCGGTTCGAGGGACCGGCTGCAGGCCAGCTTGTAGCGGCTGCGACCCACGTACGCCGCCGCGAGCAGCGGCAGGACGGCGAGCAGGACGGCCACCCGGAGCAGGTCCTTCTCGCCGAGGATGCCGGCCGAGATCGCGGCGGCGACCGCGGCCGCCAGGAACGAGCGGCCGCGGGTGGTCAGCCCGCGCAGCCCGTCGCGCACCTCACGGCCTCCGCGGCTCGAACGGCCCGCGACCGGTGCCACCGGGGCGGGTGTCGTACGGGGAACGCTTGCGGTCGTGCGGCAGCGGCAGCCGGTGCACCAGCTCGGCGACGATCGCGTCGGTGGTACGCCGGGCGAGCTGCGCGTCGGCGGTCGGGATGATCCGGTGCGCCAGCACCGGCACCGCGAGGGCCTGCAGGTCGTCGGGGAGGACGTAGTCCCGGCCCTCCAGGGCGGCCACCGCGCGGGCGGTGCGCAGCAGTTGGAGGGTGGCCCGCGGGGACGCGCCGAGCCGCAGGTCGGGGGCCTCGCGGGTGGCGGTGACCAGGTCGATCGCGTACTGCTTGACCGCGTCGGCGACGTGCACCTGCCGGACGTGGCCGATGAGCTGGCGGACGGTCGCCGCGTCGGAGACCGGGCGCAGCTCGGTCAGCGGGTCGGTGGCTCCGTGGCCGTCCAGCATGGCCAGCTCGGCGCCGGCGTCCGGGTAGCCCATCGCGATGCGGGCGGTGAACCGGTCGCGCTGCGCCTCGGGCAGTGGGTAGGTCCCCTCCATCTCGATCGGGTTCTGCGTCGCGATCACCATGAACGGCGTCTGCAGCTGGTAGGTGACCCCGTCGACGGTGACCTGCCGCTCCTCCATGCACTCCAGCAGGGCCGACTGGGTCTTCGGCGAGGCCCGGTTGATCTCGTCACCCACCACCAGGTTGGCGAAGACCGCGCCCGGCCGGAACTCGAAGTCGTGCGTCTCCTGGTTGTAGACGCTGACCCCGGTGACGTCGCTGGGCAGCAGGTCGGGGGTGAACTGGATCCGGCGCACCGAGCAGTCGATCGAACGGGCCAGGGCCTTGGCGAGCTTGGTCTTGCCGACGCCGGGCACGTCCTCGATGAGCAGGTGACCCTCGGCGAGCAGCACGGCCAGGGCGAGTCGGACCGTGGCGGTCTTGCCCTCGATCACCTGCTCGATGTTGGCCACGATGGCCTCGCTGGCCGCGCGGAACTCGTCGTGCGGCAGCAGACCGCCCACCTCGTCCCAGGTCTGTTGTGTCACGGGCCTCCTCCTCGTCGCCTGGACGGCAGCGCTGAATAGAGCACCTGGACCCGCCGTTTGGTTCGCGACGTCGAGCCACGTCTGCCGCAGAAATCTCACTGGTCTCTCAGGCTAACCATGTTTGTCGTTGTCGCCGACCCCCGCAGCCGGTCGGTCGGTTACGCCCCAAATATTCGCCGAACCGGGGGATGAGTCCCGTCCCGTGGTGCGGGCGAGATAGTCGCTGGGCAGGCGGGGTACACTGCCGGACATGGCCGGAGTCTTCCTGCTTCTTACCGGGCCGTGCTGATGCGCTGACGCGCGACAGCACGGCGGCCCCTCCTGCGCGAGGGGCTTTTTTGTGCCCGCAGCAGACCTCCCCATCACCCGATCTGACCCGCGCCGAGGAGACGCCATGAGTGAGGCAGCCGCACCGGCGACCGACATCCCCCCGTTCCGGTACACCGCGGCCCTGGCCGAGGAGATCGAGCACCGCTGGCAGGACACCTGGGAGCGGGAGGGCACCTTCCACGCGCCGAACCCCACCGGGCCGCTGGCCGACCCCGACCACCCGCGGGCGGGCGCGGAGAAGCTGTACGTGCTGGACATGTTCCCCTACCCGTCGGGCGCCGGCCTGCACGTCGGCCACCCGCTGGGCTACATCGGCACCGACTGCTTCGCCCGCTACCAGCGGATGGCCGGGCGCAACGTGCTGCACGCCATGGGCTTCGACGCGTTCGGCCTGCCCGCCGAGCAGTACGCGGTGCAGACCGGCACCCACCCGCGGACCACCACGGTGGCGAACATCGAGCGGTACAAGGCACAGCTGCGCCGGCTGGGGCTGGCCCACGACGAGCGGCGCTCGGTGGCCACCATCGACACCGACTTCTACCGCTGGACCCAGTGGATCTTCCTGCAGATCTTCAACTCCTGGTACGACGCGCAGGCGCGCAAGGCCCGCCCGATCGCCGAGCTGATCGCCGAGTTCGAGGGGGGCAACCGGCCCACCCCGGACGGCCGGTCGTGGGCCGAGCTGACCGTGGCCGAGCGGCGGAAGATCGTCGACGACCACCGGCTGGCGTACGTCTCGGAGGCGCCGGTCAACTGGTGCCCGGGGCTGGGCACCGTGCTGGCCAACGAGGAGGTCACCGCCGACGGCCGCTCCGAGCGGGGCAACTTCCCGGTCTTCAAGCGGAACCTGAAGCAGTGGATGATGCGGATCACCGCGTACGGCGACCGGCTGCTGGACGACCTGGACAAGCTGGACTGGCCGGAGCCGATCAAGCTGATGCAGCGCAACTGGATCGGCCGCTCGCAGGGCGCACACATCGACTTCCCCGCCGGCCGGGAGTCCATCCGGGTGTTCACGACCCGGCCGGACACCGTCTTCGGGGCCACCTATCTGGTGCTGGCACCCGAGCACGAGCTGGTCGACGGGCTGGTGCCGGCGGCCTGGCCGGAGGGGACGAAGGAGGCTTGGACCGGCGGGCACGCCAGCCCGCGGGCGGCCGTCGAGGCGTACCGGAAGGCCGCCGCGGCCAAGACGGACGTGGAGCGGCAGGCGGAGACCCGGGAGAAGACCGGCGTCTTCGTCGGCGAGTACGCGATCAACCCGGTGACCGGAGCGCGTGTCCCGATCTTCATCGCCGACTACGTGCTGGCCGGCTACGGCACCGGCGCGATCATGGCGGTGCCCGCCCAGGACGAGCGGGACTGGGACTTCGCCGAGGTGTTCGACCTGCCGATCGTGCGTACCGTGCAGCCGCCGGAGGGCTTCGCCGGCAAGGCGTACACCGGGGACGGCCCGGCGATCAACAGCGCCGCGCCCGACCGCGGCCTGGACCTGAACGGCCTGGGGGTGGCCGACGCCAAGGCCCGGATCATCGAGTGGCTGGAGGCGAACGGACACGGCACCGGCGCGGTGACCTGGCGGCTGCGGGACTGGCTGTTCAGCCGGCAGCGCTACTGGGGCGAGCCGTTCCCGATCGTGTACGACGAGACCGGCACGCCGATCGCGCTGCCCGAGTCGATGCTGCCGGTCGAGCTGCCCGAGGTGGACGACTTCTCCCCGCGGACCTACGAGCCGGAGGACGCCGACAGCGACCCGGAGACCCCGCTGTCCCGGCGCCGGGACTGGGTGGAGGTGGAGCTGGACCTGGGTGACGGGCCGAAGCGCTACACCCGGGAGACCAACGTGATGCCGCAGTGGGCCGGCTCCTGCTGGTACGAGCTGCGCTACCTGGACCCGACCGACGGCGAGCGCTTCGTCGACCCGGAGAACGAGCGGTACTGGATGGGGCCGCGCGGCGCGGGCGACTGCGGCGGCACCGACCTGTACGTCGGCGGCGCGGAGCACGCCGTGCTGCACCTGCTGTACGCCCGGTTCTGGCACAAGGTCCTGTACGACCTGGGCCACGTCTCCAGCTTCGAGCCGTTCCGGAAGCTGTTCAACCAGGGCTACATCCAGGCCTACGCCTACACCGACGCCCGCGGCGCCTACGTGCCCGCCGCCGACGTGGTGGACCGCGACGGCGGCTTCTACCTGGGCGACGTCCAGGTCAAGCGCGAGTACGGCAAGATGGGCAAGTCGCTGAAGAACGTGGTCACGCCGGACGAGATGTGCACCGCGTACGGCGCGGACACCTTCCGGGTCTACGAGATGTCGATGGGCCCGCTGGAGGTGTCCCGGCCCTGGGAGACCCGGGCGGTGGTCGGCTCGTACCGGTTCCTGCAGCGGGTCTGGCGGGCGATCGTGGACGAGCAGACCGGCGAGGTGCGGGTCACCGACGCGCCGGCCGACGAGGAGACCCGCCGGCTGCTGCACCGGGTCGTCGACGGTGTCCGCGGCGACATGGAGGGGATGCGGTTCAACACCGCGATCGCCAAGCTGATCGAGCTGACCAACGGGCTGACCCGGCTGTCCGCCACGCCTCGCGAGGTGGCCGAGCCGCTGGTGCTGATGCTGGCGCCGTTCGCCCCGCACGTCGCCGAGGAACTGTGGCAGCGGCTGGGCCACGACACCTCCCTGGCGTACGCGGACTTCCCGACCGCCGACCCGGCGCTGCTGGTCGCCGAGACGGTGACCTACCCGGTGCAGGTCAACGGCAAGGTGCGGGGCCGGATCGAGGTCCCCGCCGATGCGTCCGAGGACGACGTCCGGGCGGCCGCGCTGGAGGCGGTGGCCGGCTCGCTGGCCGGCAAGGAACCCCGCAAGGTCATCGTGGTCAAGGGCCGGATGGTCTCCGTCGTCGCCTGACCCGCCCCGGGGCGCCCGCCCCGGCGCGCAGCTTCCCGGAGAGAGTGGCCATCCCGCTGCGGATGGCCACTCTCTCCGGGAACGAGTGCGGATCGCGGCCGGTCAGCGGGCACGACCCGGGCTCAGCTTGGGGCCGCGCGGCGCCGCCGCTCGGCGCGCCACCAGCGGTGGACGATCACCACGGTGGCGATCAGCCCCAGGCCGGACGGGGCGGCGGCGTACCAGTTGACGGTGCCGGTGGAGCTGACCGCCGCGCCGAGCACCGCGTACCCGACGGCGGTGGGGGCGGCGGCGATCACGCTGCCCGCCAGGAACGGCAGCACCCGGGCGCCGGTGGTGCCGTAGCCGTAGCTGACCAGCCCGAAACCGGCGATCGGCAGCAGCCGGACGCTGATCACCCCGAGCACGCTCTGCCGGGCGAACCAGCCGTCCAGCCGGGCCAGCCGGCCCCGGACCCGCTCGGCCACGAACTCCCGGCCGAGCAGGCGGCCGACCGCGAAGCCGATCGCCGCCCCCAGCAGCGCCGCCCCGAGGGCGTACGCGGCACCCGCCACCGGGCCGAAGATCGCGCCCGCGGCGAGCGTGACGAAGGTACGTGGCACCAGCGCCACCAGCAGCAGCGCGCCGCCCAGGACCGCCGCCACCGGGGCGTACCCGCCGAGGGAGTCGGCGAGCCGGGGCAGCTGGGCCGGGGCGGGCCGGGGCACCAGCAGCAGCGCCACGCCGAACCCGGCGAGCAGCAGGAGCAACAGCCCGAACCGGCGCACGGAGGGCTGCCGGAGCAACCGCGCCGACCATGCGGACAGCCGCCGGAGCAGCCGCCGGGCGGTGGGGGTCATGCCCGGGCGGCGGCGACCGCGGCGCGGCGCTCGGACCGGAGCCGCTCGGCCCAGGTGTCGTCCAGCGCGGGGAGCTGGTGCGCGCCGGTCGCCCAGCGCAGCAGCAGGTCGGCCAGGGCCGGGTTGCGGGCCAGGGCCGGGCCGTGCGAGTAGGTGCCGAGCAGCTTGCCCCGCCAGGCGCCCTCGGTCATCCCGTCGTTGCCGATTCCGGCGGTCACCCGGGCCAGCGGCGACACCCCCGGACCCAGATGGGTGCGCCCGCCGTGGTTCTCGAAGCCGGTCAGGTACGGGATGCCCAGCCGCGCGTCGACCTCGCCGGCCAGCTCGCCGACCGCCCGGGTGGGCCCCCGGTCGGAGGCGATGTCCAGCAGCTCCAGGCCGGCGTACTGGGCGCCCTTGGCGTAGAAGGAGGTGCCCAGGAGTTGGTAGCCGGCGCAGACGCCGAACACCACCGAGCCCTGCGCCACCGCCCGGTGCAGGCCGCCGTCGGCGATCAGCCGCTGGGCGCCCAGCGCCTGCGGGCCGTCCTCGCCGCCGCCGATCAGGTAGATGTCGGCGGTGGCGGGCAGCCTCTGGTCGGAGCGCACCTCCAGCACCTCGACCGGCATGCCGCGCAGCTGGGCCCGGCGGGCCAGGATCAGCGCGTTGCCCCGGTCTCCGTAGGTGGAGAGCAGGTCGGGGTAGATCCAGACGATGCGCAGGCTCTCAGTTGACACGGTCCAGCTCCGCTCGGATGTCCTGGAAGGCGGTGTAGTTGGCGATGACCTCCAGCCGGCCCGGCGGCACCGACCGGACCGCCTCGTCGAAGCTGCGTACGTGCTGGAACGGCACGCCGTTGACGTCGAGCCGGACGGCGAGGTCGTACGCCCGGTCGCCGGTGATCAGCACCTGCCGGCCGCGCAGCGGGGCGAAGTCGACGTCGAAGAGCCAGGAGGTGTCCAGCCCGTCGGGGTCGCGCGCGTTGATGGAGAGCAGGGTCGGCGCCTCGTCGGCCATGTCGAACGCCTCCAGCCAGCTGGCGGGGTTCTTCGCCAGCAGCAGCCGGATGTTGCGCCCGTCCCGGTCGACCTGGGCGTAGCGGCCGGCCACCGAGGTGACCGAGCCGAGCCGGGAGACCGCGTCCACCGGCCGTACGCCGAACTCGGCGGCGACCGCCAGGGCGGTGGCCGCGTTGCCCAGGTTGACCTTGCCGGGGAGCTGGAGCTGGACCTTGTGCCAGGCGCCGGTGGGGTCGAGCACCCCGTCGTCCTCGACGGTCCACTGCGGCTCGGGCCGGCGCAGCGGGCAGCCGGTGCACCACCACTGCTCACCTGAGCGCTGGATGGTGGCGCCGCACTCGGGGCAGACCCACGAGTCGTCGTGCCAGCGCTGGCCGGCGCTGAACCAGGTGACCTTGGGCGGGATGTGGCCCTGGGCCGGGTCGGCCGGCGGGGTGGCAGCCCAGACCACCATCGGGTCGTCGGCGTTGGCGACCACCCGGACGTCGGGGTGCCGGACCAGCGCGGCGCGCCAGAGCTGCGCCATCATGGCGACCTCCTTGGCCCGGTCGAGCTGGTCGCGGGAGAGGTTCAGCAGGGCCACCACGTGCGGCTCGGTGGCCTCCAGCACCTGGGCGAGGTAGTGCTCGTCGACCTCGAGCACCGCGTACGGGGTGCTGCCGGCCTTGGCCAGCGCCGAGGTGTGGCCGGTGGGCATGTTCGCGCCGAAGGAGTTGGTGGCGACCCGGCCGAGCACGCCGACGGCGGCGGTGGTGAGCCGGGTGGTGGTGGTCTTGCCGTTGGTGCCGGACACGAGCGCGATGGCGCGACCCGCCGACAGGTGCGCGAGCAGGTCGGGGTCGATCTTGAGGCCGATCCAGCCGCCGATCACCGAGCCGTCGCCGCGACCCGCGGCCCGCGACAGCGCCGCGGCGGTCCGCGACACGGAGCTGGCCACCTTCGCCCGCAGGGGCATCTTCGCGTCCGTCACCCGAGCGAGGTTACCGGACCCCGGGGCCCGCCAGATCGCCGCCGACCGCGATCCGTTCGGCCGGGGACGTCCGGCGGACGGCCAGCGGACGCTCGGCCGGATGGAGTCGATCAATGTCGGGTAGCGGACCCGCGCCCGGGGCCGCTCCGGCCCTCCACTCTGCCCCACCCCGTTTGACGTGCTCTTTTGCGCGTGGGCGCGACGCGCCACGCGGGCGATTCTGGTTGCAGGTGGAGGGAAGTGGAGTAGAGTGGGGCGCGATGGTGAGGCCGGGAGGGCCACACCGGCCCGGGGGGTCAGCGGCGCCGCGAACGCCGCTCAGGGCGAGGGGGTTGGGCCGATGTTCCTCGGCACCCACACCCCACGCCTGGACGACAAAGGCCGGTTGATCCTGCCGGCGAAGTTCCGGGATGAGCTGGCGGGGGGTGTCGTGATCACCAAAGGGCAGGAGCGCTGCCTCTACGTTTTCCCGATGCCCGAGTTCCAGCGGATCGCCGACCAGTTGCGCGCGCAGCCGATGACCAGCAAGACGGCCCGGGCCTACAGCCGGGTCTTCTTCGCCAGCGCGCACGACGAGGTGCCGGACAAGCAGGGACGGGTCACCATCCCCGGGCACCTGCGCTCGTACGCCGCCCTCGACCGGGATCTGGTCGTGATCGGCGCGAGCACCCGGGTGGAGATCTGGGACAAGGCGGCCTGGGAGGCCTACCTCGCGGAGAGCGAAGACGACTTCGCCGACATCGAGGAGGGGGTGCTGCCCGGCGGTCTGTAGGGCGTGACGGCGCCCGACGTACTGCGAGATCTCCAGCCGCTTTCGAGTTCCTGGCACCCCTTCCCCGGTGCCAGGCGCACGATCCGTACCGGGGGACCGCGGCCTCCGGCGGGCGAGAGCGGATGGGGATCTGGCGGTATGACGAGGCGTCGTGGCGACGACGGACGCGAGACGGACGGAAGGTTTCAACCAGTGGGGGTCGACATGGGGGAGCTACGCGGCACGCACGTGCCGGTGCTGCTCGAGCGGTGTCTCGAGTTGCTGGCCCCCGCGCTGGGGCGGACCGGCCGCACCGTGCACGTCGACGCCACGCTGGGGTTGGCCGGGCACGCCGAGGCGGTGCTGGCGGCGCACCCGAACACGGTGCTGATCGGCCTGGACCGGGACACCGAAGCCCTCGCCCACGCGCGGGTCCGGCTGGCCCGGTTCGCCGACCGGATCCACCTCGAACACGCCGTCTACGACGAGCTGCCCGAGGTGCTCGACCGGCTCGGCTACCCGGCGATCGACGGGGTCCTGTTCGATCTCGGCGTCTCGTCCCTGCAACTCGACGCGCCCGACCGCGGGTTCGCGTACGCGCAGGACGCGCCGCTGGACATGCGGATGGACCAGACCCGGGGGATGACCGCCGAGGAGGTGGTCAACACCTACTCCCATCCGGAGCTGGCCCGGGTGCTGCGGGTGTACGGCGAGGAGAAGTTCGCCGGGAAGATCGCCTCGGCGATCATCCGGGAGCGCGAGCGCGCCCCGATCACCTCGTCGGCGCGACTGGCCGAACTGGTTCGGGAGAGCATTCCGGCACCAGCCCGACGAACCGGGGGACACCCGGCAAAGAGAACGTTTCAGGCTTTACGCATCGAGGTAAACAGAGAGCTGGCAGCGCTGGAATCGGCGCTGCCGGCCGCGCTCGACAAGCTCACCGTGGGCGGCCGCATGGTGGTCCTGTCCTACCACTCGCTGGAGGACCGGCTCACCAAGCAGGCGCTCGCCGACCGGGTCCGCAGCAAGGGCCCGATCGACCTCCCGGTCGAACTGCCCGGGTCGGGCCCGACGTTCTGGCTGCTCAGCCGGGGCGCCGAGCTCCCCGGGGAGGCGGAGGTCGCCGCGAACCCGCGCGCCGCCTCGGTGCGGCTGCGGGCAGCGGAGCGGCTCGACCCGGAGGCGGCCCGGCAGGGGCGTACCGACCGCGAACGGTACCGCCGCCGGGTGAAGGCGATGCACCAACCGGGGACGGGGTCACCGGGGTCCGTCACGGACCCGCGGTCGACCCCGAGGGACGGGAACGGGACGGACGAAGAGGGGGAGGGGACATGAACGTCAACACGCGCGACGGCCGGGACGCCGTCGGGCAGCGCGCACCGCGGTCGGGGGGCCGGATCGCGGCGCAGCGCACCACGCGGACCGCGACGGCGGAGGCCGACCGGCGCGACCGCCGGGAGGCGACCCGCGCCCGGGGGACGCGCGAGTTCCCCACCGACGGCGCCGCCGCGCTGCGGCCGGCCGAGCGGACCCGGAACACCGGTGCGGCGTCGCCGCGGCTGCGGGTCGCCCCGCCGCCGCCGGTGTCCGTGCCGCGGGCGCCGTTCGTCGGGCTGATCCTGGTGCTGGTGGTCGGTGGCGTGCTGGGCATCCTGGCGGTCAACACCAAGATCAACGAGAACGCGTTCAAGCTGGAGAAGCTCCAGCAGGAGCAGGCCAAGCTCGACGTCAACCAGGAGCAGCTGGAGAAGGAGATCGCCGACCAGGAGGCTCCCGGCAACCTCACGGCCAACGCGCGCAAGCTCGGCCTGGTCGAGTCCGGCGACCCGGCGTACATCCGGCTGCCCGACGGGAAGATGATCGGCGTGCCGCACCCGGCGCAGGGCGCGCCCGCCATCACCAGCCAGCAGGGCAACGGGGGCTGAGCAGTGTCGCCGAGATCGGAGGAACCGCGCCGGGACGCCACAGGCTCCCGGCGCGGCTCGTCCCGGGGCGGCCGGGGCGCCGACCCCCGCTCGGGGGAGCCGGGCGTCGGCGGGATCTCCGACGCCCGGGCGTACACGCCCCGGGGGCGGACCATCCGGGAGGGCGGCGCCGCCCGCGCCGGCGGGGGCGCCGAGCAGCGGCGTACCCCGCGCAGCAGCCGCTCCGGTGACCCGTTCCGGCCGGCGCTGCAGGTGCTCGACGGCGGCCGGACCGGGGCGACCCGTGCCGGCCGCCGGCCAACCGCCGCGGGCGGCCGGTCCGGCGTGGTGCGGACCGTGTCCGCCCGTCCGGTCCGGGAGCCCTTCGACGACGACGAGCTGCCGGCCCCGCCGCGCCGCCGGACGACCCCGCGCCGCCCGGCCCGGCCGGCCACCGCCCGCCGACCGGCCCGCAAGCCGCGCCGGCCGCCGAAGCTGGCCGACCCGCGCCGCCGGCTGCGGCTCGGCACGCTGCTCGCCCTCGCGCTCTTCGCCACCATCGGCGTCCGGCTGGTCTTCCTCCAGACCGTGGACACCCCGGCGTACGCCGACGGCGGGCTCGCCAACCGGCTCGCCGTGGTCGAGCTGCCGGCCCCGCGCGGGGCCATCTACGACCGGACCGGCGCGCCGCTGGCGCACAGCATCGAGGCGCGCTACGTCTACGCGGACCCGACCAAGGTCAAGGATCCGGTGGCCACCGCGAAGCTGCTCTCCCCGCTGCTCGGGGTGTCGGCCTCCGAACTGGCCGAGAAGATGAAGGAGCGCATCCTCCCCGGCACCACCACCAAGTCCCAGTTCGAGTACCTGGCCCGCGGGGTCAAGATCGACAAGGCCAAGCAGATCATGGCGCTGGACCTGGCCGGCATCGGCGTGCACCGCGACGAGCGGCGCGAGGTGCCCGGCGGCGACCTGGCCGCCAACCTGATCGGCTTCGTCAGCCAGGACATGGTCGGGCTGGAGGGACTGGAGGCCAAGTACGACGACCTCCTGGAGGGCCAGCCCGGCAAGAAGACGTACGAGGTGGGGCAGGGCGACCTGGCCGCGCCCATCCCGGGCGGCTACAGCCAGACCACCCCGGCCGAGCCCGGCGGTTCGCTGACCCTCACCATCGACCGGGACCTGCAGTTCCAGGCCCAGCGGATCCTGTCCACCCAGATGGCCCAGACGCGGGGCAGCGTCGGCGCAGCGGTGATCATCGACGTCCGCACCGGCGAGGTGCTGGCCCAGGCGAGCTACCCCGGCTACAACGCCGCCGACCCGACGAAGGTCAACTCCCCGGCGGACCGCGAGGACGCGGCCACCAGCTTCGTGGTCGACCCGGGCTCGATCCACAAGGCGATCACCTACGGCGCCGCCCTCCAGGAGGGCGTGATCGCGCCGGACACCGCGTTCCCGGTGGCCAACGCGATCACCAGGGGCGGCGTCACCTACCGGGACACCCATCCGGCGAACGGGCGGCGGATGAGCATCCCCGGCATGCTCGCGTTCTCGTCCAACGTCGGGACCATCGAGATCGCCGACAAGCTGGGCAAGGACCGGCTCATCGACTACCAGAAGCGCTTCGGGCTGGGCCGGGCCACCGGCGAGGGGTTGCCGGGGGAGGCGTCCGGGCGGCTGCTCCCCGCCGACCAGTGGAGCGGGTCGGCGTACGGATCGGTGCCGATCGGGCACAGCGTGGACGCCACCCCGTTGCAGATGGCCGCCGCGTACGCCGCGATCGCCAACGACGGGACCTACGTCCAGCCGCACCTGGTCAAGGAGGTGATCGGCCCGGACGGGAAGCGGACGCCGGGCCCGAAACCGATCACCCGCCCGGTGCTCAGTCCGCGCAACGCCGCCGACCTGCGCACCTTGCTGGAGGCGGTCACCACGGTCGACGGCCCGGACGGGCGGGCCACCGGCCTGGCCGCCGCCGTCCCCGGCTACCGGGTGGCCGGCAAGACCGGCACCGGCCTGCGCTACGTCGACGGCAAACAGCAGCCCGGCGAGGTCGGCTCGTTCATCGGGATGGCCCCCGCCGAGAAGCCGCAGTATGTGGTGGCGGTCTTCGTCTGGAGCCCGGGCGGGGAGGGTGGCGCGGTGGCCGCGCCGGCCTTCCGGGAGATGATGGGCTTCACTCTCCGCCACTACCGGGTGCCGCCCTCGCTGACCAACAAGTCCCCCAAGTTCGAGGTCTTTCCACGCTGAGCGGGCACCGGCAGACATCATCGGTGGGTGGCGACGAACCACCGGGGCGGCTGTGCGGTCGAGACCGGACGACCGGGTAGGGTCTGACGCCGTGCCCGGCAATCCACGTCCCCGTACCGTGAATCCCGTCCGGCTCGGCGACCTCGCCGCCCGGGTGGCCGCTCTGGCGCCCGAGCCGGCCGCCGACGTGGCCGTCACCGGGGTGACCCACGCCAGCCAGGAGGTCCGCCCCGGCGACCTGTACGCGGCCCTGCCCGGCGCCCGCCGGCACGGCGGGGAGTTCGCCGCCGCCGCGGCCGAGGCCGGCGCGGTGGCCGTGCTGACCGACCCGGCCGGCGTCGAACTGGCCGCCGGCGCGGGCCTGCCCACGCTGGTGGTGGACGATCCCCGGGCGGTGCTCGGCGAGGTCGCCGCCACGGTCTACGGCGATCCGACCGCCGGGCTGACCGTGATCGGGGTGACCGGCACCGCCGGCAAGACCTCCACCAGCTACCTGATCGAGTCCGGGCTGCGCGCCGCCGGGCACACCACCGGCCTGATCGGCACCGTGGAGACCCGGCTCGGCGACCTGGTGATCGACAGCGTCCGGACCACCCCGGAGGCGACCGATCTGCACGCCATGCTCGCCGTGGCCCGGGAGCGGGGGGTCGACGCGGTGGTCATGGAGGTGTCCAGCCACGCGCTGGCCATGGGGCGGGTCGGCGGGGTCCGGTTCACCGTCGGCGGCTACACGAACTTCGGCTCCGACCACCTGGACTTCCACGCCGACGAGGCGGACTACTTCGCCGCCAAGGCGAAGCTCTTCGACGGGCGCTGCCAGGTGGAGGTGCTCAACCACGACGACCCGGCGCTGCGTCCGTTGGTCAAACCGGCGACCGTGACCTACTCGGCGGCCGGCGACCCGACCGCCACCTGGTGGGCTGACGGCGTCGACGGCGAGGGGTACGCCCAGCGCTTCACCGTGCACGGCCCGGACGGGCTGGCCCTGCCGACCGGCGTGTCGCTGCCCGGGCGGCACAACGTGGCCAACGCCCTGCTCGCCATCGCCATCCTGGTGGCCGCCGGCGTCGACCCGGCCACCGCGGCCCGCGGGGTGGCCGCCTGCGGTGGGGTGCCCGGGCGGCTGGAGCTGGTCAGCGGCGACGCCCCGGTGCTCGGGGTGGTCGACTACGCGCACAAGGCCAACGCCATCGAGGCGGTGCTGACCGCCCTGCGGGACCTGACCACCGGCCGGCTGATCTGCGTCCTGGGTGCCGGCGGCGACCGGGACCGGGGCAAGCGGCCGGTGATGGGGGCGGTCGCGGCGACCGGAGCCGACGTGGTGCTGGTGACCGACGACAACCCGCGCACCGAGGAGCCGGCCGCGATCCGGGCCGAGGTGCTCGCCGGGGCGTACGCGGCGAACACCGGCGCGCGGATCATCGAGGCGCCCGGCCGGCGGGCCGCGATCGAGGAGGCGGTCCGGTTGGCCGAACCGGGTGACATCGTGGCCCTGCTCGGCAAGGGCCAGGAACGCGGCCAGGAGATCAACGGCGAGGTGCTGCCGTTCGACGACCGGGTGGAGCTGGCGGAGGCGCTGCGCGTCCGCTTCGGTGACCGGGTGGGGCGGCCATGATCCCGCTGACCCTGGCCGAGGTCGCCGCGGCCGTCGACGGCCGGCTGGTCGCCGCCGACCCGGACGCCCGGGTCACCGGCACGGTGGAGTTCGACTCCCGCAAGGTCGGCCCCGGCGGGCTCTTCGTCGCCTTCCCCGGCGAGAAGGTGGACGGGCACGACTACGCGGCGTCCGCGGTCGACTCCGGCGCGGTGGCCGTGCTCGGCACCCGCGAGGTGCCCGGCGTGCCGATGGTGCTGGTCGCCGACGCGCTCGACGCGATGGGGCGGCTGGCCCGCGCGGTGGTCGACCGGCTGCCCGAGCTGACCGTGATCGGGCTGACCGGCTCCTCCGGCAAGACCACCACCAAGGACCTGATCGCCCAGCTCGCCGTGCGGCTCGGCCCGACCGTGGCGCCGCCCGGCTCGTTCAACAACGAGCTGGGGCACCCGTACACCGCGTTGCAGGCCGGCCCGGAGACCCGATATCTGGTCATGGAGAAGGGTGCCCGCGGGGTGGGGCACGTGCGCTACCTGTGCGAGGTGGTGCCGCCCCGCATCTCGGTGGTGCTCAACGTCGGGGTCGCGCACATCGGCGAGTTCGGCTCGGTGGAGACCATCGCCCTGGCCAAGGGTGAGCTGGTCGAGGCGCTGCCCGCCGACGGGCTGGCCGTGCTGAACGCCGACGACCCGCTGGTCGACGCGATGGCGTCGCGTACCGGGGCGCGGGTGGTCCGGTACGGCGAGTCGGCGCGGGCCGACGTGCGGGCGGTGGACGTGACGCTGGACGGGCGGGGACGGCCGTCGTACACGCTGGTGACCCCGGAGGGGAGCGTGCCGGTGCGGCTGGGGCTGACCGGCCGGCACCAGGTCTCCAACTCGCTGGCCGCCGCGGCGGTCGCCCGCGAGCTGGGAATGCCGCTGGCCGAGCTGGCCGCCGCCCTGGGGGAACTGGGCCTGGTCTCCACCCGCCGGATGGACGTCTTCGAGCGTCCCGACGGGGTCACGGTGATCGACGACTCGTACAACGCCAACCCGGCCTCGATGGGCGTCGCGCTCCGGGCGCTGGCGAGCATGCGGGGGGAAGGGCGTACCCTCGCCGTGCTCGGCTACATGGCCGAGTTGGGCGACTTCGAACGGGAGGGACATCAGCAGGTCGGCCGGCTGGCGGCCGAGCTGGGCGTCGATCGGCTGCTCGTGGTGGGCGAGCCGGCGGCGCCGATCCACGAGGGCGCGACAGCGGTAGGCAACTGGGGAGGAGAGTCGGTGCTGCTCACCGATCAGGCGGCGGCCGTCGAGGTGCTGCGGAGCGAGCTACGTCCGGGTGACGTGGTCCTGGTGAAGGGCTCCCGGTACCGCACCTGGGAGGTGGCCGACGCGCTGCGCGCGGACGCCACCGAGGGGGCTGCTTCATGAGGGCGGTGATCGTCGCCATCGGGGTTGCCTTCATCATTTCGCTCTTCGGTACCCCGATCGCGATCAAGGTGTTCACCCGGCTCAAGGCCGGCCAGCCGATCCGGGCCGAGGGCCCGGCCATGCACCAGGGCAAGAAGGGCACGCCGACGATGGGCGGCGTGGTCTTCATCCTGGCCACGGTGATTGCGTACGTCGCCGGCCACCTGGCCCTGACCACCCTGCCGGACGCCCAGATCGCCCAGGTCGAGCCGACCATCACCGCGCTGGTGCTGCTGGGGCTGATGGTGTTCTCCGGCGCGGTCGGCTTCATCGACGACTTTCTGAAGGTGCGCAAGCGGCACAGCGGCGGCCTCAACAAGCGGGGCAAGCTGGCCGGCCAGATCCTGGTCGGGGCGATCTTCGGCGTGGTCGCGCTCTACTTCCCGAGCACCATGTACGACGTCACCGGCAAGCGGACCAACGCCGAGACGGTGGGCAGCACCACGCTGAGCTTCATCCGGGACATCCCGGCGCTGGAGATCGGCAAGGTCGCCTCGGTGATCGTCATCGTCCTGGTGGTGATGGCCGCGACCAACGGCGTGAACCTCACCGACGGCCTCGACGGCCTGGCCACCGGCGCCTCGGTGATGGTGCTCGCCGCGTACGGGCTGATCGCGTTCTGGCAGTACCGGCACTGGTGCGCCGACCCGAACTACACCGAGGCGTACTGCTACACCGTCCGGGATCCGTTGGAGATCGCCCTGATCGCCGGGGCGGCGGCGGGCGCCTGTGTGGGCTTCCTGTGGTGGAACACCTCGCCGGCCCGGATCTTCATGGGCGACACCGGGGCGCTCGGCCTGGGCGGTCTGATCGCCGGCATGGCGATGTCCACCCGGACCATCCTGCTGCTGCCGATCGTCGGCGCGCTCTTCGTGATCATCACGATGTCCGTGGTGATCCAGATCATCTCGTTCCGGACCACCGGCAAGCGGGTGTTCCGGATGTCACCGCTGCAGCACCACTTCGAGTTGGCCGGCTGGAGCGAGGTCAACATCGTGGTCCGGTTCTGGATCATCGCCGGCATCGGCGTGGCCATCGCGCTGGGCCTGTTCTACAGCGAGTTCCTCGCCGCGGTCAGCTGAGCGCGGCCGTGCAGGGCCCCGGCCGACGGCCGGGGCCCTCCCTCTTCCCGCCCCGACACGCCGACCGGGCGGTTGCGCCACGGGCGGGCGGGTCGAGCCGCGATGATGGGCGGGTGGGGGAGGGACGAGACACCGAGGGCACCACCAGCACGCAGACCAGACGGGCGCCGGCCGCGACCCGGCCGGCCGACCCGCCGGCCCCGCTGCTCGGGCTGGACGCCGCCGGCGGGCTGGCCGCGCTGCGCGGCCTGCTGGCCCGGCCGTTGGCCTCCTACTATCTGCTGCTCTCCAGCGCCGGCCTGCTGCTGCTGATCGGCCTCACCATGGTCTTCTCGGCGACCAGCGTCCGGGACTACGCGGAGGACGGCGACGCCTCGGCTTCGCTGGTCCGGCAGACCGTCTTCGCGGTGATCGGCATCGTGGCGTTCTGGGCCTGCCAGCGGCTGCCCGCCCGCACCTTCCGGGCGCTGGGCCGGCCGGCGCTCGGCGTGGCGGTGGTGCTGCTGCTTCTGCTCAACCTGCTGGTCGCGCTGGAGGCGCTGTTCCGGGTCAAGTCGATCGGTCCGCTGAAGGCCGAGCTGCTCTGGCTCTGGCTCGGCCCGATCTCGGTGCAGCCGGTCGAGGTGGCCAAGTTCGCGCTGGTGCTCTGGGGTGCGCACGTGCTGGCCCGCAAGGGCGCCGCGCTGGGCTGGTGGAAGGAGTTGGCCACCCCGCTCTTCCCGGTGGTCGGCCTGCTCTGCGTGCTGGTCGGGTACAACGACCTGGGCAGCATGCTCTGCCTGCTGGCCCTGGTGGTCGGCCTGCTCTGGGCGGCCGGCGTCCGGCGGCGGGTCTTCGCCGCCCTCTCCGCGGTCGGCCTGCTCGGCGTCGGCCTGCTGGTCGCCGCCGCCTCCCTGGGTGCCGGCTCGGGCTCGCGCGACGCCGCCAACTACCGGCTGACCCGGCTCACCTCGTTCCTCGACCCGCCCGACCCGAAGACCTGCTTCCAGCAGGAGTTGGAGGGCTGCTACCAGCTCATCCAGGCCCGCTACGCGATCGGGCACGGCGGCTGGTTCGGGGTCGGGCTGGGCAAGAGCACCTTCAAGTGGGCCTGGCTGCCCGAGGCGCACAACGACTTCATCTTTGCGATCATCGCCGAGGAGTTGGGCGTGGTCGGCTGCACCGTGGTGCTGGTGCTCTTCGCCGTGCTGGCGTACACCGGGCTGCGGATCGCCCGGCGGGTGGAGGACCCGTTCCGCCGGCTCGCCGCGGCCGGCGTCACCGCCTGGCTGGTCGGCCAGGCGGTGATCAACGTCGGCGGGGTCACCGGGCTGCTGCCGCTGACCGGCGTGCCGCTGCCGTTCATCTCCGACGGCGGCAGCGCCCTGGTGGTCACCCTGGCGGCCGTCGGGATGCTCGCCTCCTTCGCCCGGGCCGAGCCGGATGCGGCCCGAGCCCTGCATGCCCGTCCGCCGGCCCGGTGGGTCCGACTACTCTGGGCCCCGTTGCCGCCGCTTCCCGGCCGACGCCGCCGCCCGGCGTCGCCACCGGCGGACCGTGGGTCCGTACCCCGGTCCCGGTCGCGGCGGGAGGACGACCAGGCCGCAGCCCGCGGCGCCCGGCGGGGCCGGACGCGCGCCGGGACGGCGAGCGAGAGGAGGCGCTGATGGGTCCGCTGCGTTCGGTGGTGCTCTGCGGAGGAGGCACGGGCGGGCATATCTACCCGTTGCTGGCCTTCGCCGACTGCCTGCGCCGACACGACCCCAGCGTCCGGATCACCTGCCTCGGCACACCCAAGGGGCTGGAGAACGAGCTGATCCCGCCGGCCGGCTACGACCTGCGGCAGATCCCGGCCTACCAGCTGCCCCGCTCGGTCAACATGAGCCTGGTCCGCACGCCGGACCGGATGTGGAAGGCGGCCCGCGCGGCGGGCAAGGTGATCGACGAGGTGCGGGCCGACGTCGTGGTCGGCTTCGGGGGGTACGTCTCGGTGCCCGGCTACCTGGCCGCGTGGCGGCGGGAGCTGCCGATCGTCATCCACGAGGTGAACGTGCCGCCGGGGGTGGCCAACCGGCTCGGGATGAAGTTCACCAAGCACGTCGCGGTGGGCTTCCCGCACCAGCCGAGCCAGGCCGAGTCGCTGCGCAACGCCCGCGTGGTCGGGGTGCCGCTGCGGCGGGGCATCGCCGGCCTGGACCGGGCCGCCATGCGCAACGCCGCCCGCGCCCACTTCGGACTCCGCCCGGACCTGCCGGTGCTCTTCGTCGCCGGCGGCTCGCAGGGCGCCCGCTCGATCAACCTGGCGGTCTCCGGGGCGGCCAAGGAGCTGGCCCGCCACGGCGTGCAGGTACTGCACGTGATCGGGGCCCGCAACGAGCCGGTCTCCATCCCCACCGACCTGCCGGTGCCGTACGTGACCCTGCCCTACCTGTCCGAGATGGAGCTGGGCTACGCCGCCGCCGACCTGATGCTGGCCAGAGGCGGCGCGATGACCTGTGCCGAGGTGGCCGCCATCGGGCTGCCCGCCATCTACGTGCCGTACCCGCACAGCAACCAGGAGCAGAAGCGCAACGCGCTGCCCGTGGTGGAGGCCGGCGGCGGGCTGCTCGTCGACGACGCCGAGCTGACCCCGGACTGGCTGGAGCGGACGGTCATCCCGCTGGTCCGCGACCCGCAGCGGCTCGCCGCGATGGGTGCCGCCGCGGCCGCGTACGGCCGGCGCGACGGCGACGTCGCCCTGCTGAACTTCGTCTACGAGGCGGTGGCTCGGTGAGCGCGAGGAGTGAGCTTGCGAGCCCCGCGGTCGCGAACAACGACGGCACTGTGACGGTCGCCACCGCGACGGGAAGGTACCTCTCATGAACACCGCGCAGTTCACGCCCGCCGGCACGATGACCGCGGAGGACCTGGGCCGGATCCACCTGATCGGGGTGGGCGGGGTCGGCATGAGCGGCCTGGCCCGGCTGTTCCTCACCCGGGGCCTGCCGGTCTCCGGCAGCGAGCTGCGGGAGTGGCCGTCCCTGGCCGGCCTGCGGGCGCTGGGCGGCACCATCCACTCCACGCACGAGGCGGCGAACCTCGACGGGGTGGACACCGTGGTCTACTCGTCGGCCATCCCGCAGGACCACCTGGAGATGGTCGAGGCGCGCCGGCGGGGCCTGCGGGTGCTGCACCGCTCCGAGGCCCTGGCCGCCGCGATGACCGGCCGCCGGACGGTGGCGGTCGCCGGCACCCACGGCAAGACCACCACCACCTCGATGGTCACCATGGTGCTCCAGCAGGCCGGCACCGACCCGTCCTTCGTGATCGGCGGGGAGATCTCCGAGGTGGGCTCGGGCGCGCACCACGGCACGGGTGAACACTTCGTGGTCGAAGCGGACGAGAGCGACCGCTCGTTCCTCATCTACCGCCCGTACGTCTCGATCATCACGAACATCGAGGCGGATCACCTCAACACGTACGGCGACCTGGCCAACCTGGAGGCGACGTTCGCCGACTTCGCCCGGCTCACCGACCCCGCGGGGTTCATCATCACCTGCGCCGATGACCCGGGCGGCCGGCGGCTGGCCGAGACGCTGCGCGCCGAGGGACGCCGGGTGTGGACGTACGGCGAGTCGCCCGACGCCGACCTGCGGCTGAGCGGGATGGCCTCCTCCGCGCAGGGGGTGCGCTACCTGGCCGAGATCGACGGCCGGTCGCTGGGCGAGATCCGGCTGCCGATCCCGGGGCGGCACATGGGACTGAACAGCGCCTCGGCGGTGCTCGCCGCGTACCTGCTGGACCTGCCGATCGAGGCGGCCGAGGCGGCGCTGGGCGCGTTCCCCGGGGTCCGGCGGCGCTTCGAGCGCAAGGGCGTCGCGGACGACGTGCTGGTCTACGACGAGTACGCGTACCATCCGACGTCGATGACGCTGGCCCTGCAGACGCTGCGCGAGGTGGCCGGCGAGGGCCGGCTGATCGTGGTCTTCCAGCCGTACCGGCTCTATCGCACGCGCGACCTCCAGGCGGAGATCGCCGCCGCCCTCGGCATCGCCGACGAGCTGGTGCTGCTCGAGGTGTTCGGCCCGGGCGAGCTGCGCCAGCCGGGTGAGGGCTCGGTCGCGCTGCTCGCGGCGGTGCCGCTGCCGCCCGACCGGAAGGTCTTCGTCGAGGCCTGGGACGACGTGCCGGCCGAGGTGGCGCGCCGGGCCCGCCCCGGCGACGTCGTGGTGACCATGGGTGCGCCGCCGATCTCGCTGATGGGCGACCAGCTGCTCGACGCCCTGCTGGCCCGCACCGGGGCGGCGGGCGACGCGGCGGCGATCGGCACCGGCGTCGGTCCGGACGGCGCGGCGGCCACGACCGGATGAGCCCCGGCCCGGCGCGCGGCCGGACCCCGGGTCAGGACGGCGGGGCCGGCCGGCGCAACCCGGTGCGGCGGTGGCAGCTGGTCCGGGCCGGCGCCGACGCCGTCCCGCCGTCGACCCGACGGTTCATGGCCCGGGCCCGGCAGCGCCGGATGCGCGCGGCGCTGCCCTGGGCGGTCGCCGCCGGCGTGCTCGTGGTCGCCGGGCTGGTGGCCTGGACCCTGCTGGGCACCGGCCTGTTCGGCGTCCGCCAGGTCCGGGTGGTCGGGGCGAAGCTGGTCACCCCGGTCGAGGTGCGCGACGCCGTGGGGATCCCGGATGACACGCCGCTGGCCCGGGTGGACCTGGCGGCGGCGGCCCGGCGGGTGGGCGCCCTCGCGCCGGTGGAACGGGCCACGGTGGAGCGGGACTGGCCGGGCACCCTGGTGATCCGGGTGGTGGAGCGGAGCCCGGTGGCGGTGGTGCCACAGGGCGACCGGTTCGCGGTGATCGACCGTGCGGGGGTCCCGTTCCAGGACGTGCCCCAGGCCCCGGCCGGGTTGCCGGTGATCCGGGTGGGCCGGCCGGCCGCGGCCGACCCGGGCACCCGGGCCGGGCTGGAGGTGCTGGGCGCGCTCAGCCCGCAGCTGCGCGCCGAGCTGGTCTCGGTGGACGTGGCCGGGCTGGCCCGGATCACCGTGCGGCTGCACGAGGGCCGGACGGTGGTCTGGGGGGACGCGACCCGCAGCGCGGACAAGTCCAGGGTGGCCACCGCGCTGCTCGGTCGGAAGGCCGACACGATCGATGTCAGCGCCCCGGACGTGGTCACCTTCCGGTGATCCGCCGGTCAGCGGACGTGAGCCGCCCCGCTCCCGCCGGCGACACGCCGGAAAGGTCCTTGGCTCATCGCGCGGCGGCGCTTACGTTGCCCCGAAGAGATCAGTGGTTGACATAGCTCTAAGCCTCTAGTAGAGGGTGAGGGTTTCAGCCCTCACCCTCGCTGGGAACTGCTCCGCCGCTGATCTGGCCAAGCCGTGTGGGGTCGGCCCATGCCAATCTCGAAGGGAAAGGACCGGAGATGACACCTCCGCACAACTACCTGGCGGTCATCAAGGTCGTCGGCATCGGGGGCGGCGGCGTCAACGCCGTCAACCGGATGATCGAGGTTGGGCTCAAGGGCGTCGAGTTCATCGCGATCAACACCGATGCCCAGGCGCTGCTGATGAGCGACGCGGACGTCAAGCTCGACGTCGGCCGGGAACTGACCCGGGGGCTGGGCGCCGGCGCCAACCCGGACGTCGGCAAGAACGCCGCCGAGGACCACCGCGACGAGATCGAGGAGGTGCTCAAGGGCGCCGACATGGTCTTCGTGACCTGCGGCGAGGGCGGCGGCACGGGCACCGGCGGCGCGCCGGTGGTGGCGAACATCGCCCGCAAGCTCGGTGCGCTCACCATTGGCGTGGTCACCCGGCCGTTCTCGTTCGAGGGGAAGCGCCGCCAGGTGCAGGCCGAGGCCGGCATCGAGGAGCTGCGCAACCAGTGCGACACGCTCATCGTCATCCCGAACGACCGGCTGCTCGCGCTCGGCGACCGCAACATCTCCATGATGGACGCCTTCCGCACCGCCGACCAGGTGCTGCTCTCCGGTGTCCAGGGCATCACCGACCTGATCACCACGCCGGGTCTGATCAACCTGGACTTCGCCGACGTCAAGAGCGTGATGAGCGGCGCC
Source organism: Micromonospora sp. RTBAU3-60 (assembly GCF_054963695.1). Taxonomy (NCBI): domain Bacteria; kingdom Bacillati; phylum Actinomycetota; class Actinomycetes; order Micromonosporales; family Micromonosporaceae; genus Micromonospora; species Micromonospora sp. RTBAU3-60. The sequence goes on along the minus strand of NZ_JBUEGB010000003.1, from coordinate 27,743 downwards.
GGCAGCGCGCTGATGGGCATCGGCAGCGCCCGCGGCGAGAACCGCGCGGTCGAGGCGGCCGAGGCGGCCATCTCCAGCCCCCTGCTGGAGCAGAGCATGGACGGCGCGCGCGGCGTGCTGCTCTCCATCGCCGGCGGCTCCGACCTGGGCCTGTTCGAGATCAACGACGCGGCGCAGTTGGTCACCGACGCGGCCCACCCGGACGCCAACATCATCTTCGGCGCGGTCATCGACGACGCGCTCGGCGACGAGGTGCGGGTGACCGTGATCGCGGCGGGCTTCGACGGGGGTGCGCCCGCGTACAAGGCGGTCGAGCCGGCCCGCAAGACCAACCAGAACCAGCCGACCCAGCCGAACACGCCGGTGACGCCGCCGACCACCATGCCGACCCCGCAGCAGTCGCCGCGCCGGGTGCTCTTCGACGACGTCGACGTGCCCGACTTCCTCAAGAACGGGTCCTGAGCCGCGCCGATGACCGACACACCAGCCACGGTGCGCCCGGACCGGCGCGCCGAGCTCGCGTCCGGGCTCGCCCGGATCCGAGCGCGTATCGCCGACGCCTGCGCGGCCGCCGGCCGGGACCGGAGCGAGGTCACCCTGGTCGCGGTGACCAAGACGTACCCGGCCGGCGACGTGGTGGCGCTGGCCGGGCTCGGCGTGACCGACGTCGGGGAGAACCGCGACCAGGAGGCGGCCCCGAAGGCCGCCGAGGTGGCGGCGGCCGGGGTGACCCCGCGGTGGCACTTCATCGGCCAGCTGCAGCGCAACAAGTGCCGTTCGGTGGTCCGGTACGCCGACGTCGTCCAGTCGGTCGACAGCGTGCGCCTGGCCGCCGCCCTCGACGCCGCCGCGGCGGCCGGCCGGGACCGGCCGCTGGACGTGCTGGTGCAGGTGAGCATCGACGGCGACGCGGCCCGGGGCGGGGCGCTGCCCGACGTGGCGGACCCCGACCGGGGGCTCGGTCCGGTGGCCGAGGCGGTGGCCGGGTCCGGGGCGCTGCGGCTGGGTGGGCTGATGGCGGTGGCGCCGCTGGGCTGGGAGCCGGAACGGGCGTTCGCCCGGCTGGCCGAGGTGGCGCAGCGGTTCCGCGTCCGGCATCCGGAGGCGACCGCGCTGTCGGCCGGCATGAGTGGGGATCTGGAAACCGCGATCGAATATGGCGCGACACATGTCCGCGTCGGCAGCGCGTTGCTCGGAATGCGCCCCACGCTGCGGTAGCCTGACCGCGAAAGAAGCAAATTACATCAGTGTTGTTTTCAGGAACGGCGTTCCCGTAGCCGGGGGCCGTGGCGGGCGGACCGCGAACCGCTCGTCCGGGGATTGCCGATCCGGTCCGGTGGGCATTTTGAAGCCCACTCGTGATCAAGCGACACGGCACGGGGGTGCGTGCCGCACGGCGGACGGAAGGGCGCGGGGATGGGTGCACTGCGCAAGGCGGGGGTCTGGCTCGGGCTCGTCGAGGAGGACGATGACCGGGCCTACGACGACGGTGGTTACGACAAGGGTGGCTACCGGGACTCGCGCTACCGGTCGAGCCGGTACTCGGAGGAGTTCGCCGACGAGGACGACGAGGAGCCCGAGGAGCCGCCGGCGACCCGTTCCCGGCTGGGCGACCGCGGCCGGCTGACCGAGCGCGTCTCGAGCCGCGGCGGGGACGTCGACCGGGCCGAGGCGGAGCGCCCGGAGCGGGCCGACCGGTCCAGCGTCCGGTCGATCACCCGCTCGGGCGCCGGGGAGACCTCCGGCGCGCTCACCTACCACACCCGGGACAACCTCGCCCTGGCCCCGCAGGTGCAGCCCCGCGAGCGGACGGTGGCGGCCGAGGAGGAGCAGCGCTACCAGATCACCACCCTGCACCCGACCACCTACCGCGAGGCGCGCACGATCGGCGAGCACTTCCGCGACGGGGTGCCGGTGATCATCAACCTCACCGAGATGGACGAGGCGGACGCGCGCCGGCTGGTCGACTTCGCCGCCGGGCTCGCGTTCGGGCTGCGCGGTACGATCGAGCGCGTGACCAACCGGGTGTTCCTGCTCTCACCGGCCAATGTCCAGGTCACCGCGGAGGACAAGGCCAAGATCGCTGAGGGCGGCTTTTTCAGCCTGAGCTAGCCCGACCGAGGGACGTCGCCTGCCGTGTTGTCGATTCTGTTCCAGGTGCTGTATCTGCTCCTTTATCTGTTCCTGCTTGTGCTTTTGGCCCGATTTGTCCTTGGCGCCGTTCTGGCCTACGGTCGCCGCTGGCAACCGGGGCGGGGAGCGGCGGCGGGACTGGAATCGGTGTGGAGCGTCACTGATCCGCCTCTGCGGGCGTTGAGGCGTGTGATCCCTCCGCTGCGAATTGGTACCGTGAGCATCGACCTGGCCTCCCTTGTGCTCCTGGTTATCCTGTTCGTGCTGATGGAGTTCGTGTTAGATCCGCTGATCAGGTCTTTCGCCTGACCAGCGCGCTTTCGCGGCCGCAACTGACCCGAGGAGTTTCGATGCCGCTGACCCCGGCCGACGTCCACAACGTCGCCTTCAAAAAGCCGCCGATCGGCAAGCGGGGGTATGACGAGGAGGAGGTCGACGCCTTCCTGGACGAGGTCGAGCGCGAGCTCGCCCGTCTGATCGAGGAGAACAACGAGCTGCGCGCCCAGGTGGAGCGCGGGGGCCGCGGCGGCGCTCCGGCCGGCCCCGGCGGCGACGCCCGACTCGCAGCCGAGCTCAACGACGTCAAGGCCCAGCTCGACCGGGTGCAGCGCGACAAGGCCGCCGCCGAGCAGGCCGCCCGCGCCATGCAGGCCGAGCTGGAGCAGGTCCGTGCCCAGGGCGGCCCAGCCGCCGGCGGCGACGGCGAGCAGCAGGCGCTGCGGGTGCTGATGATGGCCCAGCGGACCGCCGACGACCACGTGTCGGACGCCCGCCGCGAGGCCGACCAGCTGCTCTCCGAGGCCCGTACCAAGGCCGAGGAGGTCACCCGCGAGGCCCGCGCCAAGGCCGACGCCCTCGAGCGGGACGCCCGCCAGCGGCACCAGGAGGCCATGGGCGGCCTGGACGCCAAGCGCACCGCGCTGCAGAAGCACATCGAGGAGCTCAAGCAGTTCGAGCGCGAGTACCGCACCCGCCTCAAGGCCTACCTGGAGAGCCAGCTGCGCGACCTCGACGGTCGCGGCCAGGGCCTGGAGGCCGAGATGAACCGCACCGAGAGCGTCCGCTCCGGCGGGGGCAGCAACGGCCTCGCCACCGCCGGCCTCGCCGGCTCCTACGGCGGCGGCCGCGCGGGCTCCATCGAGTCCGGCCGCTGATCCGCCACCGGCGGCCGTCCGCACGACGGCCGCCGGACGCGCAGCCCGACACGACGCGGCGGGGGTGAGCCGTGATAGTCGCCAGCATCCTGCTCATCCTCGTCGCGGTCGTGCTCCTGGTGGCCGGGCTGGCCAACGGGTCCAGTCCGCTGCTGATCACCTCCATCGCGGTCAGCCTGCTGGCCGCCGTCGCCCTGGTCGCGGGCACCCGCCAGGCGGCCGCCAGCCGGGGCACGGCGGATCGGGGGGCCGGGCCGCGCAACCGCGGCCGGACCGGGTCGGACGGCCCGCCGTACGACCCGCGGGTCGGTGAGCCGGAGATCCCGGTCCAGCACATCCCGTCGACGGTCGGCACCGGTGCACCCGGGTGGCGGCAACCACCCGAGCCGCCGGTGACCGACCGGGACGACCCGCCGCCGCAGGCCTACTCCCCGCGCGAGGGGTACCCGCCGCCCGGCCCGCGGGAGCCGTCCGCCGACCAGGTCGATCCGGCGCCGGACGCCCCGGCGCCCACCTCGCCGGCGGCCGACGGCCCGTTCGACGGCGACCCTTCGGCGCAGGACCTGTCGGCCCCGGACCTGGCCCGGCTGGCCCGGCTCGACGCCGAGGTCCGGGTGGTCGACGGCCACCCGCGCTTCCACCTGCCCGGCTGCCCCCACCTGGTCGGCCGGGACGACGAACCGCTGCCCGTCGCCGAGGCGGTCGGGCTCGGCTTCACCCCGTGCGCCCGCTGCGCGCCGGCCACCGTCCTGCTCGCCGACGCCCGGCCCGGCCGAGGATGACCATGGACGCCCCGCTCACCGTCGCCGTACGCGTGAAACCCGGCGCCGCCCGGGCCCGGGTCGGCGGACGCTTCGACGGCCCGCACGGGCCGGCCCTGGTCATCGCCGTGCACGCCCCCGCCGTGGACGGGCGCGCCACCGAGGCGGCCCGTCGGGCCCTGGCCGACGCCCTCGGGGTCCGGCCGGCGGCGGTCTCCCTGCGCGCCGGCGCGGCCAGCCGGGACAAGCTCTTCCTCGTCGAGCGCCCGGCCGCCGGGCTGCCCGACGTGCTGCGCCGGCTGCGCGACGGATCGGCCGAGTGAGGACCGCCCGGGCCGGCCGCGGATGACCCCCGGGCTCGATCTCGCGCTGCTGCTCGGCGCGGCCGTCCTGCTGGTGGCCGTGGGCGCGGTGCGCTTTTCCACCCGGCTCGGCGTGCCCAGTCTGCTGGTCTACCTCGCGCTCGGGGTGGCGATCGGCGAGGCCGGGCTGGGCATCCGGTTCCACGACGTCGAGCTGACCCGAGTGCTCGGGTTCATGGCCCTCATCGTGATCATCGCGGAGGGTGGGCTGACCGCCCGGTGGAGCACCCTGCGCCCGGTGCTCGGGATGGCCGCCGCGCTCTCCACGGTCGGCGTGCTGGTCAGCATCCTGGTGGTCGGGCTGGTGGTGCACCTCCTGCTCGGGCTGGACTGGCGGCTGGCCCTGCTCTACGGGGCGGTGCTCTCCTCGACCGACGCGGCGGCCGTCTTCGCCACCCTGCGCCGGCTGCGCCTGCCGCCCCGCCTGGTGGCCACCCTGGAGGCCGAGTCGGGCATGAACGACGCCCCGGTGGTGATCGTGGTGCTGCTGCTCTCCCGGGGGGTCACGGACGCCCACCCGTGGTGGTACGAGGTCCTCCTGGTCGGTTACGAGCTGGGCATGGGCGCGGCGGTCGGGGTGGCCTCCGGGATCACCGGCCGGTACGCGCTGCGCCGGGCGGCGCTCCCGTCGGCCGGGCTCTACCCGATCGCCGTGGTCGGCTTCACGGTGCTGGCGTACGCGGCCGGCGCGGTGCTGCACGCCTCCGGCTTCCTCGCCGTCTACGTCGCCGGGGTGCTGCTCGGCAACGCCCGGCTGCCGCACCGGCAGGCCATCCTCGGCTTCGCCGACGGGCTGGCCTGGTTGGCGCAGATCGGCCTGTTCGTCCTGCTGGGCCTGCTGGTCTCGCCGAGCCGGCTGGACGCGGCGGTGCTGCCGGCCGTGGTCACCGGGCTGGCCCTGCTGCTCCTGGCCCGCCCGCTGTCGGTGGCGGTCGCCGCGCTGCCGTTCCGGATCCGCCCGCGCGAGCAGCTCTTCCTGTCCTGGGCCGGGCTGCGCGGCGCGGTGCCCATCGTCCTGGCCACCATCCCGCTGTCGGCGCGGGTGCCGGGGGCGGAGCGGCTCTTCGACGCCGTCTTCGTGCTGGTGGTGATCTTCACGTTGCTCCAGGCCGGGACCCTCGCTCCGGCGGCCCGCCGGCTCGGGGTGACGGCGCCGGCCGAGGCGGCCGAGATCCGGGTGGAGACCGCCCCGCTGGAGCGGATGCGGGCCGACCTGCTCCAGGTGGAGGTGCCCCCGGGCTCGCGGCTGGGCGGGGTGCACGTGGACGAGCTGCGGCTGCCGGTGGGCGCCTCGGTGACCCTGGTGCTGCGCGACGGGGCGGGCTTCGTGCCCGGCCTGGACACCCGGCTGAAGGTCGGGGACAGCCTGCTCATCGTCGCCACGGCCGAGGTCCGCGACGAGGTGGAGCAGCGGCTGCGCGCGGTGAGCCGTCGCGGGCGACTGGCCCGCTGGTTTGGCGAGTACGGCGAGGACCGGGACGGTTGATCTGCTAGCGTTCCTTTTGCCCCGATTGGTGGCTGTTCGGGGCTGAATCGCGGTGCGACGGTGCGGCACGTTGTCGGACGCCTGTACGTTCCGTATTCTTGCCACCCTCCGGAGTGCACGGCCCTCGTCGCCGTGCGCCCGTTTTTGCACCTGGGGGACACCCGCGGCGGCGTCCCCTGCCCAGGCACCGCCGACCGCCGCGGCACGCGGCCAAGGGAGCTGACGATGGCGAAGCCAGCCGACACCAAAACCGCCGGCCGCAAGCCGGTGGCGAAGGCCACCCGCAGCGCGGCGGAGACCGAGAAGATCCGGGCCGCTCTGGCGGCGCGGCGGGACGAGCTCAACGCCGAGTACGATCAGACGCTGAGCGAGATCACCGAGCTGCAGCGCGATCGGCTGACCGACTCGGCCGGGGACGACCAGGCCGACACCGGCACCAAGACGTTCGAGCGGGAGCAGGAGATCTCTCTCGCCAACAGCATCAAGGAGCGGATCACGCAGGTCGAGCGCGCACTGGAGCGCCTCGACGAGGGTGGGTACGGCTGGTGCGAGCGGTGCGGCAACCCGATCCCGGTGGAGCGGCTCGCCGCGTTCCCGTCGGCCACCCTCTGCGTGACCTGCAAGCAGCTGGAGGAGCGGCGCTGAGGTCCGCTCCCCGGCGGCTGGTCGGAGACGGTGGGGGCCACCGTCGGGAGCGTCGATGGGGAGCAGATGACCGCAGCACCGCCCGCCGGGTCCGGCACCGCTGAGTCGCGCGCCGGGGTGTCCCGCCGCAGGGCGACCGGGCTTCTCCTCGGCGTCGCCCTGTTCGCGCTGCTCGCCGACCTGGCCACCAAGCAGCTCGCCCTCTCGTCGCTGACCGGCCGGGGCCCGGTGTCCGTGCTCGGCGGCACCGTCTACCTCACCCTCACCCGCAACAGCGGCGCGGCCTGGAGCATCGGCTCCGGCCACACCTGGGTCTTCCCGCTGGTCACCATCGGCGTGATCGCCTGGATCGGCTGGATGGCGCTGCGGCTGCGTTCGCTGCCCTGGGCCGTCTCGCTCGGCCTGGTGCTCGGTGGCGCGCTCGGCAACCTGACCGACCGGATCTTCCGGGCCCCCGGGCACTTCGTCGGCCATGTGGTCGACATGATCAGCCTCTTCGACCCGTACGGGCAGGTCTGGCCGGTGTTCAACCTGGCCGACAGCTCCCTGGTCTGCGGGGTGGTGCTGGCCGTGGTGCTGGAGCTGACCGGCCGGCAGCGCGACGGCAGCCGGGCCCGCGCCGGGTCGGCGGAGCAGGCGGACGTCACCGGGGCCGCCACCGGCGAGCAGCGGGAGCGGGCGTGACCTCCGTCTTCGCCGCCGGCGGCGACCAGCGGTCGCTGCCCGTCCCGGACGGTCTCGAGGGCCTGCGGCTGGACCAGGCCGTGTCCCGGCTGTTCGGGCTCTCCCGGACCGCCGCGGCGGCCCTGGTCGACGCCGGGGACGCGCTGGTCGACGGCGTCGTACGGCCCAACTCGCACAAGGTCAAGGCGGGTTCCTGGCTGGAGGTGACGCTGCCCGCGCCGGTCGCCCCGCCCACCGTGGTGCCGCAGGCCGTGCAGGGCCTGACCGTCGTCCACGCCGACGACGACATCGTGGTGGTGGACAAGCCGGTCGGGGTGGCCGCCCACCCGAGCCCCGGCTGGACCGGGCCGACCGTCATCGGCGGGCTGGCCGCGATCGGCCACCGGATCTCCACCAGCGGCGCCGCCGAGCGGCAGGGCGTGGTGCACCGGCTCGACGTGGGCACCACCGGGATCATGGTGGTGGCCAAGAGCGAGCAGGCGTACACCGCGTTGAAGCGGGCCTTCAAGTACCGCGAGGTGGAGAAGCGCTACCACGCCGTCGTGCAGGGCCACCCGGACCCGCTGCGCGGGACCATCGACGCGCCGATCGACCGGCACCCGCACCACGACTACCGCTGGGCGGTGGTCTCCGGCGGCAAGCCGAGCGTCACCCACTACGACACGCTGGAGGCGTTCCCGGCGGCCAGTCTGCTCGACGTCAGGCTGGAGACCGGGCGGACCCACCAGATCCGGGTGCACTTCTCCACCCTGCGGCACCCCTGCGTGGGCGACCTCACCTACGGCGCCGACCCGACCCTGGCGGCCCGCCTCGGGCTGGCCCGGCAGTGGCTGCACGCCCGCTCGCTGAGCTTCGTGCACCCGCAGACGGGCGAGGAGGTCACCTTCGTCAGCGACTACCCGGACGACCTGGCCCGGGCGCTGGAGATCCTCCGCGACTGACCCGCCCCATGGACCATCCGGACAGCACCCCACCCGCCGACGTACCGCCGCGCCCGACCCGGCGCGGACGGTCGCGGTCCGGCCCGCTCACCTGGATCGCGCTGGCCTGCGCGCTGGCGGTGCTGGTCGCCGCCGCCTGGGACCGCCGCCGGGAGCCGGTGGGCGACCGCACCGTCGGCGAGGTCACCCGGGTCGGGGTGGCCGACGGCGACGCCATCCCGGCCTACCTGCGCGCCAGCGCCGCCGAACTGGCCGCGCTGGCCGGGCCGGCCAGCCCCGGTCCGGGCGACTACGCCCTGGTCTCGTTCGCGTCGTACCTGACGCCGGCGCAGCTGGCCACCGCGCTCGGCGCGACCCCGGTCTCGGCGGTGGTCGCCCGGGTGCCGCTGTCCGGGCGGCAGACCGAGATCGTCCGGATCGCCACCCTGCGGGTCCCCGACGACGTGGTCGCCGGGATGGCCGAGGTGGCCGCCCGAAAGGACCGGGAGGCCGCCGACTACCGGTCGCGCGCCACCGCCCCGGCCGCCACCGCCGATCCCGAGCTGCGGCGGGTGTACGACACGGGCGCGACGGTCTCGGCCGAGGAGGCGGCCGCCTACCGGTCGGCCTGCGCCTGCGTCTACGCCGCGGTGGTCCGGGACGCCCCGGCGGCGCTGCGGGCCCTGGCCGCCCGCCCCGGCGTACGGGGGGTAGACCCGGCGCCGGAGGTGCGCCGCCTGGACCGCACGGTGTTCACGCCACCGCTGCCGGAGCAGGAGGATGTGGCCCGGCCGCCGGTCGACACCGGGCTGGCCGGGCCGACCCCGGGCGCCACCGGCGTGGGCGATACGTCGGAAGCCGCGCCGACGGTGCGCGGATCCGCACCGTCCTCCGGCGGCCCGGCGGCCGGTCCGGGACCCCCGATTCCCGCTCCCACCTCCTGAGACGTGCCGGCGACGGGTCGTCGGCCGATGCGACGGTGAGGAGGGCCACCGGGGGGATGTGCGCACCGGGGTGTGGTTTGAATAGGGTTTCGTTCGTAGCCTGTCAGGCGGAGATCGACGGCTGGGGAGGACGAAGCCTTGGACGGCAGCGAAACCGGCTGGGGTCGGCAGGCTGAGCCGGCACCGCGGTGGCGGGCGCTGCTCGACCGGGCCCGGCACGGCCCCCGCGGCGCGGAACAGATCGACGCCGACCACCGCCCCGCCGAGCCCCCACCCCCTGCCGAACCGCTGCCCCGGCGCACCGCCGGCACCGGCTGGACCGGCCGCGCGCAGGCCGTCGGGCGCCCCGCCGAGCCGCCGTACGGCGCCGAGCAGCCGCCCTACCGGGTCGAGGCGACCTACCGGGTGGAGCCGGCCCACCGACTCGAACCGGGATACGGCGGCGAGCCGGTGGGCCGGGCGGAGCCCCCGTACCGCGCCGAGCCGGACCACCGCTCCGAGCCCTCCTGGCGCGCTGAGCCGACGTACCGGGCCGAGCCGGAGTCGGGCCACCCGGGCGGCGCCGAACCGTCCTGGCGGGCCGAGCCGACGTACCGCGCCGAGCCGGAGCCGGGGCACCCGGGCGGCGCCGAGCCGTCCTGGCGGGCCGAGCCGACGTATCGCGCCGAGCCGGAGCCGGGCCAGCGGGACCCGGAGCCGCGCGGCCGGGCCACCGCCCCCGTCGAGCCCCGGTACGGGTTGCTGGAGCCCGGCCACCGGCCCGACCCGCCACCGGTGGAGTCCCGGTACGCGCTGCTGGACCGGGGCCGCTACCGGCCGGAGAACCACCAGCCGGCGGCGCCGGTCCCACCCGTCCCCGTGCAGCGGCCGCCAGCGGACGGCTACCCGGCCCGGGTCGAGCCGGCCCGGGTCGAGTGGCGGGCCCCGAAGCCGGAGGACGAGGTGGAGCGGGCCGTCGGCGTGCTCCGCCGCGAGCTGGGCCGCCCCCGGGTGCTCGCCTTCGCCAACCCCAAGGGCGGGGTGCACAAGACCACCGCGACCGTGCTCGCCGCGGCCACCGTGGGCAGCGTCCGCGGCCGTGGCGTGCTCGCCTGGGACGACAACGAGCTGCGTGGCACCCTCGGCCTGCGCGCCGGCAGCGCCCGGCACGCCCGGACCATCCGGCACCTGATCCACGATCTCGCCCAGATCGAGATCCTGGAGGGCGCCGCCCTGCTGGAGCACCTCGACGACTACCTGCGGCACGCCTCCGACGGCTCGTACGACGTGCTGGCCGGCGAGGAGAGCCCCCGGTTCGCCCAGCGGCTGGACCAGTTCACCGTCAAGCGGGTGCTGGAGCTGCTGCGGCGTACCCACGAGGTGGTCTGCGTGGACACCGGCAACAACGTGGAGAGCCCGAACTGGCGTACCGTCATGCAGGCCGCCGACCAGCTCGTGGTGACCACCGTGCCCCGCGAGGACGCCGCGTTCAGCGCCGACTGGATGCTCGACCTGCTGCACGAGGTGGGGATGGGCGAGCTGGCCGACAACGCGGTGACCCTGATCTCCTGCCCGACGCCGGGGCGCACCTCGATCCAGGATGACCTGGAACGGCACTTCGCCACCCGGACCCGGGCGGTCACCGTGGTGCCCTACGACCCGGCGCTGGAGACCGGCTCCTCGATCGACCACCACCAGCTCCAGGCGGAGACCCGGCAGGCGTGGCTGAAAGCCGCCGCGGTGATGCTGGAGCCGTTCGCCCGCTGACCGCCACCGCCGCCCCGCGCCGGCCCGCCGCCTGAGAGGATCACCGGGTGAGTCCGGACACCCCTGATCCCGAGCGGGCCGCCGACCGTCCCGGCGCGTCCGACGCCGCCGCCCGCCCGTCCGGCGGCCCGGAGCCTTCCCCCCGGCCCGACCCGGCCGGCGACCGGCCGGCCGGCACGTCCGACGCGGCCGGGCAGGCCGGCGCCGACCGGTCGTTCGCCGGGTCCGGCGCCGACGTGCCGGCCGACGGCGACGGGCGGGCGACGGCCGACGGCGGCCGGCCGGAAGGAGCCGACGCCGGGGTCGACGCGGCCGGGACCGCCGGGCGCGCCGATGGGGGCGAGATCCCCGAGTGGCCCGCCGGCCTGCCGGTGCCCGCCGGCACCCCGGTGACGGCACCGGGCGCGGACCCGCTCGCCGGGCACCCGGATGTGGTCGGCGCGGTGCCCGGGGGGACACCCGCCCGCGCCGGCGGCCGGCTCCGGGTGGTCGGGGCCACCCTGGTCGGCGTGGTCCTGCTGGCCGTGCTGGGCGCGCCCCTCGGGCTGCTCTGGGCGGGCGTGGCCCCCGGCACCCCGGTGCAGAAGACCGCCGAGGGGGCGATCTACGCCACCCCGCAGCCGGAGCAGCCGATCGCCGCGGACGGCTGGTTCAGCCTGCTCGGGCTCGGCTTCGGGGTGCTCGCCGCGGTCGCCCTGTGGCTCCTGGCCCGCCGCCGGCGCGGCCCGGCCGGGCTGCTCGCCGGGACGCTGGGCGGCCTCGGCGCCGCGGTGGTGGCCTGGCAGGTCGGCCGCCGGATCGGGCTCGGCACCTACCACCGGCTGCTGGCCACCGCGCCGGACGGGACGCTGTTCACCAAGCCGGCCGACCTGCGGGCCGGCGGGGTGGACTGGCTGTTCGGGCTGCTGCCCGTGCCGTACGGCAACCTGCTGCTGCCCGCGTTCGGCGCGGCCGTCACGTACACCCTGCTGGCCGGCTGGTCGCGGTGGCCGTCGCTGCGGCCGGAGCCGGAGCTGGACGGCGGCTGGCCGCCCGCCGGCCCGGAGGTCAGTTCGGCGCCGGGGGACCCGCCAGCTCGCTGAGCGGCACGGGCACCGCCCGGACCTCGCGCAGCAACGCCGTCTCGCGGTGGAGCAGCCGCAGCTCGGCCCGGAGCCGGGCGGCGGTGTCGTCGATGGCGAGCAGCCGCTGCCGGTCGGCGACGGTCAGCGCGGCGGTCGCGGCGACCAGGTGCGACAGCACCGTGGGGTCCTCCGGCAGCTGCTCGGAGATCTCCTGCGGGTCCGGCCGGACCAGGCCGAGATATTGCCGGAAGACCGAGATGACCCGGGCGGCCAGCAGGTCGGCCACCTCGTCGGTGCCGGCCGGCTCGGGCAGCCACTCCACCTCGGCGGTCAGGTACGGCGCGGCGCCCGCGTCGACGTCGGCGATGCGGAACCGCCGCCGGCCCACGGTGACGATGTCGAACCCGCCGTCGGCCAGCTCGGTGACCTGCCGCAGCTCCGCGGTGCAGCCCACCTCGTGCAGCGTGACCTGCCCGCCGCCGAGGGTCGGCTGGCCGGGCGGCCCGGCGGCGACCTCCCAGCCGGCCTGGATCGCCACCACCCCGAACTCCCGGGGTGCGCCCTCCGGCAACCCGATCAGGTGGCGCACCAGTGCCCGGTAGCGCTCCTCGAAGATGTGCAGCGGCAGGACCAGCCCGGGGAACAGGACCGTCCCGAGGGGAAACACCGGCAGCCGTGCGGTCACCCGTCCGAGCGTAGTCGGACCGGGCTCGATCCCGCGTGTCCCGGCTCACCGTCCCGGCCTGCGGGCGGCGCGGGTCGGCGCCGGGCCGGCGGCCTAGACTCGCAAGGGTGCTGAACCGGATCGACCTGCGCGGCGGCGCGCGTGACCCGCGCCGCCTGCTGCCCCGTGCCCAGCTCGACGTGTCGGTGGCCGTCGAGAGGATCCGCCCCCTGGTGGAGGCGGTCCGGGAGCATGGCTACCCGGCGATCCGGGAGGCCAGCGAACGGTTCGACGGTATCTCCCCGGAGCGCCTGCGGGTGCCGGTGGAGACGATCCGCGCGGCCGAGGACAGCCTCGACCCCCAGGTGCGCGCCGCCCTGCTGGAGTCGATCACCCGGGCCCGCAAGGTCCACGCCGACCAGCGCCGCGCCGACCACACCACCCAGGTGGTGCCGGGCGGCACGGTGACCGAGCGCTGGGTGCCGGTCGACCGGGTCGGCCTGTACGTGCCCGGCGGCCTGGCCATGTATCCGTCGACCGTGGTGATGAACGTGGTCCCCGCCCAGGCGGCCGGGGTGCGCTCGCTGGTGGTGGTGAGCCCGCCGCAGAAGGACAACGGCGGCCTGCCTGACCAGCGGGTCCTCGCGGCCTGCGCGCTGCTCGGCGTCGACGAGGTCTACGCGGTCGGCGGCGCCCAGGCGGTGGCCATGCTCGCCTACGGCGCTACCGTCGACCCGGACGGCGCCGAGCGCTGCACGCCGGTCGACATGATCACCGGTCCGGGCAACATCTGGGTCACCGCCGCGAAGCGGCTGCTGCGCGGCGTGGTTGGCATCGACGCCGAGGCCGGCCCGACCGAGATTGCCATCCTGGCCGACGACACCGCCGACCCGGCGCACGTCGCCGCCGACCTGATCAGCCAGGCCGAGCACGACCCTCTGGCGGCGAGCGTGCTGGTCACCCCGTCCGTGGCGCTCGCCGACGCGGTCGACGCGGAGCTGGCCCGGCAGGTGCCGGCGGCCAAGCACGCCGAGCGGATCGGCACCGCGCTGCGCGGGGAGCAGAGCGGGGTGGTCCTCGTCGACGACCTCGAGGCGGGGCTGCGGGTGGTCGACGCGTACGCGGCCGAGCACCTGGAGATCCAGACCGAGGACGCCCGTGAGTGGGCGATGCGGGTACGCAACGCCGGGGCGATCTTCGTCGGCGCGTGGTCGCCGGTGTCGCTCGGCGACTACTGCGCCGGTTCCAACCACGTGCTGCCCACCGGCGGCTGCGCCCGGCACTCGTCCGGCCTGTCGGTGCAGTCCTTCCTGCGCGGAGTCCACCTCGTGGAATACAGCCAGGAGGCGCTGCGCGAGGTGGCCCCGCACGTGGTCACCCTGGCCACCGTGGAGGACCTGCCGGCCCACGGCCAGGCGGTCAGCGCGCGCTTCCCGGGGGAGAGCTCGTGAGCGAGCGGAGCGAGCGAACCAGCAAGCTCAGCCCTTACCGGCCTCAGGCCGGCACCGAGCGAAGCGAGGTGGCGGCATGACCACGCTCGACGAGCTGCCGATCCGGGACGATCTGCGGGGCCTGCGGCCGTACGGCGCGCCGCAGCTCGACGTGCCCGTCCGGCTGAACACCAACGAGAACTCCTACCCCGTGCCCGAGCCGGTGGTGGACGCCATCGCCAAGGCCCTCGCGGCCGAGCTGCGCGACCTCAACCGCTACCCGGACCGGGACGCCGTGGCGCTCCGCGCCGACCTGGCGGCATACCTGGGCCACGGGCTCACCGTCGACCAGCTCTGGGCGGCCAACGGCTCCAACGAGATCCAGCAGCAGCTGCTCCAGGCGTTCGGCGGTCCCGGGCGGACCGCGCTCGGCTTCACCCCGGCGTACTCGATGCACCCGCTGCTCGCGCTCGGCACCGGCACCGGCTGGATCCCCGCCGCCCGCGGCGTCGACTTCGGCCTCACCGCGGCCGACGCGGTCGCCCAGGTCCGCGCGCACCGGCCCGACGTGGTCTTCCTCTGCTCGCCGAACAACCCGACCGGCACCGCGCTCGATCCGGCCGTGGTCGCCGCCGTGCTCGACGAGGCGCCCGGCATGGTGATCGTGGACGAGGCGTACGCCGAGTTCGCCCGGCCGGGCACGGTGAGCGCGCTGGCCGTGCTGCCCGACCACCCGCGGCTGGTGGTCACCCGGACCATGAGCAAGGCGTTCGGGTTCGCCGGCGGGCGGCTCGGCTACCTGGCCGCCGACCCGGCCGTGGTGCGGACGGTGCAGCTCGTCCGGCTGCCGTACCACCTCTCCGCGCTCACCCAGGCCGCCGCCCGGGCGGCCCTGGCGCACCGCGACGCGCTGCTCGGCACGGTCGCGGCGATCATGGAGCAGCGCGACCGGATCGTCGCCGAGCTGCGCGGCCGCGGCCACCGGGTCGCCGACAGCGACGCCAACTTCGTCCTCTTCGAGGTCGGCGGCGACCAGGCCGCGGCCTGGCGCACCTTGCTCGACGCCGGTGTGCTGGTCCGTGACGTCGGCCTGCCCGGCTGGCTGCGGGTCACCGCCGGCACCCCCGCCGAGACCGACGCCTTCCTGGCTGCGATGGAGAAGGTCCGTGAGCGCGAGGAGTGAGCCGCTCTTGCGAGCCCCGCAGTCGCGAACGAAAGGTTGCCCTGTATGAGCCGGACCGCCCGGGTGGAGCGGATCACCAAGGAGACCAAGGTCCTCGTCGAGATCGACCTCGACGGCACCGGCAAGGCCGACATCGAGACCGGCGTCGGCTTCTACGACCACATGCTCCACCAGATCGCCCGGCACGGCGGCTTCGACCTGACCGTGCACACCGTCGGCGACCTGGAGATCGACGCCCACCACACGATGGAGGACACCGCGCTCGCCCTGGGCGCCGCGGTCGACCAGGCGCTGGGCGACAAGGCCGGCATCCGGCGGTACGGCTCGGCGACCGTCCCTATGGACGAGGTCCTGGTCCGGGCCGCGGTCGACCTGTCCGGCCGGCCGTACGTGGTGCACGACGAGCCGCCGCTCGCGCCGTACATCGGGCCGGTCTACCCGACCAGCATGACCCGGCACATCTGGGAGTCGTTCGGCCAGGCGGCCCGGATCACCCTGCACGTGGACGTGCTGCGGGCGGCCCGCCCCGGCGGCCACCCGGACGCCCACCACGTGGTCGAGGCCCAGTTCAAGGCGGTCTCCCGCGCGTTGCGCGAGGCCACCGCCATCGACCCGCGCAACGCCGGGGCGATCCCGAGCACCAAGGGTGCGCTCTGATGAGCGCGAGGACGCGGCGGAGTACCGCAGTCGCGAATGAAGGGCGGATCTGATGGGGGCGGCGCTGCCGACGTTGCTGCTGATCCTGGCCGGGGTGCTGGTCGGCGGGACGTGGTCGCTGTACCGGCAGGGCGCGCCGCGCGGCGCGGTGCTGATCACGGGGCTGCTCGCCGCGCTGGCCACCGCCGGTGGGCTGCTCTGGCTGCTACCCGGGGAGGGCGCATGAGCGAGCGGATCATCGGGCGTAGCGGAGTGCCGGCATGAGCAAGCGGATCGTGGTGCTCGACTACGGCTCGGGCAACCTGCGGTCGGCCGAGCGCGCCCTGGCGCGGGCCGGTGCGGACGTCACCGTGACCGATGACCTGACCGCCGCCGCCGAGGCGGAGGGCCTGGTGGTGCCGGGCGTCGGCGCGTACGCCGCCTGCATGGCCGGGATCGAGGCGCTCGGCGCCGGCCCGGTCATCGCCGAGCGGGTCGCCGCCAGCCGTCCGGTGCTCGGCATCTGCGTGGGGATGCAGGTGCTCTTCGAGCACGGCGACGAGCACGGGGTGGTCACCAAGGGGCTCGGGCTGCTGCCCGGCGGGGTGACCCGGCTGCCCGCCGAGCGGTTGCCGCACATGGGCTGGAACACTGTCCACCCGCCGGCGGGCTCGGTGCTCTTCGCCGGGCTGCCGGCCGACGCCCGGTTCTACTTCGTCCACTCGTACGGGGTGACGGACGCCGCCGGGCTGGCCGCGGCGGGGGCGACGGTGACCACCGCCGAGCACGGGACCGAGTTCGTCGCGGCCGTGGAGCGGGGCCCACTGTCAGCGGCCCAGTTCCACCCGGAGAAGTCGGCCGACACCGGCGCCACGCTGCTCCGCAACTGGTTGGCGACACTGTGAGCGCGAGGAGTGAGCCGGGTTTGCGAGCCCCGCAGTCGCGAACCGAGCACGGCACTGTGGGCGCGCAGTCGCGGAACACGGTGACGCGGTGAGCAAGGAGCGGGCCCGCCGCCGGGAGGCCCGCCAGGCGCAACTGGAGGCCGAGCGCGCCGTCCGCCGCCGCCGGGTGGCGCGCCGGGAGCGGCGGCGGGCCCTGGTACGCCGGTTGACGCCGCAGCTGCGGCGCGGCCGCACGGGCCGGCTGAGGCGGCACACCCGGGGCGAGCGCGCGGCGATCGTGCTGCTCACCGGGGCGGCGCTGGCCGCCATCTGGAGTTTGGTGGACGACCTGGCGCTGCGGCTGGCGCTGGTCGTGTTGTTGCTGCTGGTCCTGCCGGCGATCGTGGTGCTCGCCCTGGACCGTCGTACCTGATGCGAGGAGAAGAACATTGAGCCTCACCCTGTTGCCCGCCGTGGACGTCGCCGACGGTCAGGCCGTCCGGCTCGTGCAGGGCGCCGCCGGCAGCGAGACCGCGTACGGCGATCCGCTGGAGGCGGCCCTCGCCTGGCAGTCCGACGGTGCCGAGTGGATCCACCTGGTCGACCTGGACGCCGCCTTCGGCCGGGGCTCGAACGCCCACCTGCTCGCCGAGGTGGTCCGGCAGCTCGATGTGAAGGTGGAGCTCTCCGGCGGCATCCGGGACGACGAGTCGCTGGAGGCGGCGCTGGGCACCGGGGCGGCCCGGGTCAACATCGGCACCGCCGCGCTGGAGGACCCGCAGTGGTGCGACCGGGTCTGCGGCGAGTACGGCGACCGGGTGGCGATCGGGCTGGACGTGCGCGGCCGTACCCTCTCCGCCCGGGGCTGGACCCGCGACGGCGGTGACCTGTGGGAGGTGCTGGAGCGGCTGGACAAGGCCGGCGCCTCCCGGTATGTGGTCACCGACATCACCAAGGACGGCACCATGCGCGGGCCGAACCTGGAGCTGCTGCGCGAGGTCTGCTCCCGCACCGACGCGCCGGTGATCGCCTCCGGTGGTGTCTCCACCCTGGACGACCTGCGCGCCCTGGCCGGCCTGGAGCCGGTGGGCGTGGAGGGCGTGATCGCCGGCAAGGCGCTCTACGCCGGGGCGTTCACCGTCGCCGAGGCGCTCGCCACGCTGCGGGCCGCGGCGTGACGTCCCCGGTCGTCACCCGCCTCGGCTCCGGCGGGCCGTGGGAGGCCCGGTTCGGCTACTCGCGGGTGGTGCGGGTCGGGAACCTGGCGATCACCGCCGGCTGCACCTCGACGGTGGACGGGCGGGTGGCGCACGTGGGGAACGCCGGGGCCCAGACCGCGCAGGCGCTGCGCATCGGCCTGGACGCACTCGCCGAGGTGGGTGTCGAGCCGGCCAACGTGATCCGGACCCGGATGTACGTGACGGACCGGAGTCACGCCGACGAGGTCGGGCGGGCGCACCACGCGGTGTTCGGGGCGGTCCGCCCGGTGGCGACGATGGTCGTGGTGGCCGGGCTGATCGACCCGGAGCAGTTGGTCGAGGTCGAGTTGGAGGCCTGGGTCCCGGAAGGCTGACCCGGCACGCTCTCCCCGCGGCTCAAGCGGCTGGAGGCGGCCGGTCTGGTGGTGCGTACCCGCTCGGCGCGGGACGAGCGCCGGGTCGAGGTGGGCCTCACCGCGCAGGGCCGGGCCCTGCGGCAGCGGATGGACGAGCTGCCCCGGCGGGTGGCCCGGGCCACGGCCTCACCGAGGCCGAGCTGGTCGCCCTGCGCGACACCCTCACCCGGGTCACCGAGACGATCCACCGACAGAAGGAGCAGTGACCACCATGCAGGTGCTCTACACCGCGTCCGCCCGGGCGACCGGGGACGGCCGGGACGGCCACGTCCGCACCTCGGACGGCACCCTCGACCTGAACCTGGCGATCCCCAAGGAGATGGGGGGCGCCGGCGGCGCGGCCAACCCGGAGCAGCTCTTCGCCGCCGGCTACGCGGCCTGCTTCCACTCCGCGCTGCGGCTCGTCGCGCGCCGGACCAGGGCGGACGTCTCCGGGTCGGTCGTCGAGGCCGAGGTGGGCATCGGCCCGAACGGCGGCGGTGGCTACGGCCTGACCGTCACCCTGCTGGTCGATCTGCCCGCCGTCGCGCGGGCCACTGCCGAGCAGCTCGTCGCGCAGGCCCACGAGGTCTGCCCGTACTCCGCCGCGACCCGGGGCAACGTCGCGGTCGCCCTCACCGTCCGGGAGACGCTATGAGCACCAACCGCGAGATCCACCTGGCCGCCCACCCGCAGGGCTGGCCCACCGCCGACAACTTCCGCCTCGTGGCGACCGAGGTGCCGACCCCGGGGCCGGGGCAGCTCGTGGTCCGCAACCGGTTCATGTCGGTCGACCCGTACATGCGCGGCCGGATGAACGACGTCAAGTCGTACGTGCCGCCGTTCGCGCTCGACGCCCCGCTCGACGGCGGCGCGGTCGGCGAGGTGGTGGCCAGCGCGGCCGACGGGTTCGCGCCCGGCGACACCGTGCTGCACGGCCTCGGCTGGCGCGAGTACGCGCTGGTCGACGCGAAGGCCGCCCGCCAGGTCGACCCGGACCTCGCCCCGGTGAGCGCCTACCTGGGTGTGCTCGGCATGACCGGGCTGACCGCGTACGCCGGCCTGCTCGACGTGGCCGCCATGAAGCCCGGCGAGACCGTCTTCGTCTCCGGCGCGGCCGGCGCGGTGGGCAGCATGGTCGGCCAGATCGCCAAGCTGCGCGGCGCGGCCCGGGTGGTCGGCAGCGCCGGCTCACCGGCCAAGGTCGAGCGGCTCCTGGGGCTCGGCTTCGACGCCGCCTTCGACTACCACGACGGCCCGGTGTACGACGCGCTCAGGGCCGCCGCGCCCGACGGCGTCGACGTGTACTTCGACAACGTCGGCGGCGAGCACCTGGAGGCCGCGATCGGGGCGATGAACCTGCACGGCCGGGCCGCCATCTGCGGCATGATCGCCCAGTACAACGCCACCGAGCCGCCCGCCGCGCCGCGCAACCTGGCGCTGCTGATCGGCAAGCGGCTCACCCTGCGCGGCTTCCTGGTCGGCGACCACGGCCACCTGCGCGGGCAGTTCGTCGAGGAGATGGCCGGCTGGCTGCGCGACGGGAAGATCGCGTACGACGAGACGGTGGTGGACGGCATCGAGAACGCCCCGGCGGCGTTCCTCGGCATGCTGCGCGGCGAGAACCTGGGCAAGATGCTCGTCCGGCTGTGACGCGGGGAGGGCCCCTGCTCACACCGTGGCCGGGCTCACAGGCGGGCGGCCGGTGGGGAAGGGTTGGATAGGCTCGCGACATGACGGTGGCGGTACGGGTGATCCCCTGTCTCGACGTGGACGCCGGACGGGTGGTCAAGGGGGTCAACTTCCTCGACCTGCGGGACGCCGGTGATCCGGTCGAGCTGGCGGCGGCGTACGACCGGGCCGGGGCGGACGAGCTGACCTTCCTCGACGTCACCGCGTCCGCCAGCGACCGGGGGACCATGCTCGACGTGGTCCGGCGCACCGCCGAGTCGGTCTTCATCCCGCTCACCGTCGGCGGCGGCGTACGCACGGTCGCCGACGTCGACACCCTGCTGCGCGCCGGCGCGGACAAGGTCGGGGTGAACACCGCCGCGATCGCCCGGCCGGAGCTGATCGCCGAGATCGCCGACCGGTTCGGCCGGCAGGTGCTGGTGCTCTCCCTCGACGTGCGGCGCGCGCCGGACGGCAGCACGCCGAGCGGCTTCGAGGTGACCACCCACGGCGGCCGCCGGGGCACCGGCCTCGACGCGGTCGAGTGGGCCCGGCGCGGCGCCGAACTGGGCGCGGGGGAGATCCTGCTCAACTCGATGGACGCCGATGGCACCAAGGCCGGCTTCGACCTGCCGCTGATCCAGGCCGTCCGGGAGACCGTCGACGTGCCGGTGATCGCCAGCGGTGGCGCCGGCGCGGTGGCGCACTTCCCCCCGGCGATCGGCGCGGGCGCCGACGCGGTGCTCGCGGCCAGCGTCTTCCACTTCGGCGAGCTGACCGTCGGCGAGGTCAAGGACGCCCTGCGCGTCGCCGGTCACCCGGTCCGCTGATCCGCCCGCCGGCTCCGCGCTGACCGGCCACCGACTCGCCGATCCGGCGGTGTCGCGCTGACCGGCCACCGGCTCGCCGATCCGGCGGTGTCGCTCGGGCCGGGACAAAGGCGAGGTTAGCGGCCCGGCACCGCGCCCCCGCCGGGCCCGCGAGCCGGTCGGGGAGAGGCGCTCAGGAGCGGCCGGAGTGGCCCTCGGGGGAGCGGCGCGGCATCGGGATCGACCGGACCACATACTCCTGGACGGCGGCGGCGTGGTCGTCCTCGTCGAGGCTCCAGTCGGACGTGCCCGGCGTGTGCCGGCGGGTCAGCACGCCCTGCACGCTGTCCACCGTGGTCCCCACCCCGGCGCTCGGCCGGGTGCGCCACAGCCGCTCGCCGTCCGGGGTGATCCGGAACCAGCCGTCGGTGACCGTGACCAGGCCCGCGCCGAGGAGCCGGCGGACCGCGCCCTCGACCTCGTGCCGCTCGGGGATGGCGCGGTTGAGGTGGTCGGCGGTGGAGAGGACGTCAGCGAGGCGGACGCCCTCCGGGCGCCGGGTGGTGGCCGCGCGGCGGTGCCGGCCGGCACCGCTCGCGATCACCAGCGAGACGAAGATCCAGGCGTCGGTCCAGCGCCATCCGTTCTCCCCCATGGACGAATGATGCCCGGCGTTGCCGGCGGAGAAAACACCCGGTTTCGACGCCGGCCGTTTACGCAGCTCAGCGCTGGTGCGGGCCGTCCCACCCGGTGGCCGTGAGCGGGCCCGGAGTGACGGTGCGGGGTGGACGCCGGATCACGCCGTCTCGCCGGCCGGGCGCGGCGTGCCGGCCGCTGACGGCGCCACGACGGACTCCGTGGGCTGCCGCGGGGGCACCGCGAAGAGCGGGATGAACAGTTGGGCGAGCGGCCCGATGGCGAGCGCGTACGCGACCGTGCCGACGCCGACCGTGCCGCCGAGCAGCCAGCCCAGCGCCAGCACGGTCACCTCGATGACGGTCCGCACCAGCCGGATCGAGCGGCCGGGACGGCGGGCGACGTATCCGGTCATCAGACCGTCGCGCGGGCCGGGGCCGAAGGCCGCCCCCAGGTAAAGCCCGGTGGCCGCGCCGTTGGCGACGATCCCGACGACCAGCAGGCCGATCCGGACCGGCAGGCCGCCGCCGGGTGGCAGCAGGGCCAGGGTGCCGTCCACCACCAGTCCGATCACCACCACGTTGCTGACCGTGCCAAGGCCGGGGCGTTGCCGCAGCGGGATCCAGAGCAGCAGCACGAGGGCGCCGACCGCGATGGTGACCGTGCCGAAGGAGAGCCCGGTCTGCCGGGCGAGGCCCTGGTGGAACACGTCCCACGGGTCGAGGCCGAGGTCGGACCGGATCATCAGGGCCATGCTGACGCCGTAGAGCGCGAGCCCGGCGTAGAGCTGGGTCAGCCGCCGGGCCGGCCGGTACCGGAAATTGCCAATCGGTGCCATGCATGCCACTCTAGGGGCCAATCTTTCCCACAACAGAGCCAATTTCGGAGGTGTGGCCATGACGAGTCAGGTGCGTGGCGTCCAATTGGCTCGGCTCCTCGGCCAGTGGCACGCACTGCCCGGCCGTCGGCGCAGCCCCGACTACGCCGCGCTCGCCGCCGCGGTCCGCGGCCTGCTCGCCGACGGCCGGCTCCCCCTGGGGGTACGCCTGCCCGCCGAGCGCGAGCTGGCCGAGGCGCTGCGGATCAGCCGCACCACGGTCACCGCCGCGTACCGGGAGCTGCGCGAGAGCGGCCACCTGGCCAGCCGCCGCGGGGCCGGCAGCTGGACCATGCTGCCCGGCACGCACCGGGTGGCCAGCACCGGGCTGTGGACCCCGCTGGACGACCGCGACATGATCGACCTCGGGGTGGCCGCGCTGGCCGCCCCGCCGCAGCTCGTCCCGGCCACCCGGGCGGCCGCCGAGGACCTGCCCCGCTACCTGTGCGGGGCCGGCTACCACCCGACCGGCATCATCGAGCTGCGCGAGGCGGTGGCTCGGGCGTACACCGAGCGGGGGCTGCCGACCAGCCCGGAGCAGATCATGGTCACCAGCGGCACCCAGCACGCGCTGGACCTGGTGCTGCGGCTGGCCCTGTCGCCCGGCGGCGGGGTGCTGGTGGAGTCCCCGACCTACCCCAACGCGCTCGCCGCGCTGTCGGCCCGCCGGGCCCGGATCAGCACCCACGGCCTCGCCACGGACGACGTCGGTTGGGACGCCGACCTGCTGCTGGGCAGCATCCGGCAGGCCCGGCCGAAGCTGGCCTACCTGATCCCCGAGTTCCAGAACCCGACCGGTCACCTGATGGCGACCGAGCTGCGCGAGCGGCTGGTCGGCGCGGCCCACGCCGCCGGGACCGACCTGGTGATCGACGAGTCCTTCGTGGACCTGCCGCTGGACGGCACGCCGCTGCCGCCGCCCGTGGCGACCTTCGACCGCCACTCCCGAGTGATCAGCATCGGCGGGATGAGCAAGCCGTACTGGGGCGGCCTGCGGATCGGCTGGGTCCGGGCGTCCGCGCCGCAGGTGCAGCGGCTGGCCGCCGCCCGGGTCGGCGTCGACATGGCCAGCCCGGTGCTCGACCAACTCGTCGCGGTGCACCTGCTCGCCGAGGCGGCCACCATCGTGGCGGCGCGGCGGGCGCAGCTCGCCGCGCAGCGGGACGCGCTGGTCGGCGCGCTGGCCGAGCGGCTGCCCGACTGGCGGGTCAGCGTGCCGCGCGGCGGCGTCACGCTCTGGGTCGAGCTGGACGGCCCGATCTCCAGCGCCCTGGCCCGGGCCGCCGAGGAGGTCGGCGTACGCCTGGCGCCCGGCCCCCGGTTCGGCCTGGACGGCACCCTGGAGCGGTTCCTGCGGCTGCCGTTCACGCTGCCCGCCGCCGACCTGGTGGAGGCCGTCGGCCGGCTCGCGGCGGTCCGCTACGACCTGGACCGCACCGGTCGCCCGCAGTGGCGGGAGCCGTCCGTCATCGCCTGAGCCGGGCGGGCTTGCCGGATGCCCCGCGCCGGGCATCGCCGCCGGGCAGACTCAAGCGGTGGCCAGCGGTAGGTCGAGGGGACTGTCCGATCGGTTCCAGATGGTCGCCGAGAGCGGCGGCGTGACCCGGCTGGAACTCTTCCTCGACCTTGTCTTCGTCTACGCCTTCCTCAACGTGATCAGCCTGGCCGCTGCCCGTCCCGACCTCTTCGGGATCGTGCGCGGTCTGCTGCTGCTCGCGCTGCTGTGGTGGTGCTGGGCCTCCTACGCCTGGCTCAGCAACTCCATCCGGTTGGACCGGGGGATCATGCCGATGGTCGCCTTCGGCCTCATCGCGATCATCTTCGTGGTGGGGGTGGCGATTCAGGAGGCATTCGTCGACCGGCCCGGTGGGCTGCCCGGCCCGCTCATCTTCGTGCTGGGCTACCTCGCCGCGCGGGCCGGCGCCCTGCTGGTCGCGATGCTCTTTGCCAGGTCCGACCCGGTCTCCCGGCGGCGGATCCGGCGCGGCTGGCTGCCCCTGGCCGGTGCCGCCCCGCTGCTGCTGCTCGCGGGGCTGCTGGCCAGCCGGTTGATCGACGTCGACATCCATCCGTGGGCCCGCCTGGGGCTGGTGCTCCTGGCGATCCTCATCGAGTACAGCGGTGGGGTGCTCACCGGCGCGGTGGGTGGGCGCGACATCCCGGTACGACACTGGGTCGAGCGGCATTCCCTGATCGTCATGGTCGCGTTCGGCGGGACCATCATCTCCGTCGGGGTCAGCCGGGGCATCGGCTCCACCAAACCGCTCACCTGGCCGCTGATCGTCGCCATCCTGCTCAGCATGAGCGTCGTGGGCGTGCTCTGGTGGACCTACTTCGACCTCGCCCGGTTCGCCGCCGAACTCGCCCTTGAACGGGTGTCCGGGGCGGCCCGGGTACGGCTCGCCCGCAACGCGTACACCTTCCTGCACCTGCCGATGATCGGCGGCCTGATCCTGCTCTCCCTCGGCCTCCGGAAGGCGGTGGGGGCCGTCGACGAATCGGCGCCGCTGCCCGGGCTGTCCCTGCTCGCCCTGTACGGCGGCGTGATCCTCTACCTGGTCGGGCTGCTCGCCTTCGAAGGGCGCACGATGCACATCGTGGGCCGCGGGCCGCTGCTCGGCCTCGTCCTGCTCGCCCTCGGCATACCGGCGGCGGCCCAGGTGCCGGCGCTGGCCGCGCTCGCGATTCTCGCCGGTCTGGTGGCCGTGCTCGTGCTCGCCGACCGTACCGTCTTCCGGGGCCGGCACGAGGTCCTGCACCGCGCGATCCAGCCCGCCGTCCAGCGGGCCGTCGGTGTCGCCCCGAAGGAACTCTTCTTCGATCTGGTCTTCGTCTACGCGTTCATCCAGGTCACCAGCCTGATCGCCGCCGACCCGACCTGGCACGGGCTGGTCCGCGGGCTGGCGGTGCTGGCCGTGCTCTGGTGGGCCTGGAACGTGTTCGCGTGGCTGTCCACCGCGCTGCGCACCGACGAGCCGGGAGCTCGCCTGGTTTACGTCGCCGTCGCGGCGAACATCCTCATCATCGCGATCACGATCCCGGTGGCGTTCTACGACCCGTCGCGGGTCGGGCTGTACGGGCCGCTGGTCTTCGCGACCTGCTACGGCGTCGTCCGGCTGCTGCACCTGGTCTCGTTCTGGGTGGTCGCGCGCGGCAATCCCGGCTTACGCCGCCAACTGCTGCTGCTCGCCCTCGCGGCCGGGCTGGCGGTGCTCCTGCTGCTGAGCGCCGCGCTGCTGCCCGAACTGGTCGGCGTGCCGGGACCCTACAGCCCGCTGCGGATCGCCCTGTGGCTGAGCGCCGTAGCCGTCGACTACGGCAGCCGGTACCTGGTGAACGTCAGCCAGTGGCGGATCAGTTCGGCCAGCCACTGGGCGGAGCGGTACGGCCTGATCGTCATCGTCGCGCTCGGCGAGGCGATCATCTCCACCGGACGTGCGGTGGCCGACACGCCGATATCCGCGCTGGTGGTGGTCGGGGCGGTCCTCGGCACGGCGCTGGTGGCGACGCTGTGGTGGGCGTACTTCGACGTCGACGCCATCGCCGGGGAACGCGCCGTGGAGGCCGCCGCGGGGGGCGACCGCAGTCGGCTGGCCGCCGACGCGTACACCCTTCTGCACCTGGTGATGGTGGCCGGCGTCGTGCTGGTCGCGCTCGGTCTGGGCCAGACGCTCGCGCTGGTGCACCGGAAGCCCGGGCTGGACATGGGGTTGGCCGCCCTGGCCCACTTCGCCCTCTACGGCGGGGTGATCCTCTATCTGATCGGCGATCAGGCCTTCTGGTGGCGGACCCAGCACAACATCCGGCGGATCCGCGGCATCACGACCCTGGTGTTCGTCGCGCTGGTCCCGCTGACCGCCCCGTTGCCCGGGCTGGTGGGTCTCGCGGTCCTCGTCGCCGTCTCGATCATCTTCTTGATCGTCGAAGCGGCGCGTACGGCGCAGCTCAGACGGGTGCTGCGCGAACCGCTGGTCTCCGAGACGGGTCCGTAGCGGGTGCCGGTGCACCTGGCCGCCCGGCACCCCGCATCCGGGTAGGACGGCGGGCGTCTGATCGCCGCCGGCCCCCGCGCCGACCTGCCTGGATCGCGGTCACCGGGCCCGGCGCGGCTGGGACACTGCGCAGGTGGCGAACCGAGGCGGCACCCGATGGGCGAGCGTGGTCCTGCCCGGCGCCCCGGGCTCCCGGGTGACGCGGCTGGAGCTCTTCTACGACCTGGTCTTCGTCTTCGCGTTCCTCACCGTCACCGGGCTGACCGCGAGCCGGCCCGGCTGGAACAGCCTGTTCCAGGCCCTGCTTGTGCTGGCGCTGCTCTGGTGGTGCTGGCAAGGGTTCGCCGGCCTCGGCAACCTGGTCCGCGCCGACCAGGGCGTGCTGCCGGTGGTCGGCTTCGTCATGGTGGCCGCCATCTTCCTGCTGGTGCTGAGCATCCCGAGCGCGTTCGTCGACCAGCCCGGCGGGTTCAACGGCCCGCTCGTCTTCGCCGTCTGCTACTTCCTGGTCCGCGCCCCGCAGCTCGCGGTCTTCGGCTGGGTGGCCCGGTCCGATCCGGCCCAGTTCCGGCTCTGGCTGCGGCTCGCCGCCCTGCCGGTGGTCGCCACGGCGCTGCTGGTCGCCGCCGGGCAGGTGCCGCCCCGGGTCACCTCCGGTGCCCTGGCGACCGGGCTGCAGCTCGGCCTCTGGGCGGCGGCCGTGCTGGTGGAGTACGTGGCGGGCATCATCCTGGGCGGCTCCTACTGGGTGGTGACCTCCGCCGGGCACTGGGCGGAGCGGCACGCCCTGATGGTCCTGCTCGCGCTCGGTGAGTCGATCATCGCGCTCGGGCTCGGCTCGAAGTTCGGCAACGCGCTGCCGCTGACCGGGCCGGTGATGACCACCGCGGTGCTCGGCATCGCGATCGCCGCGGTGCTCTGGTGGGCGTACTTCGACACCCTCGCGATCGGCATCGAGCACCGGCTGCACGTCGCCCGGGAGCCGGGTGCCCGGGCCCGGCTGGCCCGGAACGCATACACCTACCTGCACCTGCCCATGGTCGCCGGAGTCATCTTCTTCGCCCTCGGGCTCAAGGACCTGCTCGCCGAGTCGGCGTCGCCCAGCACGCCGCCCTGGGGCGAGGCCATCGGCGCCTTCTGGATCACCGTCCTCTACGGCGGGGTCGCCGTCTACCTGCTCAGCCTCGCGGCCTGCGTGCTGCTGGCGCTGCGCACCGTGCGCTGGCCGCTGCTGGTGGCGGTGGTGGCGATCGTCGCGGTGGCGCCGGCGGCGGCCAGGCTGCCGGAGCTGGTGGCGGTGGTGCTGCTGTCGGTGCTCTGCGTGGCCGCCGTCGTCGTCGAGACGCTGCGCGAGGACGGCCGGCGGCGCCAGATCCGGCAGCTCGCGCTGGAGGAGGAGGTCGCCGCCGAAGCGGAGCGGAGCCGGTGGCGCCAGCACCACCTGTGACCGTCGTGGCCGACCGCCGGA